>DATMZT010000025.1:0-52630 GCA_035573335.1 Hyphomicrobiaceae bacterium | reverse complement strand
GCAACCACCAGCTTGCTTTGCCGCGTCCCCTCGATCGGGCCCCACATCGACCCCGAGCCGTCGAACACGATCACCACGGCGGCGGCATCCCCCGGCTGCGCCCGCGCGCCTGCACAGACAATGAGCAGGAGGGCCGCCGCCAGGCTCCAAGGCCGCAATCGCCGACAGCATTGGCGCAGGCTCGACACCATCAGCTCCAACGTTCCCAACTGCGGGTCCGGCACCCGCACCCCCATTGTACTCGCCCAGAACTTGGTTTAGCGAGGACGCATCGCTACCCTAGAGTGCGTCCGATGAGTCAAATCACCCTCGAGTTGCTCCTGAAACGGCGGTCCGTCAAGCCGATCATGATGACCGAGCCGGGCCCAAACGCTGCCGAGCTCGAGGCCATCCTGACTGCGGCCGCCCGCGTCCCCGACCACAAGAAGCTCGTACCCTGGCGTTTCATCGTCTTTGAGGGTGAGGCACGCACCGACTTCGGCCGCGTCTTGCTCAAGGCTTTGCAGGCGGAGGAGCGGGAGGCGCCGTCGGCGGCGCGCTTGGAGACGGAGCGAACGCGCTTGATGCGGGCGCCCACGGTGGTGGCGGTCATTTCGCGGGTGACGCCCAATCCGGCGGCCCCGGAATGGGAGCAGGTGTTGTCCTGCGGTGCCGCCTGCTTCAATCTTTGCCTTGCCGCCAATGCCCTTGGCTTCGGTACCTCCTGGATCACCGAATGGTATTCCTATAGCCGCACCGTGCAGGCAGCCTTAGGGCTCCAACGCAACGAGCGGATCGCCGGCTTTATCTACATCGGCACCGCCAAGGAGCACCAACCCGAGCGCGACCGCCCGCAGCTCGATCAGATCGTCAGCCGCTGGAACAGCTGAGCCAACGCAGGAGACGCAGGAAAGTGTTTTACGAGACCCGCGACAACAAGCACGGACTGAAGCACGATCCCTTCAAGGCCCTGTGCGTACCGAGGCCGATCGGGTGGATCTCGACCGTCAGCAAGGCCGGCATTTGCAACCTTGCCCCCTACAGCTTCTTCAACGCCGTGGGCGAGCGGCCGACCTACGTCATGTTCAGCTCGGCCGGTCGCAAGGATTCTCTCCGCAACATTGAGGAGACGGGCGAGTTCGTGTGCTCGCTCGCCACCTACGACCTGCGCTTCAACATGAACATGACCTCGGCACCGGTGGCGCATGGGATCGACGAGTTTCCAATCGGAGAACTGACCGCGGCCGCCAGCCGGCTGGTGCAGCCGCCGCGCGTCAAGGAGAGCCCCGCCGCGTTCGAGTGCAAGCATTGGAAGACGATCGACCTGCCCGCGCTGGAGCCGGGCAAGCCGTCGACGTACTCGGTCATCTTCGGGCAAGTCGTGGGCATCTACATCGACGATACCTTCATCAAGGATGGCCTGGTCGACACCGGCGCCATGCGCCCCATCGCGCGTCTCGGCTACATGGACTACGGCGTGGTGAACCCTGAAAACGTCTTTGCCATCGACCGGCCCACGGCCGAACAGGGCATGGCAAAGCTCAAGGTACGGGCGGCGGAATAGCCTCAAACGTCCCTGCCATGCCGCCGGTCGCCGGCAAGACCCTCCACTGAGCGCAAAGACCGGCGCCAGGGCTCATGATGCCGCCAGCACCCAAGCCCCTCCGCCGCGCCGCACTGTTTGAAGCCATGCCCTGGGGCGGACAATGCTGCCTGCTGCTTGCCGGTTCGTTGCTGCTGGCTGCGCTCTTTGCCCTAGCGCACCTGCCGGCCGCCTTGCTATTGGGCCCGATGATCGCGGGGATCTTTTTGGGCAGCAACGGTGCCCGCCTTAGCGTGCCGCGCCGTGCCGTGTTCGCCTCCCAGACCATTGTTGGCTGTTTGATCGCGCGTTCGATCACCGGCGACATCGTGCACGCCTTCCTCAGGGATTGGCCGCTTTTGCTCGCAACCGTGCTGGCCATTATCGCCAGCAGCGGCGTGCTCGGCTGGCTCATCAGCCGCTGGAAGGTATTGCCCGGGTCGACCGCGGTGTGGGGCAGCGCGCCCGGCGGTGCCTCGGTCATGATGATCATGGCAGGGGCGTTCGGTGCCGATGCTCGCTTGGTCGCCTTCATGCAATACTTGCGCGTGGTCCTGGTCGCGGCGGTCGCCTCGCTGGTCGCGCGCTTTTGGGTCGGCCAACCCGGCCCAAGCGCCGAGCTCGGCTGGTTCACCGCGCTTGACTGGGGCGGCTTCCTGGCCACGCTTTTGATCGCGGCAGGCGGCGGCCTTATCGGCATGGCGCTGAGAATTCCGGCCGGCGCCCTGCTCGTGCCGATGGCGATCGCGGCGGTGCTCGAGGCCATGGGCCTCGTCAACATCGTGCTGCCGCCATGGCTATTGGCGATCACCTACGCGTTTCTGGGCTGGAGCATCGGCCTTAGCTTCAACCGTGAGATTCTGCAGCATGCCGCCCGCGCCCTGCTGCCGATCATGCTTGCCATCGGCGTCATGATCGGGGTGTGCGCCGCGCTCGCCGCCATCCTGGTGCGCTACGCCGGCATCGATCCGTTGACGGCCTATCTCGCCACCAGCCCGGGCGGCATGGATTCGGTGGCGATCATCGGGGCGGCCAGCAAGGCCGATCTGTCCTTCGTGATGGCCTTGCAGGTCGTACGTCTCGTGATCGTACTGATCCTGGGACCAACGCTTGCCCGCTTCATCGCCCAGCGGCTGTAACGCGCCCTCTCATCGTCGGGCCGCCTTGGCGCGGGCCAACAAGCGCTCGGCGCGCGCGACGTGGGCCCTGTCGACCATGTGACCGCGGATGGCGATCACGCCGGCTTGCGGATTGTCCTTGAAGGCCTGAACAATCTCCTCCGCCTCGGCAATCTCCGCCGCCGCGGGCGTAAATACCTCGTTGATAACGGCCACCTGATTGGGATGGATCGCCATTTTGCCGCTGAAGCCGTCCCGTGCCGCCGCCACGCACTCGCCGCGAAAGCCCGCCGCGTCGCGAAAATTGACGAACACCGTATCGATGGCAGCGACCTCGGCGGCCGCGGCCGTAAACAGGCACAGGTCGCGGGCCAGACGAAACGGCGAGGTCCAGGTACGGCCGTCATCCTCACGGTTGCTGCGCGCCCCGATCGCCGCCGACAGGTCCTCGGCCCCCCAGGTCAGCGCCAGCAGCCGCGTGCTGGCGCCGATATAACTATGCATCTGTAACAATGAGATGGGCGTCTCGGTCGTGAGCGCTACGATGCGCGTGCCCCGTCCCGGCTTGGCGCTGCGCTGCTCGGCAGATCCGAGCGCCACCGAAAGCGTGTGGACATCCTCGCCCGAGCGCGCCTTCGGCAACAGAATGGCATCCGGGCGTGCGTCCATGACACCGATCAGATCGTCCTGCCAGTAGGGCGTGTCGAGCGCATTGATACGCACCAGGATTTGCGGCCTGTGCTCGCTGGCTGCCGTTTCCTCGATGTAGGCCTTGGCGAGCGCGCGCGCCGCCGGCTTGTTGGCGGCGGCGACCGAATCCTCCAAATCGAGGATCAAGCCGTCGGCACCGGTGCCCAAGCCCTTGGCAAGCTTCTTGTCATCGTCGGCCGGAATGAACAGCAACGAACGCATCTTGCGACCTCACACCTTTGGCCGTTTGCGCATCATGCCCTGTCGGCGGCACTCCGCCACCAGATCACCGCGTTGATTATAGGCCTTGTGCAGAAACTCGACGATGCCGGCATCGGCACGCGAGCGGGTTTCGCGCTTAGAGAGGATCTCCGTCGTCACCCGCAGGGTATCGCCGTGAAACACGGGTTTGGGGAATTTCACCTCGCTCATGCCGAGGTTGCCGATCGTGGTGCCGAGCGTGGTGTCGTTGACCGAAATGCCGATCATGACCCCGAGCGTGAACAGGCTGTTCACCAAGGGCTTGCCCCATTCGGTCTTGCTCGCGAACTCGTGGTCGATATGCAACGGCTGCGGGTTATGCGTCAAACAGGAGAACAGCGTGTTGTCCATCTCTGTCACGGTACGGCGGATCTCGTGCTCGAACACGCGCCCCACCTCGAAGTCCTCTAGATAGAGTCCCGGCATTGTCACCTCAACGCTTGCCTGCGGCACGGTCAGCGCCGCGCCATCCGGCCTTGGCCCCGAGGCGATCATAACATCCAGCCGTTGCAGGCGAAGGGGTCGCGGCAGCGAACTTTGCCCCTCGCCGATCGGGCCCGCCGCGCAAGGTGGGCCACGCTAGACGTGCGCCGCGCTCGATGTGACCGCCCTAATAGCGGAACTGTTCGGAGAGGATGCGCTCATCCAGGCTGTGGCCGGGGTCAAACAGCAAAAGCAGATCGATGTGGTTGCCCTGGGCAATCTCCACCCGCGTCACCGATCGGGTCTCATTGTGGTCGGCGACGGCACTGACGGGGCGTTTTTCCGGCTCCAAGACCTCGAACTCGATATTCGCCTCATTGGGCAAAAGGGCGCCGCGCCACCCTCGCGGTCGGAACGCACTAATGGGCGTCAAGGCCAACAGCGGCGCCTTGATCGGGATGATGGGCCCGAACACCGATAGGTTGTAGGCGGTCGAACCGGCCGGGGTGGCCACCAGCGCGCCATCGCAGACGAGCTCGTCGAGCCGCACCCGGCCGTCGATCGAGATCCTGAGCTTTGCCGCCTGATGCGTCTGGCGGAACAGCGATACCTCGTTGATGGCCAGGCCGTTGTGCAGGTCCCCGTTTTGGTCGTAGGCGGTCATGGCCAGCGGACGGATGACGTTGCGTTCGGCGCGCTCAAGGCGACCGCGCAGGTCATTTTCGCTGTAGTCGTTGGTAAGAAAGCCAACCGACCCCCGATTCATGCCGTAGATCGGAATCGCATCCTTCAGATACGTGCGCAGGGTCTGCAGCATCAACCCGTCGCCACCGAGCGCCACGATGACGTCGGCATGCATGGGATCGGCATTGCCATATTTCTCGATCAGGCGTTCGCGGGCATCGAGCGCCTGTGGCACCTCGCTCGCCACAAACGCAATCTTCTCGAACTTGCCTGCCGATCCTGTCATATGATGCCCGGCGCCGAAGTCTGGTTGTCGGCGCCTGCTCCCTAGAGGTCTACTCAGTTGCAAGCAAACGAAAAGCTGGTTCTGATCTATTCGACCTATGGCTCTTTGGCCGAGGCCGAGCGGGTCGGTGAGGCGCTGATAGATCGTGGTCTGGCCGCATGCGTCAATATTTTTCCCGCCATGACGTCAATATATGTCTGGGAGGGCAAGCGCCAGCGCGAAAGCGAGACCGCCATGCTGATCAAGACGCGCCAGGCGCTGGCCGCCAAGGTCATCGCCGAGGTGCGGGGGCTGCATTCCTACAGCAACCCTGCGCTCGTCGTCTTGCCTATTGTCGATGGATCGCGCGACTTCCTTAGTTGGATCTTGGCGCAGACGGCTGCGTCCCCCCATCCCTGATCTGGGCCGCTATCTGGGCCGAATTACCGCGAGGCGTGCGCGTGCTGGCCCCCCCGATCTGCACCCGGCCGACGCGACCTGCCTCAACATCAAGCGCTGCCGCTTGCCGGCTGCTTGGCGAGAGGCGCACCCGGTCCCGATGCGCGCGATGTTTCGATCATAATGAGCTCGGCCAAATTGTCGGCGGTGATGTAACCGAGGAAGCGTCCCTGGCCGTCGACCACGCCCACTACGCGCTGGCCCGCACGCTGCAGCAGGGGAAGAATGTTCTCCACGCAGGCGTTTTCCGGGACGGTCGGAACATCGCGCTGCATGATCTCGATCACGGGGGTCTGCCCGCCCGTGCGCTGCAAGGCGGAAATCAGGGCATCGCGCGTCAGCACACCGCGCAAGGTGCCCGCCCCGTCGAGCACGGGGAATTCCTGCTGCGTCGTGCGTAGCAGCAAGGCCGCCGCGTCGTCCGCCGTCGCCATCGGCGTCAGCGATTGAAACGAGGTGATCATCGAATGCCGGGCAAGATAGCCGCGGGTGTACTCGCGCGCCTGCACGTAGCCGGCCTCGCCGCTGGCGGCCAGGAAAATGAAGGCTGCTACCAGGATCAGGAGCGGATTGCCAAACAGCCCGATGAACCCGAACAGAAGGGCGAGGGCCTGGCCGATCAGGGCGGCAATGCGCGTGGCACGCGTGTAGCCCAGCGGTATCGCCAGCAAGGCGCGGAGCACGCGGCCGCCGTCCATCGGAAAGGCTGGAATGAGATTGAACAGCAGCAGCGCGCCGTTGGCAGCGGCAAGACGCCCGGTCATGCTCGATTGCGCCTGCTCGAGCTGGGCCATCTGGGAGAGATCGAAGCGGGCGCCCAGCACGAACATCAGTACTACGACGATCAGCAAAGTTACCAGGGGCCCGGCCAAGGCCACCACGATTTCCTGACCAGGCTTCTCCGGCATGCGCTCCAATGAGGCAACGCCTCCAATCGGCAACAGCGTGATCTCCGGCGTGTTGATGCCGTAACGCCGCGCCGCAAGGACGTGGCCGAATTCGTGCAGCACCACGCTCACGAACAACAGCACGATGAAGATGATGCCATCGAGGGCCTCGGCGGCGCCGCCGCGCGCCCAGTGGATCGCACCGATCCAGGCCAGCAGCAGAAAGAACGTCATGTGAATACGCACGGCCGTCGAGCCGACATCGAACAACTTGATCGACCAACCCATTGCGTCTCTCCTCAAGGCTTCCCGGCACCGCAGTTGGGTCCGAATGCGGGCAGCTGTGGCGTATGTCGGTCTGCGCCGCGGGCCGGTCAAGCGCGATTGCACCCTCGCCCATCGCATTTTGACGCCATCAGCGCTTCGCAGGACCGCCTTGCCTTGCGCGCCCGCGCGCAGCCGACCGCAGTTGCGCCGACCGCCAGATCGCGAGCCGACGGCGGTTGGCCGCAGGTGGCTTGAGGGCTTGCCGGCGCAGCCGCGGGCCACGACGGCCGCCGCGGTCGCGCCAAGCCCTCGACCAGGACCTGGAGCAAGCCGCCCGAGCCGGCGACCCCCGTGGGCGGCCCCTGGCCGCAAGCGTCTAAGCCGCCAACGCTTCTGGCCGACTTGCTCCGGGCCCGCCGCCCGGCGTGCCGGCCCGCGCCCCTCCTCGCCCAATACCTGCCTCCCGGCTCTGGCCGGCCGGAACCTCCAGCTGAGCCGCCGCGTTCACTTTCGACCGTCACTCGACCGCCCGTCACTCGACCGTCACTTGGTCACTGGTCACTGGTCACTTGGTCACTGGCCACTTGGGGCTAAGCGAAGCGCATGGCAAAACGAGCCGACGAGCAAGTCCAACTTCCCACGCACGGCGCCTCGGTGCTGCCCAGCGTGAAGGTCGACAGCTACAATCTCGAGGTCGAGGACGACGAGGGCTTTGTCGGCGATAGGGCGAGCAAGACCGCGTTCTGGGACATTGTCGACAAGTGGCGAAAGACGCTGAAGGACCTGGGCGAGGATCCCCTCGGTGACAAACCCAGTGAGGACATCGGCAAGAAGAAGCTCGCGACACTCCTCAACGAGGGCGATCCCACCGCGGCCGGCCTGGTCCAGAGCGCGGTCGAGGAATTTGCCCAGCAGCTCGCCCAGGTGATCCGCCGTTTCCTGCGCCTCAAGGATTGGCGGGACACGGAATGCCTCGTCATCGGCGGCGGCTTTAGCGCCAGTCGCATCGGCGAGCTGGCGGTCGGACGCGCTGGCCTCCTGCTCAAAGCCGACGGCGTTGCCATCGACCTTGAGCTCATTCGCAACGACCCGGATCATGCCGGTCTCATCGGTGCCGCGCATCTGCTGCCGGCCTGGATGCTGAAGGGCTATGATGCAATTCTCGCGGTCGACGTCGGCGGCACCAACATCCGCGCTGGTGTGGTCGAGCTCAATCTCGGCAAGTCCAGCGACCTCGGCAAGGCGCAAGTGGCGCGCTCGAGCTTGTGGCGCCATAGCGAGGAAGACATCAAGCGTGACGACGCCGTCGAAGAGCTCATCGGTATGCTGCAGGAGCTGATCGATTGGAGCCGGAAGAACAAGATTGCTTTGGCACCCTTGATTGGCATCGGCTGCCCTGGCGTGATTCACGAGGATGGCTCGATTGCGCGCGGAGCCCAGAACCTGCCGGGCAACTGGGAGAGCAGCCGCTTCAACCTGCCGGCCAGCCTGCGCGAGGGCATACCTAAGATCGACGAGCACGAAACCGTGGCCGTGATGCACAACGACGCCGTCGTGCAAGGCTTGAGCGAACTGCCAAACGTCAAGGATCGTACGCATTGGGGCGTGCTCACCATCGGCACCGGCCTCGGCAACGCCCGCTTTACCAACCGCCACGAGGCAAAAAACCGCAACGGCAAAGGCAAGGACGAAAAAAGCAAGGGCGACAAGGCCAAGGACTGAACGCCACGTCGGCGGCAGTCCGCAGTCACGCGGCCGAGGCGACGCCCGGTGCCTCGGCGCCGCGGCAGGCCCGCAGGTAAAGCCGTTCGATGTCCCGGGCGGGAAGCGGCTTGCTGAACAGATAACCCTGCATTTCCGTGCAGCCCTCGAAAGCCACCGCGGCGCGTTGCTCTTGCGTCTCAACGCCCTCGGCGGTGGTCGTCATACCGAGCCCTCTGGCCATGGCGGTGATGGCGCGCACGATGTTGACCGCACTCACGCCCTCGGTGATGTTTTCAATGAATGAGCGATCGATCTTGATCTTGTCGAACGGGAAGCTCTGCAGATAGCTGAGCGAGGAGTAGCCCGTACCGAAATCGTCCATCGAGATCCTGACACCCAAGGCCCGCAGACCATAAAGTGTTGCCAATGTCGTTTCGTTGTCTTGCAGCAATACCGCCTCGGTGATTTCGAGCTCCAGGCGCTCGGCGGCGAGCCCCGATTGGCTCAGCGCGCCGACCACTACCTCGACGAGGCTCGGACTGCGGAACTGCAGGGCAGACAGATTGACAGCCACCTTGACGGCATCGGGCCAGGTTGCAGCTACCGCACAGGCCTCCCTCAGCGCCCATTCCCCGAGCGGCACGATGCAGCCGATCTCCTCCGCGAGCGCGACGAACTGCGAGGGCGCGACGAGACCTTTTTCGGGATGGCGCCAGCGGATCAAGGCCTCGAAGGCGTTGATCCGATTACTGGCGAGATCGACAATGGGCTGATAGTGGAGCTCGAACTGACCGGCGCCGAGCGCCGAGCGCAGGTCGCGCTCCATGCTGCGGCGCGCCTGCATTTGGGCGTCCATCTCGGGCTCAAAAAAGCGCAGCGCACCGCGGCCGTCGCCCTTGGCTTTATAAAGCGCGAGGTCGGCGTTGCGCATCAGCAGGTCGCAGTTCATGCTATCGTCGCAGGCGATGGCAATGCCAATGCTGGTACCGATGACGAGCTGATGGTCATCGATCTGGTAGCCCTCGCTCACCCGGTCAATGACGCGACGTGCCAGCGCAGCAGCATCGGCGGGCTCGTTGACGTCGGCCTGCAGAATCGCGAACTCGTCGCCGCCCATGCGCGCCAACGTATCACCGGCTCTGAGCAGACTGCGCAGCCGCTGCGTGACGATCGTCAACAGCTTGTCGCCAGCGGCGTGGCCCAGCGTATCATTGACATTCTTAAAGTGGTCGAGATCCAAGAGGTGCTGGGCCACCATGGCGCCGGGCCGGGCCTGCAGCAGCGCCTCCTCAAGCCGCTTGCCAAACAGCGTCCGATTGGGCAGCCCCGTGAGCGCATCGTGATGAGCCATGTGGCTGATGGTGGCCTCAGAGCGGCGCAGCTCGGTGATGTCTTGATGCGTGGTGACCCAACCGCCGTCGGCCATCGGCTCGACGGCGACGGCAAGATGACGGCCGTCGCCGAGCTCGGTGGTGTAGGGACCAAACGCCTTGCCGGCCGGCAGACGCGCCAACAACGCCTCGACGAACTCCGCCGCGTTCCTTCCCGCCTTACCGAGGCTGCGGCTTAGGATCTGCCGCAAGCTGGTGCCGACAGCGAGCTCGGCGGCTGCCAGACCGTAGAGCTCCGCGTAGCGGCCATTGCACAGGACCAGGCGTTGCTCGGCATCGAACATGGCTAGTCCCTGGGCCATGTTGTTCAGCGCGGCATCAAGCTGCAAATTTTGCGCGGCCAGCTTGCGCTCTTGCTCCTTGAGCTTGGCACTCGAGCTCGACAGCTCGTCCCACTGTCGCTGGAACAAGCTGCCCAGCTTATGGCCGTAGACAGTGACAGCGACGACCATCAGCAAGATCATGCACCCGAGCACATACTCCAAAACCTGCAGTTTCTTGGTGTTTTCGAGCTCGGCCAGGCCCATGGTATTCTCGACGTGCCGCAGGGTTTGCGAGAACGTATCGATCTGTTTCAGGACGTCGCCGTAGCTGCGATCCATCGCCGCCATCTCGGCGCCGGCGGCACCCTCATCGCCGCGGGCAAAGTGACCGAGCAGCGTTTGGGTTTGCCGCACCATGGCGCCCATGCTGGCTTCCAGGCCAGCGAAGGCAGCGGAAATGCCGCCGTCGTTGGCAACTTTTGCCCCGACCTCTTGCTTGAGGTGCTCGAGCCGCGGCCAGAAGGCCAGCACCGCCTCATCGAAGCGCCCGAGCTCGCGAGCCGCGTCCCTGCTCTCAAACACGTCGTTTCCCGGGGTATTCACCAGACCGGCGCCACGACGCAGTTCGGCAACCTTGTCGTGCAGGTCGCTCCAGGCCAGATTGGCTTTTACCGTGTTGGAGAGAACCAAATTGACGTGATGAGTAAGAAAGAGCCCCGAAACCACGGCCGCCAGATCGAATGCCGCAAGCAAATAGTAGACGTGATGGATGCGGGCGCGTCGCTTGATCGCGCTCGCAAATTGCGCGAGCCAGGCGCGGCCTGCGCCCCTTGGGACCAGCGCGAACACATTACCCCCCATGCGATGCCGAACGGCAGGTTCGGTGATCGACAAGCCCGCCCGCCCCGCCTTCCCATCACGGGCGCGATGGGCAATGCCCATGGCTCACGCCCTCAAGCCTTAAGGCTTATCCGCTAGGGGTTAAATAATCGCCCGCTTGCGCCGCGATTTGTGCTTAATGCTTTGTTTGCGCCCGCCTCGGCCGCACGCAGCCGAGGCGATCGGGATTGGAGCGGCCTCGGCGGTGCGCGCCGCCCGGCGGGCCCCGTGCAACACGCTGAGCAAAGCCGGCCCGGATAGCTGCGTTGGCAGGCGCGCAGCTGGCGAACTCGCGCACCCGGCATCTCAAGCCCGCATCTCTTGTGAGCATGGCTTTGGTTATGAGCGGGCGTTGCACCACTCCTCCCCGATCACAATCGCCTGACAGCCGCGCCACAGAGCAAGGCGCGCTGCAAAATCCGTTGTTTGCATGAACGCCGGAGCCTGCGCCGCTCGGCGGCCAATGCCCGGAGCAGGTGCCGGCCGGCCCCGCCCGTGCTATCGTTTCTGCCGCATCAGAACGCAACCGGCAACGGTATGGAGTTAGTGGCCATGGCGGATAGCCAACACCACCTCGCGGCTTTGCGTGAGCTCAATCGCAACTTCGTGCAGGCCGTAGACAAAGCCGATGTCGCCTGGTTTGACGCCAATCTCGCGACCGACTTCTACAATACCAATCCCGACGGCAGCTTTGTCGATCGTGCCGCCTTTCTGGCGCAGATCGGCCGCGGTTCGTCGGTCAAAGACATTCGCGAACACGACGTCGTCATCCGCATTCTCGGCGACTTCGCCATCATTCATGCCCGCACGAGCTACCAGAAGCCGGACGGTACCCAAGGCGCGGGCCGCTATACCGACGATTGGTCTTGGCGCGACGGGCGTTGGCAATGCGTGTCTGCCCATGTGACGCGATTATGAGGGTCCGCAACGAGGGCCCGAACCGCCCAGCCTCAAACCAACCTGCTCTGCTCCACCGCCGCCTGGATGAATGACGCAAACAGGGGATGGGGCTCGAACGGACGCGATTTCAGCTCGGGGTGGAACTGCACGCCGATGAACCAGGGATGCGTGGGCAGTTCTATGATCTCCGGCAATAGTCCATCCGGCGACATGCCGCAAAACTTGATGCCGGCCGCCTCGAGCCGTTCGCGGTAGCGTGTGTTGACCTCGTAACGGTGGCGGTGGCGCTCGGAGATTTCCGTCTCGCCATAGATCTTCGCCACGCGACTGCCCTTGGCGAGCTTTGCCGTATAGGCGCCGAGCCGCATGGTGCCGCCAAGATTGCCATTGGCGGCGCGCTTCTCCAGCTCGTTGCCGCGCATCCACTCCGTCATCAGGCCAACCACCGGCTCGGGCGTTGGTCCAAACTCGGTGGAGCCAGCCTGTTGCACGCCGACCAGGTCGCGCGCCGCCTCGATTACGGCCATCTGCATGCCAAAGCAGATGCCGAAGTAGGGCACGCTGCGCTCGCGCGCGAAGCGGGCCGCCAGGATCTTGCCCTCCGAGCCGCGCTCGCCGAAGCCGCCGGGCACCAAGATGCCATGCACGTTTTCCAGATAGGGGGCGGGGTCCTCGCGCTCGAACACCTCGCTTTCGATCCACTCCAGTTTCACTTTCACACGGTTGGCAATGCCACCGTGAAACAAGGCCTCGTTGAGCGACTTGTAGGCATCCTTGAGCCCCGTGTACTTGCCGACGATGGCGATGGTGACCTCGCCCTCGGGATTGGCAATGGCGTCGGCAATGGCTTGCCACTTTTCAAGATGCGGTGATTGCGCGTCCTTGATGCCGAACGCGGCCAGCACCTCTCGGTCGAGCCCTTGCCTGTGGTAGGCGAGCGGCACCTCGTAGATGGAGGCCACGTCCAGCGCTTGAATCACCGCTTCCTCGCGCACATTGCAAAACAGCGCGATCTTCCGGCGCTCCGAGCCCGGTATTTCGCGATCGCAGCGGCAGAGCAGAATGTCGGGTTGTATGCCAATCGATCGCAGTTCCTTCACCGAATGCTGCGTCGGCTTGGTCTTGAGTTCGCCCGCGCTCGAGATAAACGGCAACAGCGTCAGGTGGATGAACACCGAATCGCCGCGGGGCAATTCGTTGCCGAGTTGCCGGATGGCCTCGAAGAACGGCAGGCCCTCGATGTCACCAACCGTGCCGCCGATCTCCACCAAAACGAAGTCGATGCCCTCATTCCCGCTCAGCACGAACTGCTTGATGGCATCGGTCACGTGCGGAATCACCTGCACGGTGCCGCCGAGAAAGTCCCCGCGCCGTTCCTTGGCAAGGATCTCCTGGTAGAGGCGCCCGGTGGTGATATTGTCGGATTTGCGGGCGGGCACGCCGGTAAACCGCTCATAATGGCCAAGGTCGAGGTCGGTCTCTGCCCCGTCATCCGTCACGAACACCTCACCGTGCTGGTAAGGGCTCATCGTGCCGGGATCGACATTGAGGTAGGGATCGAGCTTTCTCAGCCGAACCGAATAGCCGCGTGCCTGAAGGAGAGCCCCAAGAGCCGCTGAAGCCAGCCCTTTGCCGAGCGATGAGACCACGCCGCCGGTAATGAAGATGTACCGCGCCATGGGCTTTTAACATACAGCGACAGGGCACGATTCGTAGAGTGTTTTTTCGCTTCCATCCACGGCCTTTCGTCGCGCCTGATGCCACGCCCAGCGCCGCACGCTTCGACGCCCGGCTCACGGCTGCCGCGAGGCCCCCCGCCGGATCGGCCCCAGAACCTCCTCGGTGTGCGCGCCCAGTGCCGGCTCCCGCAGGGTCGGCCGCGCCGGCTCCTCCGTGAAGCGGATCACGGGGCCGATGTGCTGGCGGCCGAGGTCGTCGGTCAGCACCATCCCGCGTGCGGCCACGTTGGCATCGGCGAACGCCTCGGGCAGCGTATGCACCGGGCCAAAGCACAGGTCGAGGCCCGACAGCCAGGCGATGGCCTCTGCGAGCGTTTGCTGGCGGAACACGTCTTGCAGAAAGGCAATCACCGGACGCTGATGCGGACCCGGCCCCTGCAGGCAGAACCCAATCAAGTCTTCGCGCCCCAGGGCGCCGAGCAGATTGGCGATGAACTTGGGCTCCTGCCCGGCCAGCACCAGATGGCGGTCATCGCGGGTGCGGTAAATTTGATAAAAGGCGGCACCGCCGGTGTTGCGCTCCTCCTTCGGATTGGGCTGCCGCCCCTCGGCCAGGGTCGGCCCGACAATATTGGCCGCAGCGGCCAGCATTGCATCGTGCATGGCGATGTCGATCACATCGCCGCGGCCCGTGCGCTCGCGTCGCACCAGCGCCATCAGGATCGCCGATAGCCCATGCAGGGCGCTCAGCTGATCGGCAATGGGGATCGCCGTCATCGCCGGTTGCCCATCGCTGCCCACCGTGAGGCTCTGTGAACCACTGATGGCCTGCAGGGCAAGGTCGTGCGCCGGGCGGGCGCCATAGGCCCCGACCCGGCCGAAGGCGCTGATCGAACAGTAAACGATGCGCGGGTTGCTCGCCCGCACCACCTCTGCACCAATGCCCAACCGCTCGGCGACGCCCGGCCTGAAGGTCTCGATGAATACGTCGGCGGTCGCGCAAAGCTCGAGCAGCGCCTGCCTTTGCTCGGGCGCCTTGAGGTCGAGTACCACGCTCTTCTTGCCGCGGTTCAGGTTGCGGAAAAATACCGTTGCAGGACCATCGGCCAGCCCGATGTGCCGCCCCGGATCGCCCTCACCCGGCGGCTCAATTTTGATCACCTCGGCACCATGATCGGCCAATGCCATGGTCAGAAACGGGCCGGGCAGAAACGACGAAAGATCGATGACGCGCAGGCCGGCGAGCTTCATGCACGCGCTCGTGTCGGGGGCTCTGCGGTCGCCAGTTCCGCCAGCACCGCCTCGGTGTCGGCCCCCAAATCGCGCGCGGCCACCTGCTCGGGTCGCTGCCCGTCGATTTTCAGGGGATTGGCCAGCACCCGCAGCCCCTCCCGCGCCGGATGCGGCACGCTTGCCACCATCCCCACTTCGGCGACGAAGGCCGAATCGAGCGCCTGGTCCATTTCGAGCACCGGCCCCGCCGGCAGCAAGCCCGAGAAGGTCTCAAGCCACGCCTGCGTCGTCCGCTGCTTGAGCTCGGCGTCGAGCACCCGGGTCAGGGCGTCACGGTGCAGGCGCCGCTGCGCTTGGCTGGCAAAGCGCGGATCGAGACCAAGGTCCTCACGCTTGATGGCGCCGATCAAGTTCTCCCAAAACTTGTCCGTCATGCACATCACGAAGATCCAGCCGTCGGCCGTCGGGAAGGTTTGCACCGGAGCAATCGCCGCGTGCGCGCTGCGCGGCTGACGCCGCGAAACATCCTTTTCGTTGAGATACCAGACCGCCGAGTAGCCGAGCTGGTGTAGCGCCACATCGAACAGCGACGCATCGACATCGCAGCCGATCCCCGTTTGGCGGGCGCGCATGATGCAGCTGAGCAGCCCCACCGCAGCCGTGGCACCGGTCATGTAGTCGATCATAGAGGCGCCGAGGCGTGCCGGCGGATCATCGGGCTCACCGGTAAGGCTCATCAGACCGGCCTCGGCCTGCATCAAGAAATCATAGCCGGGCCAACCTTTGCGGGCATTGTCGCGCCCGTAGGCGGAAATATGCCCACAGACGATCTTGGCATTGATCGCTTTTAGGTTCGCATAATCGAGCTTCAGCTTGCCCGGTTGATCGCCGCGCAGATTGTTGACCACGGCGTCGGCTGTCCCCACCAGCTGTTCGAACAGTCTTCGCCCATCCGCCGATTTGATGTCGAGCGCGATGCTGCGCTTGTTCATGTTCCAGGTCTGGAAGTAGTGGCTCTGCCCTTCGCTCAGCATATGCGGCCCGACATGGCGAGCCGCATCACCGCCGACCGTGGGATTTTCTACCTTGATGACGTCGGCGCCGAGGTCGGCCAGCAACAGGGTACTGTAGGGGCCGGCGCCGAACTGTTCGAAGCTGAGGATGCGTAGGCCCTGCAGCGGCTTCATGCGATCGGGTTCCGTTTGATCAATTGCTTGGAAATAATGATACGCTGCATCTCGTTGGTGCCCTCGCCGATACACGTGAGCGGCGCATCGCGGTAAAGTCGTTCGATGTCGTATTCCTTGGCGTAGCCGTAGGCGCCATGGATGCGCAGAGATTCGGTGGCATTTTCCAGCGCCGCCTCGGAGGCGAAATACTTGGCCATGCCGGCCTCGAGGTCGCAGCGCTCGCCGCGATCGAAGGCCTCTGCCGCATCGAGCGTCAGCAATCGCGCCGCGCGCGCCCGGGTCGCCATCTCACCGAGTTTGAGTTGGATCGCCTGATGCTCGCAGATCGGCTTGCCGAAGGTCTTGCGAACCTGCGCGTACTCGGTCGCCAACCTGAGCGCCCCCTCGGCGATCCCAACGCCCCGCGCGGCAACGTTGATGCGCCCGAGCTCGAGGCCGCCGGTGGCCTGGAAAAAGCCCTGTCCCTCGACCCCACCGATCAGGTGGTCGGCAGAAATGCGGTAGTCCTCGAACACGAGCTCCGCCGAATCGATGCACTTGTAGCCGAGCTTTTCCAGCTTTTTGCCGACCCGAAACCCGGGCTGCTTGGGGGCGATGAACAGACTGATGCCCTTGTAGCGGGGCTCGGCTTTGGGGTCGGTCTTAACCAATAGCGCCATGCACGAGCCTTCGATGCCGTTCGAGATCCAGGTTTTGGTGCCATTGATCACGTAGTGCTCACCGTCCCGCCGCGCCGTCATCCGGATCGCCTGCAGGTCGGTGCCGGCATCGGGCTCGGTCAGCGCCAGTCCACCGCGCACCTCGCCGCTGGCGAGCAGGGGCAACCACTTCGCCTTCTGGGCCGGCGTGCCGAATTTCTCGATCGCCAGCGCCAGCATCAGATGCGAGTTGAAGATGCCCGTGATCGCCATCCACACACTGGAGATCCGCATCACGATCTGCGCATAGGTCCGAGCCGACAGTCCCAGTCCGCCGTAGTTGGGGCTGATGGTAGCGCCGAACAGGCCCAGGGCCTTCATCTGCTCGACGATCTCGCTCGGATAGCGGTCCTCGTGGTCGTGCTGCTTGACGACGGGTTTGACGTCGCGCTCCAGCCAGCGATCGATGCTGCGCAAGAGCTCATCGTCGTCCGCGCTCTCAATCTGGCGCAGCGCCTTGGTCATGGCCCGTTCCTCGTTAGCGGGGTGTATCGCCGGCAAGCGTAATGCGATGCATGCTACGCCGGTAGCCGTGGTAGTCGTTGACCGGATTGTGTTGCGCGCAACGATTGTCCCAAAAGGCGATCGAGCCGACTTCCCAATGGAAGCGGCAGGTGAACTCCGGCCGCGTCTGGTGTTGGATCAGATAGTTGAGCAGCGGCGCGCTTTCGGCGTCGGTCATGTCCTTGAAACGCACGCTATGCGCGACGTTGACATAGAGCGCTTTGCGTCCCGTTTCGGGGTGCGTGCGCACCACGGGATGCTCGCCGACATATTCCTTTTTGGCATCATCGCGCTTCATTTCCTTGACGCGATCCTCGCGCGTGCGGCTCGCATCGGCCTTGCGCGAACTGTTGACCGCAATCAGCCCGTCAAGCAGGTGCTTCATGCCATCCGACAGCGTCTCGTAGGCGAGATAGGTGTTGGCAAACATGGTGTCGCCGCCCCTGGCTGGCACCTCGCGGGCGATCAGCATGGTGGCCATGGGCGGCTTCTCCAAATAGGAGGTATCGGAATGCCAGATGCCGCCGAAGTTGCTCTTCTCATGCTCGAGCTTCACGACCGGGATGATTTCGGGGAAACCCTCAATCCCCTTGATGAAGGGATATTCGACCAGCTGGCCGAACTTCTTGGCAAAGCGCAAGAACTGGTCGGGCGGCAGCGGCTGATCGCGGAAGAAGACCACGCAGTGCTCGAGCCAGGCGCGCCGAATGGCCCCAATCGTGGCCTCGCTGAGCTCGCCGCCGAGATCGACGCCGTAAATCTCGGCCCCGATTGCACCCGCGATCGGCCGCACCTCGATTGTGCTTTCTGCTCTGGGGTCTGGCCGAGGTTCTGGCCGAGGTTCTGGCCAAGGTTCTGGCCAAGGTTCTGGCCGTGGGTCTGGCCTGGGTTGTGGGCTAGGTGGTGCCATGGGCGTCTTCGCCCCCTCTTGAGGACCGCTCTGCCAGGAAACCCTAACACGCCATCGCGCCGGCGAAAGGGGCCTCGTGCGGCTTGCCCGGTTCGCGCCTTGGCTGCCGCCGCCCAAGCCCTCGCCAGCGCCCGGCCGGTGGCGGACGCCGATGCGGCCCCTTGACGGTCGGCGCCGCTCGCCGGCATCGGAAAAAAGCCGCAAAGCTGTCCCTAGTGCAGGGGCAAACAGCCAACCTTAAGGACAGGCCCATGGACCGGCGCAAGGTTCGCGCCAGCCGCAGCGCCGGCGCGGCATTGGCCGCTCGGCTCCTGCCATTCGCGATCATCTTTTTCGTCAGCCAATTCGGCGTGCGGCTCACCTTGATGCTCAGGGTGCGCAGCGAAGCCACCGACAGCCTGTTGGACGTCCTGACGCCCTTCCTGATCGGCGCCTGGTTCGACCTGGTGGTGTTTTCAGTCTTCGCCCTACCGGTGGTGATTTGGTGGCTCGCCGCGCCGCAAAACCTCAAGGGAGGTCGCCTCGATCGCTACGCCACCTTGGCGGGCGCCACGCTCTTCCTGGTGCTCTGCCTGATCGCCGCCGTCGGCGAGCACCTGTTCTGGACCGAATTCGGCACGCGTTTCAATTTCATCGCCGTGGACTATCTACTCTACACCCGCGAGGTGGTGCAAAATATTTGGCAATCCTACCCGGTCGCCAAGCTATTCGGCGCCCTGCTCGCCTTCGCCGGCGCCGGCATCTTTCTCGCCCGCCACCAGCTTTTCCCCAAAACCGACGGCGCGCCGCTTGGTGCTCGCTGGGTCCCGGCGCTCGCCGCCCTGATTGCAGCGGTCGTCGCGGTGAACGCCACGCCGACAGCGCTTGTCTTTAGCCGCAGCAATGCCTACGCCACCGAGCTTTCGCTCAACGGCATCTGGGCGCTGGCGCATGCCTTTTTCCACAATGAGATCGACTATCGCCGCTTCTACAAGACGCTGCCCCCGGAGGCGGTGGCAAAGCGGATCGAAACCCTGCTCGAGGAAAAAGATGCGCTGCTCGCCTTGCCGGGACGGGACCCTTTGACACGCCTCATCCGCCGCCCGGGCAAGATGCTGCGCAAGAACGTCATGCTGGTTAGCATGGAGAGCATGGGTGCCGAATACCTGGCGCACTTCGGCAACAGGCAAAACCTCACCCCCAATCTCGATCGCCTTGCCAGCGAAGGCCTACTGTTCACCAAGTTGCTGGCGACCGGTACGCGCACGGTGCGCGGCCTCGAAGCCTTGACCTTGTCGGTGCCACCGACACCGGGTCAATCCATCCTGCGGCGGCCGCACAACGCAGAGTTGTTCACGATCGGGGACGTGTTTCGCGACCGCGGTTACGACACGCGCTTTCTTTATGGCGGCTACGGATACTTCGACAACATGAACGCATTCTATGCCGGCAACGGCTTCGAGGTGATCGACCGCACCGCGCTGTTGGCCGATGAAATTCATTTCGAAAACGTCTGGGGAGTATCCGACGAGGACCTGTTCCAGCGCGTCATCAAGGAAGCCGATCGCTCGTTTGCCTCCGGCAATCCATTCTTCCAGCTGGTGATGACGACCTCGAATCACCGACCCTTTAGCTACCCCAACGGCGTCATTGACATCTTCTCCAAGACCGGCCGCCTGGGCGGGGTCAAGTATGCCGACCACGCGATCGGGCGTTTTGTCGAGGCGGCCCGCCTCAAGCCCTGGTTCCGCGACACGCTGTTCGTATTCGTCGCCGATCACACGGCGGGGACCGGCGGCAAGATCGAACTCAATCCAAGCCGCTATCATATTCCTCTGATCTTCTATGCGCCGGACTTCATTGCTCCCTCCACGCACGATGGCTTGGCCAGCCAGATCGATGTAGCCCCGGTCCTGCTCGGCCTGCTCAACACCAGCTACGTCAGCCGCTTTTACGGTCGCGACGTCTTGTACGACAAGGACGCCCAGCCACGCGCCTTCATCAGCACCTATGAGAAGGTCGCCCTGGTGCGGGGAGATACCACGTTGTTGCTCGCCCCCCGCCAAACCGTCGATGCCTACGTCGGCCTCACCCGAAGCAAGCGCGCCAACATCGATCCCGAGCTCGAGGCCGACGCCATCGCCTATTTCCAGGCGGCGTCGGCTTGGTCTCGCAACTCGCGCCGGCTCGACACGCGCCTGCATCTGGATTGATGCCTCGCGGCTCCTCGGGCAGGATGCCGAGCACGCCCACTGCCCAGCGGAGCCACACCATGACAGAGCGCGGCGCGGCCTACAAAACCTCCCCGAGCAACCCTGGCCTCGGCGAAATCCAAACGCTGCCCGAGCGCGTCAAGGACATGCCTTATGCGCCGGCGATCCGCGTCGAGGCGCCGGGCGACCTGTTGTTCATTTCTGGAGCCACCCCCTCGCCGCTCTATCACAAGCACCCGCACGAACTGCACGAGCACAGCCATCCCGTAGGCATTGCCGAGCAAACGCGGTTGGCCATGGAAAACATCAAGACCATCCTCGATCACCAGGGCCTTGCCTGGACGGACGTCGTCAAGGTGACCAAGTACCTGACCGACATGCGTGACATGGACGGCATGGTGGCGGTGCTGGCGGAGCATTTTGGCGCCTGGACACCGGCCAGCACGACGGTTTGCGTCAACCAGCTGTCGACGCCCGGGGCGCGGGTCGAACTCGATATGATCGCCGTCTATCCGCAACACTCAAGCCCACGCTTGAGGCAGCCGAGGTGACCCATGCCCATCCCATCCCACTGCAGAACGCTTGGCCGCCTGGCCGCTCTCCTGACCGGCATCACGCTCGCCTCGCCTGTCCTGGCGCAGTCGCCGCCGGCGGCCCCGGCTGCCAGCGATCCCCGCCTGCTGGAGGACTTGGTCGCGGCTAATCGCATCCTGGCCGATCAGGGCGTGCTCGATGGCTTCGGTCACGTCAGCATGCGCCACCCCGAGCGCGCCGGCCGGCTCCTGTTGTCGCGGTCGCTGGCGCCGGCCCTGACCAAGGCCGACGACATCATGGAATACGATCTCGACTGCAAGCCCGTTGTGGACCAGGGCCGCAGCAGTTTCCTCGAGCGCTTCATCCATTGCGAAATCTACCGGGCTCGGCCGGATGTGATGGCCGTGATCCATACCCATTCGCAAGGGGTCATTCCCTTCGCCAACAGCACCGTGCCGCTCAGACCGATGTTTCATGTGGCGGGCTTCCTCGCTGCGGGCGTGCCCGTGTTCGAGATCCGCCAGCATGCAGGCCTGAGCAACCTGCTGATCGCCGATGCCGCCCTTGGCAAGGCCCTGGCGGCGACGCTGGGCGACAAATCCGTCGTTCTCATGCGCGGCCACGGCGACGTCGTGGTGGGACCCAACATCCAGGTCGCGGTCTATCGCGCCGTCTACACCGACGTGAACGCCCGCCTGCAAGCCCAGGCGCTCGCGCTGGGCGGCCAGGTCACCTATCTGGAGAAGGAAGAAGGCGAGAAAGCCGACCGGGTGCAGCAGCAGGTGGTCATGCGACCCTGGGAGCTCTGGAAGCAAAAGGCCATGCAGCCGTAGCCCGCTCTGGTTGCGGGCGCGCGGGCCATGCTGCTTAGGCTTGCGCGGCGCTTTTGGCGTTCTGCGGACCCGCCGCGAGGCCAGCGGCGAGCCTATGCGGCCGGCGGGACCGCCACAAACACGATCGCGCCCGAGCGGGCGCGATCGTGCTGTAGGCTTGGCAAGGCGCGCAATTGTTGGGCCCCGCTTTGAGGGTCAGTTGCTCTCGAAGCGCTGCAACCGTCCCTTCGACCGCGTCCGCACCACCGATTCGATCTCGCTTCTGTCGATGCCGATGTCGTGCAGGACCTTGTCGCCGAGCGAGTGCAAAAGGTGAATGGTGGCGCGCTCCGAGCGGCGGCGCCAATAGCCTTGCCAGAGGCCTTTGCCCATATCGGCAACACGATGGGCGGCCAAACCTAATCCGGCGCTGCCGCTATGAAGAACTTGGGTGTTTAAGGTCATGATCAACCTCCTGGAGGTTCGCTAGTGACACGTTTCATCCGCAAAGACGGCTACGGGGCACGGGATATCTTGCCAGGTAGGGCCGCGGCGCCTCGTTGAGCTGGGCGGCAACCCCGGCTTCGCGCACGAGGCTGGCAAACCATCGCCACCCCGCGCCCAGAAGCTCGCGGGCCACTTGCGAGCGCGCCTGATGCGCCTGGCGCTTGAGGGCGGCGATCTCCTCGGGTGCGATCTCGGAAAGCCGCCTGTCCATCAATCCGATCATTTTAGCAATCCTCATGCCGTGAACATCTTGAATATGTAGATACGGCGGATATACTTGGACGACAAACGATTATATCTCGCTTGAGAGATGAGAGAACCTCAACGATCCATGCGCCGCCCGATGCCCCCCCTCAATGCGCTGAAGGCCTTCGAGGCCACGGCCCGGCACCTCAGCTTCACCAAGGCCGCCGCCGAGCTGCACGTGACCCCGGCAGCGCTCAGTCATCAGATCCGCGGGCTTGAGGACTTGCTGGGCCTCAAGCTGTTTTTTCGCCGTGCACGCGCCATCGAACTCACCGACGCCGCCCGCCTGATCCACCCCGGCATCCAAGCGGGCTTTGAAAGCCTGCGCCAAGCCGTCGAGCGGCTGGAGCCCAATCGGCAGGATCGCGTGCTGGTGGTGAGTGCCACGCCTGGCCTGACGGCGAAGTGGCTCGCCCCCAAACTCTACCGCTTTCTTGTCAAGCATCCGGATCTCGACACGCGGGTCTCGGCGAGCTCGGCCTACGTCAATTTTGCAGCCGACGGCGTCGACGTCGGCATCAGGCTGAGCTCGGGCAACCATCCCGACCTCTATGTCGAAAAGCTCTCCGACGAGTGGCTCTTGCCCTTGTGCAGCCCAAAGCTGCTCGATGGCGCCCATCCCTTGCGTTCGCCCAAGGACCTCGTGCATTTTACGCTGATCCAGGTCGATCTGCCGGGCGTGGTGCCCACCTGGTCCGATTGGTTCCAGATGGCGGGCGTCGAAGGCATCGACAGCACGCGCGGGTTGCGCCTCAATGTTGCCGATCACGCCCTCGACGCCGCCAGCGAAAGCGCGGGCGTGGTCCTCGCCTACAAACTGGTCGCCTCGCGTGACATCGGCCTTGGCCGTCTCATCATCCCGTTCGGGCCCGAGATCCCGCTACCCGGACGATCCTATTTCTTCGTCTGCCAGAAGGGTCACGAGAGGCGGGCCCCCGTCAAAGCCTTTCGAGACTGGATATTCGCCGAGATCGAAGAGACGGCGGCCATCATGCGTCAGGCGACCCAGAGCATCGTGCGCCCTTGAGGTCGCACGCCGGTGCCCGGGGGCGGCAAGGCTTGAGCACACCGCGCCGCCTGCCCGCCGCCCATGACATCCTTCCCACACCTTCTGCAACCCCTCGATCTCGGGTTCCTGACGCTGCCAAACCGGATGCTGATGGGCTCCATGCACACGCGGCTGGAAACCCTCGAGCATCCCGCTCGCCGCATCGCCCGATTCTACGCGGAGCGCGCCAAAGGCGGGGTCGCCCTGATCGTCACCGGCGGCTTCGCGCCCACCGAGGAGGGCCGGTTGGAGCCCGGCGGCCCTCTCTTCAACCACGCCTCCCAGATCGCGGAGCACCGGCCGGTCACGGAGGCCGTGCACGCGCACGGTGCCCGGATCGCCCTGCAGATCCTGCACGCCGGCCGCTATGGCAAGGTCGCGGGCGCCGTCGGGCCCTCCAGCATCGCCTCACCCATCAACCAAAAAGCGCCGCGCCGGATGACGGAGGCCGACATCGTCGCTTGCATCGAGGCCTATGCACTGACCGCGGCGCTGGCCCGCGAGGCCGGCTACGACGGCGTCGAGATCATGGGCTCGGAGGGATACCTCATCAATGAATTTACGGCGCCACGTTGCAACGACCGCAGCGATGACTGGGGCGGTTCGCTCGAGAACCGGCTCAGATTTGCGATCGAAGTGATGCGCCACGTGCGCCAGCGGACGGGCAGCGACTTTCTCGTAATCTTTCGCGTCTCCTCGATTGACCTGGTCGAAGGCGGTCTGACGCGGGAGGAAATCTGCGCGCTTGCGCGCGGCGTGGAGGCGGCCGGCGCCAACATCATCAACCAGGGCGTCGGCTGGCACGAGGCGCGCGTGCCAACCATTGGCCTGCGCGTGCCGCGCGCGGCCTGGAGCTTCGCGGCACGCCATCTGAAAACCGCGGTCAAGATCCCCGTCGTGGCCTCCAACCGCATCAACACACCCGAACTTGCTGAAGCAATCCTGGCGCGCGGCGACGCCGACCTCATCTCCATGGCCCGACCGCTGCTGGCCGACCCCGAATTCGTCAACAAGGCGCGCCGGGGACGCCGCGACAGCATCAACGTGTGCATCGCCTGCAACCAGGCCTGTCTGGACCTGATCTTTTCCGATCGCGCCGCCACCTGTCTCGTCAATCCCAAGGCTGGACGCGAACTCGACTTCGACCGGCCGCCGCCGGTCCATCTTCGCCGCATCGCCGTCATCGGCGCCGGACCGGCTGGGCTGGCCTGCGCCGTGACCGCCGCCGAGCGCGGCCATGAGGTCACGCTGTTTGAAGCCGAGGCAGACATCGGTGGGCAGCTCAATCTGGCGCGCAAGGTTCCAGGCAAGGAGGAATTCGACGAGACGCTGCGCTACTTTCGCACGCGCATCGCCGAACTCGGCATTGCCTTGCATCTCACCTCGAGCCCGGACGCGGCGACCCTCGCCAGCCTCAATTTTGATGAAATCGTCATCGCCACCGGTGCCAGGCCGCGCGTGCCCGACGTGCCAGGCATCGCGCACAGCAAGTGCGTGAGCTACGTTGAGCTGCTGAGGGGGGTGAAGACCGCGGGCGCGCGCGTCGCCATCGTGGGCGCGGGCGGCATTGGCTTCGACATTGCCGAATATCTGAGTGCCCCAGCGCACGCGGCAACGGCACGGCATTTCCTGGCCGAATGGGGGATCGATGCCAGCATCACCGGCCGCGGCGGACTGGTCGCGCCCTCGGGCTCGACCTCGGGTCGTGAGATCCTCATGCTGCAAAGAACAACCGGGCGCATGGGGCGTTCGCTTGGTCTCAGCACCGGCTGGGCGCTGCGCTTGACGCTCGCCAAGCGCCAGGTGGCACAGCTCAGCGGCGTTCGTTACGCTGGCATCGACGACGCCGGCCTGCACGTCCTGGTCGATGGCAAGGCACGCTTGATTGCGGTCGACACCATCGTCATCTGTGCCGGACAGGAACCGGTCCGCGACCTTTACCACGGCCTAATCGCGCGCGGCCGACGCGCCCACCTGATCGGCGGCGCCGAGCGGGCCGCCGAGCTCGATGCCGTGCGCGCGATCGATCAAGGCACACGGCTCGCCTTTAGGTTTGGCGAGGCCTCCGGCGCATGAGCGCACGCAGCCGAAAAAACTTTGCCGGCGTGCGCCACGCCCCGGGCCAACAGCACCGGGCGCCGGTGGCGCCAACTGCAGGGCCTCGGCGAGCGCCGGCGGCCGACGGCCCAGTTGCTGGCAAAGCCAACTGTTTTTGGCAAACCGTTCTGGCAATGCTTTCTGACAAAACCTCCTGGCACCAACGCGGCTAACGCAAAAGGAGCGCGGCAATGGACGATCACTACAGTCACTACAAGGCGCTCAAGTTCGCGAGACCCCGACCACGCCTGTTGGAGATTATCCTGTCGAAGCCGGGCAGGCTCAACGCGCTCGACGCCGACGGCCACGCCGAGTTGGCTCACGTCTGGCGCGATGTTGATCGCGATCCGGCCACCTCGGTTGCTCTCCTGCGCGGTGAGGGCGGTGTTTTTTCGGCCGGCGGCGATCTCGACATGATCGACGCGATGGCAAGCGATTGGACCAGGCGCACGCGCGTCTGGAAGGAGGCAAGTGACCTCGTCTACAACGTCATCAATTGCAGCAAGCCGATCGTTGCCGCCATCGAGGGACCCTGCGTCGGCGCCGGGCTAGCGGCGGCGTTGCTGGCCGACATCTCGGTCGCCGGCCGCAACGCCCGCATCATCGACGGCCACACGCGGCTCGGGGTGGCGGCTGGCGATCATTCGGCGATCGTGTGGCCGCTGCTGTGCGGTATGGCCAAGGCCAAATACTACCTGTTGTTGTGCGAGGCGCTCTCCGGCGCGGAAGCCGAGCGCATCGGCCTCATCTCGCTGGTGGCCGACGACGACAAGGTCGTGGAGGTGGCCCTGGGCGCCGCCGAAAGGTTGCGCGACATGCCGCCCGCCGCCGTGCGCTGGACCAAGCACGCGCTCAACAATTGGCTGCGCCAGGCGGGACCCAGCTTCGATGCCTCGCTCGCCATGGAATTCATGGGCTTCTCCGGACCCGAGGTGCAGGAAGGCCTGGCGGCGCTGCGCGAGAAGCGCCGCGCCAAGTTCGATCCGACGGATCCGTTCTAGCTCGCAAACGGGCTCAGATCGCATGCAAGCCTGCGCCTGGACACGGCTCAGCATGCGCCTCTCGCCCGACCTTGGGGCAGTGCCACGATCGCTGCGCCGGCGCCGCGAGCAACGCCCAACTACTTTGATTGCGGCACGCTTGGCCCGCTCGGGGCGGGCGGCTGCAGCTGGTCGAGGATGCCGCCGCGGCCCGCGGGCGCCGCCGGCTGGGCCGGCGAAGGCGTGCCTTCGGGCGCGGCTTGACCGCTCGCGGGCGATGCGGTCGGCCGGTCGAAAAGCGAGCCCGGCGCCGTCGACCGCGAGGCCAAGAGGGTCAGGAGCAAGCTGGTGGCAAAAAATGCGGCCGCCAGGCTCGCCGTCACACGCGTCAGGAAATTGGCCGCGCCGCGGCCCGTCATGAAGCCGCCGCCGCCGCCGATCCCGAGCGCACCACCTTCGGAGCGCTGGAGCAGGACCACACCAACGAGCGCGGCGGCGATCATCAGGTGAATAATGAGCAGGACGGTCGTCATACCATCATCTTCGTTGCTGCGGGGCCCCGCGGGGCTTCTACACTAGGCCCGTGCGCGCCACCAGCCCCAGCCGCGCCCCGCTCAGGGTTTGCCGGTGCCGGAGGTGGTGGCCGGTTCGCCGGGCGCCGGCCGGTAGGCATCATCGGCTTTCGGCTTTGGCTTCGGCTTGGGCTTGGGCGGTGCCGCGGTCGCCGGCGGCTCCGGCGCGGCTTTGGCCGCGCCGGCCGCCTTGCCGGGGGGCGCCTTGACGGCAGCGCCCACCGCTTTGGCACCGGCGGGCGCGGCGGCCTTGGCTTTGCCCGGCGGCGGTTGGGGATCCTTCGAGGCCCCCTTCATTTCCGCTGCCGGCTTGGCGGCGGTCGCATCCTTGCCGCGCTCGGCCGGCACCGCCGCGGCCTCCGCATCGACCCCCTCGGGCAACACGACCAGCGGCTTGCCCTGACAGCGAAACAGGATCTGCTCATCGATCTCCAGCAGCCGTTTGATCTGCTGCAGCTTGTCGGCGCCGAGGTTGGTCTTAGCCCAGTCCGGCCCCTTCGCCATACTGGTGCGCGTGCCGGCGAGCTCGAGCTGCAGGAGTTCGGTTTTGAGTCGCGCGCAGGCGTCCTGGTCGAGCGCGGCAGCAGCGGCCACCCCGCACCACGCCAACACCAAAACTTGCGCGCCAAGCACGAGGCCGAGACGGGTCATGCGCTTCCAGAACCGGTCACTGGCACGGGACGAATTTGATGGGCGACTAAGCCCTGTTTCGGGCGGCCGGGTCAAGCGCCGCACGCCGCAACGATGCCGAGAAAGTCGGCGGCCTTGAGGCTGGCGCCACCGACGAGGGCGCCGTTGACATCGGCGATTGCCAGCAATTCTTTGGCGTTGTCAGGCTTGACGGAGCCACCGTAGAGGAGACGGATCTTGCCGCCCTCTTGGCCACAGCGCTCTAGCAGCGCTTGGCGCAAGAAGCCGTGCACTTCGGCAACGTCGCCGGGCTCGGCGGTGAGACCGCTGCCGATGGCCCAAACCGGTTCATAGGCGATCACCGTGTCGGCGGCGCGCACGTGCTCGGGCAACGATACCCTGAGCTGCCGACCGACCACGGCCAGCGTCAGACCGGCGCGGCGCTCGCCCGCGGTCTCGCCGAGACAGACGATGGCGGTAAGGCCCGCGCGATGCGCGGCAGCCACCTTGCGCCGGACGTCGATGTCGCGCTCGGCATGCTCGGCACGACGCTCCGAATGGCCCACAATCACCGCGCACGCGCCCACGTCCTTCAAGAGCTCAGCGGAGACGTCGCCGGTGTGAGCCCCGCTCGCCAGCGCGTGGCAGTCCTGCCCCCCCACCAGCAGGCGCCCGGGTGCAGCCTCGCGTGCCAGCAGGGCGAGAAGCGGCGCGGGCGGGCAAATCATCACATCGACCCCGGGGGCAAAACCTGGCTCCCGTAAGCGATCGCGCACCGCCAGCGCCTCCGCCAACGCGGCCACCGATCCGTTCATTTTCCAATTGCCGGCAATTAGCGGCCGTAGCGGGGATTCGCGTGCCATCTGTGCTGCTCTCTCGTCGGTCAAATTAAGTTTCGGCAAACTTGGCCGCCGACCAAGCGGAGCGCCTTGCTGGCGCCCATTGAGGTTCATAATATGCGGCCCTGGCGCGTCAAGATGTGCTAAGCCCCTTTTGTGGGCAGGCCGGGCCTGCCATCGGCGCGCACCCTGCAGTTGGAATTGCTACTATGCTCGACTCCTTGCGCCGCGGCGCGCTCAATTGGTTCGCTAAGGGACTGCTTGGCCTGCTGGTCATCGCCTTTGCCGTCTGGGGCATCGGCGATGTCATCCGCAACGTCGGCAGGGGAACGCTGGCCACCATCGGCGGTTCGCAGATCACCGTGGATGAGTACCGCCAGGCCTATCAGGACGAAATGGCTTCGCTCACGCGCCGGTTCGGTCGCCGTCTCACCAACGAACAGGCCAAGCTGCTCGGCGTGGAGCAGCGCGCCTTGGCACGCTTGATTTCTGCAGCCGCCATCGACCACCATGCGCGCGACCTCAAGCTGGCGCTGTCCGATCAGGGCATCGCCGAGATTATTCGCAGCGATCCAGGTTTTCAGGGTCCCGACGGCAAATTTTCCAAGGAGCTTTTCCAAAGCTTTCTGCGCCAGATCGGCTTGAGCGAGGGCCGCTATGTCTACACGCGTCGCCAGGAGGAACTGCGCGACCAGTTGACCGAGAGCCTGTTGAGTGGACTGGCGCCGCCGCAGGCGATGATCGATGCGCTCTATCGCTACCGCGAAGAGCGCCGCGTCATCGACTTTTTCACGCCCGACTTCGACAAGCTCATCAAGCTCAACGAGCCCGACGATGCCAAACTGCGCGCCTACTACGATGAGAACAAGGCGCGCTTCACCGCCCCCGAACGCCGCAAGATCAACGTGCTGCTACTGACGCGTGACGCCGCCAAGCAGCGCATTAGCGTCAGCGAGGATGAGCTCAAGGCCGCCTACGACAGCGACAAACAGAAATTCAATATCCCGGAGATGCGCCGGATCACGCAGCTCACGTTTCCCGACAAGGCCGCGGCCGAGAAGGCCTACGCGGAGCTGAGCAAAGCCGAGAATTTTGCCGAGGCGGTCGGCAAGCTCGGTTTCAAAGAAAGCGACATCGAACTCGGGCTACTCGCCAAACGCGACATGATCGATAGCCGAATTGCCGATGCCGCCTTCGCCCTGAAGCAGGACGAGCTGTCGCAGCCGGTCGAGGGTCAGTTCGCCACCGTGCTCCTTCGCGTCACCGAGGTGGTACCGGGCAAGCAGCGCACCTTCGAGGAGGTCAAGGGCGAGATCGGCGACCGCCTCGCCGATGAGCGGGCCAATCTCGAGTTGCAGAACCTGCACGAGAGCATCGAGAACGACCGCTACTCGGGCAAGCCGCTGAAGGAGATCGGCGAAAAGCTGAAGTTGCCCTTCCTGGAGATCGCCGACATCGATCGCACCGGCAAAACCGCCCTGGGTAAACCGGCGCTCGAGCAGGCCGACGCCGGTAAAATTGCCGCGGCCGCCTTTTCCGGCAATAGCGGCATCGAGGCGGAAGCCGTGGAGTTGCCCGACGGCGGCAACGCTTGGGTCGATGTGCTGCAAGTGACGCCCGAGACGCAAAAGCCTTTCGAGGAGGTGGCGGGCGACGTGAAGGCCCAATTCATGGAGCAGCAACGGCGCACCGAGCTCAGCAATCTCGCGGCCAAGTTCGTGGATCGTCTCAATCAGGGCGAGGCCTTCGAGACGGTAGCCAGCGAGGCCGGCGCCAAAGCCGAGAAAACCGGCCCGGTGACGCGCACAACTTCGCCGCCGGGCCTTACCAGCAACGCCGTGCAGCAGGCCTTCACGCTGCCCAAGGGTCGCGCCGCCTCGGCTCCGACCACCGATGGCAGGGGGCGGACCATCATTCGTGTTGCCGAAATCAGTCCGGCCCCCGACCCCACGCCGGAGCAGGTCGCTGCCCTCAAGACCGAACTCAACCGGCAGCTGCAGAGCGACACCCTCGCCGAATACATCGGTGGCCTGCAGGCGCGCTACGGCCTCTCGGTAAACCAAGAGGCGCTGCGGCAGGCGCTCGGCGGCGAGCGCGGAGCGGAAGCGCCGCTGATCGAGTGATACTTGCACGACCGGGCGAAGGATCCCGCGCATGACCAAGCTCGAGCCGATCGGCGAGGACCTCGAAATCGAACCCTCGCGCGGCGAGTTCGCGCGACGCTATGCCGCCGGCATGGCGCAGGTGGTGTGGACACGGCTGATCGCAGACCTCGAAACGCCAGTCTCGGCCATGCTGAAGCTGAGCGACGAGCAGCCGCTCAGCTGCCTTTTGGAATCGGTGCAAGGCGGTGCGACGCGGGGTCGGTACTCGATCATCGGCCTTGCGCCCGACATTGTTTGGCGCGCCTTCGGCAACCGCGCCGAGATCAATGCCAATCCGCAGGCGGCACCGCACGCCTTCCAGGACGACGACGCGCCAACCCTCGATTCGCTGCGCGCCCTGCTCGATCGCTCGCGCATCGAGCTGCCGGCCGAGCTACCGCCGATCGCCGCCGGCGTCATCGGCTACATGGGCTATGACACGGTGCGCCTGGTCGAGCACCTGCCCGGGCAAAACCCCGACGCCCTAGGAGTGCCCGACGCCGTCTTCGTACGCCCCACCTTGATGGTGGTGTTCGACACCATCAAGGACGAAATGGCCGTGGTGACACCCGTACGCCCTACCCCGGGCGTCGATGCGGCCGCCGCCTATGCCGCCGCGCTCGGCCGCCTGCGCGGCGTCCTGGCCGCACTCGATGCGCCCTTGCCGCACGCCACCAATATGTCGGGCGTCGACCTGGCGCTGCCCGATGCGGTCTCCAACACCACGCCCGCCGAGTTCAAGGCCATGGTACGGCGCGGCAAGGAATTCATCGCGGCGGGGGATGTGTTCCAGGTGGTTCTGTCCCAGCGGTTCGATGCGCCCTTCGCCCTGCCGCCGCTTGCGCTTTATCGCGCGCTGCGCCGCACGAACCCCTCGCCGTTCCTGTTTCACCTCGACTTCGGACAGTTCGCCCTTGTCGGCTCGTCACCCGAGATCCTGGTGCGCGTGCGCGATGGCGAGGTCACCATTCGGCCGCTCGCTGGCACGCGGCGGCGTGGCAGCACGCCGGAGGAGGATCTGGCGCTGGAAAAGGAACTGCTGGCTGATCCCAAGGAACGCGCCGAGCATCTCATGCTGCTCGATCTCGGCCGCAACGACGTCGGGCGCGTCGCAAAAATCGGCTCGGTGCGCGTCAAAGAGAGCTTTGCCATCGAACGCTACAGCCATGTCATGCACATCGGCAGTCACGTGGTGGGCGCCTTGGACGAGCGCCACGACGTCGTCGACGCCCTGATGGCGGGCTTCCCCGCCGGCACGCTTTCCGGCGCCCCCAAGGTGCGCGCCATGGAGATCATCGATGTGCTCGAGAAGGACAAACGCGGACCCTACGGGGGCTGCGTCGGCTACTTTTCTGCCGACGGCGAGATGGACAGCTGCATCGTGCTGCGCACCGCCCTCGTCAAGGATGGCATGATCTATGTTCAGGCCGGCGCGGGCGTCGTCGCCGACAGCGAGCCGGATGCCGAACAGCTGGAGTGCGAGTATAAGGCGAAGGCTCTGTTCAAGGCGGCCGAGGCGGCCGTCCGTTTCGCCCAGCGCAGCAAGCGCGGCAACCGCGGTCCTTAAGGCAGGCGCGCCGGAGAGGCAACGAGCATGAGCGCGGCACACTTTTATGGCGACGTCCTGCCGGCAGGTATCCGCTCGCGCCTCGTGCCCAACGGCAACGGCCTCCTGATGCATGTGCTGGAGGCCGGCTACGCGCGCGAGGGTGCCCCCTGTCTCCTGCTGTTGCACGGCTTCCCGGAACTCGCCTATAGCTGGCGCAAGCTCATGCTGCCGCTGGCGGCGGCGGGATTTTACGTGGTTGCCCCGGATCAGCGCGGCTACGGGCGCACCATGGGCTGGGATGGCGCCTACGACGACGAGCTTAGCCCTTTCCGGGTCATCAACTTGGTGCGCGACAGCTTGGGCCTGGTCGCGGCGCTGGGCCATCGCTCCGTCGCCGCGGTGATCGGCCACGATTTCGGCGCGCCCGTGGCCGCCTGGTGCGCCCTGTTGCGGGGCGACATCTTCCGCTCCGTGGTGTTGATGAGCGCGCCCTTCGTCGGCCCGCCGGAGCTTCCCCACCCCGGCGGGGGCGAGCCGCCGCCGGCGGCAACCAGCATCCATGCCGCGCTTGCCGCGCTTAAGCCGCCGCGCAAACACTATCACTGGTACTATTCGACGCGCGAAGCCGACGCCGATATGCGCCACTGTCCGCAAGGCATTCATGCCTTCCTGCGCGCCTACTATCACTACAAGAGCGCCGACTGGAAAGGCAACCTTCCGCACCCGCTTGCGGCCTGGAGCGCAGCCGAGCTCGCCAAGCTGCCGACCTACTACGTCATGCGACTTGAGCAGGGTATGGCCGAGACGGCGGCGGCGGCAATGCCCTCCGCACAGGAGATCGCCGCCTGCCAATGGCTCACGGAAGCCGAGCTCGCCGTTTACAGCGCCGAGTTCGCGCGCACCGGCTTCCAGGGCGGGCTCAACTGGTATCGCTGTCGCACCAGCGGCCGCTTCGAGGCCGAGCAGCAGGTCTTTGCCGGCCGCCGCATCGACGTCCCTTCGCTCTTTATCGCGGGCAAGAGCGACTGGGGTGCCTTGCAGCTGCCGGGTGCGCTGGAAAAGATGCAGGCCAGCGCCACCTCGCGCCTGCGCGGCTGTCATCTCGTCGAGGCTGCCGGCCATTGGGTCCAGCAGGAGCAGCCCGCCGCTGTCATCGAGCTGTTAACAAAGTTCCTTAGCTAGCGGTTTGAGTCGGCCGGCAAGCGCAAATTCGCCCTGAGCGCAAGGTGACTTGCTGCATGGTAGCCCTCCGACGGGCGCTGCTGCCATCTCGCCGCCGACCACACTAGTCTTTGCGCCGTTTCGTCGCGCAGGCATCAGCGAAGCTTGGCCATCGCCAAATTGGAGAGGCATGCATGTCCACGGACACCCTCGAGCGACCGCAGGTCTCCAATACCGTCGTTGCCTCGCATTTTCCGACCCTGTTCATGATGCGCGAGTATGCAAACTGCGCCGGCCTCAACCAAAGGCTGGAGCGGCTGATGCTACGCTTGGAAACAGAGACGACCAATATCGCTGCCGCCACCAGCAACATCGGCGGCTACCACTCCGATACGACGCTGTTCTCGCGCAAAGAGCAGGAGATCGTTGCCTTGCGCGACCTCGTGCAGGCGGCGCTGCACGAATACGTGCCGAAGTTCCTGGAGGCCAACTGCCATGCGCCGCCGACCAAGCTGAACCTGCGGCTTTGGGGCTGGGGCATCAACATGCGCGCCGGCGACATTAATTTTCAGCACGTGCACCCCGACGCCAAGGTCAGCGGCGTCTACTATGTCAGCGTCCCGCCCCCGCCCGAAGGCGCCTCGGCCGAGGAAGGGGCGATCATGTTCGTTGATCCACGTCCTCGCGCGCACATGAATCGCGTGCAAAACCAAACCACGGAGATCACCGTCAACCCCAAGGCCGGCATAATGATCCTGTTCCCGGCCTATTACGAGCACGCGGTCATTCCCTTCCGCGGCGCCGGCGTGCGCACCTGTATCGCCTTTAACGCCAATTTCTGATGCCCGCCGCGCGCGCCGTCGTAGAGACCCCCCGGGGGGGTTGAGCCAACGCGTTGCCGTCTTCTAGGCGGCGCTTTTAGCCGGTATGCTTGTGGCATGTTGACCCTCTGTTTGCTACGCCACGCCAAGTCGAGCTGGGAAGACGCATCGATCCAGGATTTCGATCGCCCCCTGGCCCCACGCGGCGAGGAGGCGGCGCCGCGCATGGCCGCCTACATGGCCGCAGAGGGCATCGAGCCCAAGTTGATCTTGTGCTCGCCGGCAACGCGCGCACGGCAAACCCTGGCCCTGGTGCTGCCGAAGCTGGCAGGGGATCCCTCGGTCGAGTTCGAGGATGGCCTTTACCTTGCGTCGTCCAGCAGCCTGCTCGCGCGCATCCGCAAGGTCCGCGCCAACATCCAGGACCTCATGCTCGTCGGTCATGATCCTGGCATGCACGGTCTGGCCGTCGAGCTCTCGGGCCAGGGCAGGCCCGAGGACCTGCGCCGGCTGGCCAGCAAGTTTCCCACCGCCGGGCTCGCCGTCATCAGCTTTAAGACCGGCCAGTGGTCCCAGGTGAAGCCCAAGGCGGGACGGCTCGATATCTTTACCTCGCCACGGCGTCTCAGCTGACCACGACGTCTCCGCTGGTAGCGCCAGGCGCAGCGGCCGCGAACCGCCTTTCGCCGCGGCTCCTCGGGTGCCGTGCCCGCTAGCGCATGTGGTGGCCCGTGGTGGCCCTGGCTTGACCGCGACCATATCGGTCCCCTAAATCGTTGCCATGCTGGTCCTGATCGATAACTACGACAGCTTTACCTATAATCTCGTTCACTACCTGGGCGAGCTTGGCGCGCGCTGCGAGGTGTTCCGCAACGATAAGATTTCCGTGGCCGAGGTCGTAAAACTTGCCCCCCGGGGCATTGTCCTCTCGCCCGGCCCCTGCACGCCCAACGAGGCCGGCATTTGCCTCGAGCTGATCAATCAGGCCGGACCTTCAATTCCCATCCTGGGCGTTTGTCTCGGCCATCAGGCCATTGGCCAGGCCTACGGCGGCATCGTCGTGCGCGCGCCGCAGCCAATGCACGGCAAGCTCTCGAGCATCAGCCACACCGGCAAGGGTGTATTCCAATCGCTGCCCAAGACGTTTGAGGTTACGCGCTATCACTCCTTGATCGTGGAGCGCGAGAGCCTTGCCGAGGATCTCATCGTGACGGCCGAAGCCGGCGGCCTGATCATGGGTCTGCAGCATCGCACACATCCCGTGCACGGCGTGCAGTTCCACCCCGAGAGCATCGCCTCCGAGCATGGCCACGCCCTGCTTGCCAATTTCCTCGAGCTCGCGGGGTTGGCGCCGCGGCGTCGCAATATCGACCCGGCACGCCACGCGGCATGACACCACCATGGATGCCCAACCCTCCCACGAATTGCGCCATCTGATCCAAAAGGTCTCGCAGGGTGCAACGCTCAGCGAGGACGAAATTCGCACCGCCCTCGATCAGATGACCGCCGGGGCGGCGACACCGGCGCAGATGGGCGCTTTCCTGATGGCGCTGCGCGTGCGCGGGGAGACCGTCGAGGAAATCACCGGTGCCGCGCAGATGCTGCGCGCACGCATGATGCGCGTCAGCGTGCCGGAGGATGCCGTCGATATCGTCGGCACCGGTGGCGATAGTCACGGTACCTATAATGTGTCGACCTGCGCGGCCCTGATCGCGGCCGGGGCCGGCGTGAAGGTCGCCAAGCACGGCAACCGCCGCGTTTCCTCCATGTCGGGGGCCTCCGACGTGCTGTCGACCCTCGGCGTCAAGCTCGACGGCGCATTCGAGACCATCACCCGCTGTGTCGAGGAGGCCGGCGTCGGCTTCATGTGGGCCCCCTTGCATCACCCCGCCATGAAGCACTGGGCGCCGATCCGCGGCGAGCTCGGCATCCGCACCATCTTCAATTTGCTGGGACCGATCTCGAACCCCGGCGGCGTCAAGCGTCAGGTCGTCGGCGTCTTTTCCTGGCACTGGGTCGAGCCGATCGCCCAGGTCTTGAACAACTTGGGCGCCAAGCACGTCTGGGTCGTGCACGGTCATGACGGTCTCGACGAGTTGACCACGACGGGTGCCACCGACGTCGCCGAGCTCAAGGATGGCAAGGTCACGGTCTTCGAAGTGACGCCGGCCGACGCGGGACTGGCCCCGGCCAAACTCTCCGACCTCAAGGGCGGCGACGAGCACGCCAATGCGGCGGCTATTCGCGAGGTTTTGGCCGGCAAGAAGACGCCGCTCAGAAATATCGCCGTACTCAATGCCGCCGCCGCGGCAGTGGTCGCCGGCAAGGCCGCCAATATTCTGGAAGGCGCCCAGCTCGCCCAGCGCTCCATCGAATCCGGTGCGGCGGCGCAGGCGCTCGACAAGTTGGTTGCGATTACGAACGGACGTGGCTGACGCCCGCATGCAGGACGGCGAACAGGAACCCACCCCCGGTCAGCTGTTCCGCACCGTCTTTCCCTCCATTATGTTGCCGATGTTCTTGGCCGTCGTCGACCAAACCATCGTGGCAACGGCCCTGCCCTCGATCGCGGCATCGCTCGGCAGCGTCGGTCGCGTCTCCTGGGTCGTGGTTGGCTATCTGGTCGCCACCACCGTGGCCGCGCCGGTCTACGGGCAGTTGCGTGACGTCTACGGCAGCAAGCGCATGATGTTCATCGCGCTTGCGATCTTCATTGTCAGTTCGCTGTTGTGCGCCGTGGCGAGCAGTGTCGAGTTGTTGACCATCTGCCGCATCCTGCAGGGCCTGGGAGGCGGTGGCCTGATGACGCTCTCGCAGGCGATGATCGGCGAGACCATTCCCCCGCGCGAGCGCGCACGCTACCAGGGCTATCTCGCCTCGGTGATGGTGACCTCCAGCACCTTCGGACCGGTCGTGGGCGGTTATCTGACCCATCACCTGGGTTGGCGCAGCGTCTTCCTGATCAATGTGCCCCTGGGCCTGCTCGCCGTTCTGCTCACCATGCGCCTCAAGCCCCGCGCCTATCGCGACCAACCCTGGCGCTTCGACACCTTGGGCCTGCTCCTGTTTATCACCTTCATCGTCCCCCTCCTGCTGGCGCTCGATCAAGCGCAGCGCATGCAGGCCAGTCTGCTGCCGCCAATCGCCGCCCTGGCCGCCATTTCGCTGCTCGGCCTCATCGGGCTCATCCGGCAACAGCGGCGCGTGCCCCATCCGCTGCTGCCGATCACGCTCTTGCGCAATCCAACGGTGTGGCGGAGCGACGCCCTGGCCGCCTGTCATGGCGCCACCCTCGTCGCGCTGATCACCTTTCTGCCGCTTTACTTCCGCGTCCTGCGCGGGGCCACGCCTGCCGCGATGGGACTGATGTTGCTGCCCCTGGTGTTCGGGATCGGCGCCGGTTCGATGCTGACCGGGCGCATCGTCAGCCGTACCGGGCTCACCACCATCTTTCCCTCGGTCGGCCTGGTGTTGGCCACCGCAACCCTTCTCCTGTTCGCCTTCAAGGCCGAGAGCTTGAGCCTGGCCCAGCTGCCCTGGCCGCTGTTCGTCTGCGGTCTCTTCATGGGCACGGTGATGGGCGTCGTGCAGGTGACGGTGCAGAACGCGGCCGGGGCCGCCTCGCTGGGCTCTGCGGTCGGATCGGTTCAGCTCTCGCGCTCGGTTGGCGCGGGCGCCGGGACCGCCCTCGTCGGCACCGTGTTATTTGCCTCCATCTCGCTCGCCGAACCCGAGACCGGTCGCGTGTTCGCGCAGCTGGTGCAGGGTCCCCAGGGTTCCGTGACCGCCATCGCCAGCCAGGCAACGGTGCACGCCGACATCGCGCGCGCCTTTCGCGCCGCCTTCCTCACCATCGCCGCGTTCGCGGCCGTCGGGGCGGTGCTGGCCTGGTCGATCCCGACACGCCGCTTAACTTAAGCAGCACGGCGCCGCCGCGCCGGACCGCGACTGGGACCGGCTCAGGCGCGGCGCGAGCCCGTGGCACCGACGGCGATGCCGCCGATCAGCAGCACGAGCGCCAGCACGAGTGGAAAGGTTGGCGCTTCACCCAGCAGCAGCAGCGCAACGGCGACGCTAACGGCGGGCGTACCGAGAAGACCAAGCGAGGTCGTCGATGCCGGCAGTTCGGAGGAGCTGACCGCCGCCGCCCAATAGGCGAGCGCCGTGCCGGCAATGCCGGCAAACAACAACAGCGCAAGCGAACGCCCATTCCAGCTTACGACCGGCGGTCCTTCGATGCTCACCGCCGCCAGCGTCAGCAGCACGGCGGCCAGCAACGCCTGCCAGGGAGCAAGCTGGAAAGGCGTCGAGCGCCAGGCATGGCCGCGGTTGTGGACGATGCTCGCCGCCCATAGCATCGCCGCCAGCAGCAGGAGCGCGTTGCCGGCGACGGCACCGCGATCGCTCCAATCGAAGGTGAAGGGATTGAAGATGGCCACGAGCCCCAAGATGCCGAACCCCAAGCCAAGGATCCGGCGCCGCGATAGTGTCTCGCCCAGGCAAAGCGCCGCGCCGATCGGAGCCCATAGTACGCTCGTGTAGGCCAGGACGGCCGAACGTCCCGCCGGCACCCATTGCAGGGCCAGTTGCGAGAGAATGGTGAACGCCACCATGTGCAGCACCACCATGCTGACCAGAACTGGCAGGTCCTGGCGCTTGGGCAGCGCCAATCCCGTGACCAGCAGCGAGATGGCAAACAGCGTCAGCATGGAAATGTAGGTGCGCAGCGCCACCGACCAGATCGGGGGCATGTAGGCCAGCAAGGCTTTGTTGACCGGCCACATGGTGCCCCAGGCCAGCACGACGACCATCAGCAGGACGAGGGCGCGCGTGTTGCGCTTGCTCTCAAAGGCCACCTGGCTCATCGGACGCGCTCCACCCAGGAACGGCGCGCCGCGCGCACGACCCGTAGCCGTCCGGCTCCTCCCTGCAGTCTCCTCGCTAGCACTTTCGGCCCCTTGTCGGCATCATGCCGTCGCCTCGTCACCTGCATGCCCCGCGCCGATCGGCGAGCCGCTTGCCACGGCTCGGCCCCCCGGCGCCCCCTGTCGGGGCCTGTGCTCGCCCGCTCTGATGGACGGCGGCTCGGGTCACGTCAAGGCACCGGCAGGGCGATTGCTCCGCGCCGCGGTCACCCGCGCGCCGGCCGGGCCCGGGGAGGGTTGCCGCCTAGGGCCGCGCGCGCCGGCGAGCAGGCGCGGCAAAAAGACTGGAAGGGCCGTGGCCTGGTGCAGCCCTTGCGCTAACCTCGGCTCCTTGCTGTTATCATGCCCGTTCGCTTCACGCCCTGTCACAAGCCTGTCAGGCCGTCGCATTTCCTCTTACGCAACCGGCGCGAACACTTTATCTCAGACGTGAATGGGCAAAATCGAGACCTCTCTTCATGCTGATCAAACTCGCTGCCGACGGTCCCGCCTCCGAAATTACGCCGCACTCGTCCTATCTGCGCCGCCGCGAGTTCCTCGCCGGCGCAGCGGCGCTGGGACTTGGCAGCCTCGTGCCGCACGCGGCGCTGGCGGCAGCCCTCCAGGCGGACAAAAGCCCGCTCTCGAGCGCCAGCGAGACACAAACGCCTCTCAAGGACATCATCAGCTACAATAACTTTTATGAATTCGGCGTCGACAAGGACGACCCGGTCAAGAATGCACATACGCTAAAGACCAAGCCCTGGAAGGTGATGGTCGATGGCCTGGTCAATAAGCCAGCCGAGTACGAACTCGACGATCTCATCAAGGACATCGCCTTGGAGGAGCGCATCTATCGCATGCGCTGCGTGGAAGGCTGGTCGATGGTGATCCCTTGGGTCGGTGTGCCGCTGGCGAGCGTCCTCAAGCGCCTCGAGCCACAAGGCAGCGCCAAGTACGTCGCCTTCGGCACGCTGGTGCGTCCGTCGGAGATGCCGGGCCAGCGCGGTGTGTTCCAGCCGCTGCCGTGGCCGTACGTCGACGGCCTTCGCCTCGACGAGGCCATGCATCCGCTCACCATTCTCGCCGTCGGCCTCTATGGGCAGACGCTGGCCAATCAGAATGGCGCGCCGATCCGGCTGGTCGTGCCGTGGAAGTACGGCTTTAAGGGCGTCAAGTCGATCGTCAGAATCAGCCTCACCGAGAAGCAGCCGCCCTGCACCTGGAACCTGCAGAACCCGCGCGAGTATGGGTTTTATTCCAACGTCAATCCCAACGTCGACCATCCGCGCTGGAGCCAGGCCACCGAGCGCCGTATCGGCGAGAGCGGACTGTTCGTGAAGCGGCGGCCAACGCTGATGTTCAACGGCTACGGCGAGCAGGTGGCAAGCCTCTATACCGGGCTCGACCTCAAGGCCAACTACTAACATGCCTGCGGCAGCCGCCACGGCGCGGTCGGCGCTGAGCCGGGGCCTGTTCGGGCGCGATCCGATTCGGCGCAGCATCTACCTGATCGGCATGCTGCCCGCCGTCTCGACCTTCTACCTGGGCCTGATCGATCAACTGGGCGCCGATCCGCAGAAGACCCTGGAACGAACGCTCGGGCTGTGGGCCCTTCGTTTCCTGATCCTGACGCTTGCCATCACCCCGCTGCGGCGTCTTGGCCTTGCCAACCTGGTGCGCTATCGCCGCGCCATCGGCCTCATCGCCTTCTACTATGCGGCGCTGCACGTCACGGTCTACACCGTGCTCGATCAGGGCCTCGATTTCGGCGCCATCTGGTCCGACATCGTCAAGCGCCCCTTCATCACCGTGGGCATGCTGGCCTTCACGATCCTGCTGCCGCTCGCCATCACCTCGAATGCGCCGATGATCCGTCGGCTGGGCGGGGCCGCTTGGCAGCGGCTGCATCGGCTGGTCTATCTCGCGGCGGCCGCCGCGGTCTTGCATTTCATTATGCTCGTGAAATCCTGGTCGCCCGAACTCATCCTCTATGCCGTGCTGATCGCCGCTCTGCTGGCGTTCCGGCTGATTGCGCGCCGACCGCGGGCGGGCGAGGCGCGGCGCCCGCCGCGGTCCCCTGCTGGCAAGCGCCCGCTTGGGGTCGGCCAACGCTGATGCTGCCACCGCCGCCGCCCGCGCGTCCGGCCTGGGCTTCGCGAGCAAACCCACAGGGCGGTGCCAGGCAAGGCATCGCCGCGCGCACCCCAACTGCTTGCTAGGCGCTTTTTCGAGCCCGCCCTCGCAGGGCTGATCCGACAAAAAGCCGCGCTCCCCAAGGCGGGCGCGCGGCCTTGAGGGCTAGGCGACCTGGGCGGCGGGCCGCCGCAGGCCCACGTATTGCAGCTCGCCCAGCAACGCCACGACGATGGCCTGCGCCGCCACGAAGGCAATACCGAGCCCGGTTGGCGCCAGCTCGCCGCTCAGCAACAACACACAGCTGGCCAGCGCCCAGAGGGCGTTGCAGGCGATGATGACCCAAACCGCGGCTGGCTCGATGCGCGCACGTGTTGCCACGAACACAACGAAGGCCACGTACGGCACAAGCACGAGCCCGGCCCCGCGCAGCAGGGCAACGGGGAGGCCGAGCAACCCGTCGATGAGACCGGCGGCGGCAATCACAAACAAGGCGGTGGCCCCACTGGCGACGGCGTCGAGAACGAGGGTACGGCGCAGAAAAGTGGCTGATTGGGCTGACATGGCGAACTCCTTTGCTCGAGGATGTGCGCGTATGATCGAGCGCCGGAGAGGCGAAGTCGATTACCTCACAGGTAAGCGGCGCTGGCTTTTTGGAGGGGTGAAATGCTGTTCATGGTCATCGAGACGGTTCGCAATCAGGATGCCAAAGCCGTCTACCGGCGCCTGCGCGACAAGGGCCGCGCGCTGCCCGACGGCCTCGTTTTTATCAGCAGCCATGTCAGTGCCGATCTCGGCCGCTGCTTTCAGCTCATGCAAACCAGCGACGCCACCCTGTTGCAGCGTTGGGTCGCCGAATGGTCCGACCTGGCGCAGTTCGAGATCGTGCCGGTGGTCGCGGGCAGCGAGACCGCCACGGCGCTCGCGACCGCGCTTTGAACGGCGGCCGCGAGGACCCCGTAGCGTTGGCTAGCGGGCGCGCAGCGGTGCAAAGTTCAAGTGCATGCCGGCGTCGACCATCAGCGTCTCGCCGGTGATGTGGTGGGCGGCATCAGAGATCAAGAACATCGCCGGACCAATGATGTCCTCGGGCGCGCCGGCACGCTTGAGCGGCGCATTCCTGGCGACCCGCTCGCGCAGCTCGTTGGCCTTCTCTTCGCCAATCCCTTGCCGGAACCAACGCGTGTCGATGAAGCCCGGACAGATGGCGTTGACGCGGATCTTCGGCGCCAGCGCTCGGGCCAAGGATAGGGTCATGGTGTTGAGCGCCCCCTTGGATGCCGCGTAGGCCACCGAGGAGCCGCCACCGGCAACGCCGGCAATCGAAGAGGTCATCAACACATTGGCACTGCTGGAGGCCTCGAGCAGGGCGCGACAAGCACGAACCATCTGGAAGGGGCCAACCGTATTGACGGCAAAAATGCGCAGAAAGTCTTCCTTGGACAGCCCGTCCAGGTCCGCGTGGTTGGGCACGTGCTTGCTGGTGCCGGCATTGTTGACCAACGCGTCGAGCTTGCCATAGCGCTGAGCCACCTCGGCGATTTTGCGGCAGTCGGCATCCTCGGCAACGTCGCCCTGCGCCAGGACGGCAGCGGCACCGGCCTTGCGCACGGCGGCCGCGGTCTCTTCGGCTTCCGTGATGCTGCGCGTGCAGTTGAGGATCACGACCTTGGCGCCACGCTCGGCCACGCCAACGGCGATGGCGGCGCCCAGGCCCGTGGCCGAACCGGTGATCAGGATTACCTTGCCGTCGAACTCTGCCATACTAGCCCCTTGCGTTTTGCTGTGGCGGCCACAATGGCCGCGCCCCTTCTCACGACCCCTTGGCGAGCAGGCGTCGCGCATCGGCCAATATTTTGGCGTGGTCGAAGGCCAGCGGCAATCGGGACCAGTGCTCGACCCACTCGGCCGCCGCCGCATCGTCCCCCGCCGTCGCCCTGGCGCGCACCACGCGCGTCAGGAAAGCGACGGAGCAGGTGTGGCCACGCGGGTCGCGCCGGGGATCGGAATAGACGCCGATCAGGCGCATGCGGCCGGCGCGCACGCCTGTCTCCTCGCGCAACTCGCGCCGGCAAGCTTGCTCGACGGTCTCCCCGATCTCCACAAATCCACCGGGCAGGGCCTGCAGGCCCTTGAACGGTGGGTGCCCCCGCCGCACCAGCAGCACCCGGCCGCCGGCGTCGACAACGACGCAATCGACGCTGAGCAGAGGCGTGCGCGGCAAGGACATCGTCCGGCGGTCCCGCTCAGATGCCGAACCTCGCCTTCACCTGCTTCAGGCCCTCGTGGTGGGGGGTGAACATGGCCCCGCCGATCAGACCGCCGTCGACCACGATGTCGGTGGCGTTGATGAACGTCGAACGATCCGATGCCAGCCACAGAACGCACTGGGCGATATCGTCCGGCACGCCGGCGCGGGGAAGGGGTTGCACCTTGGCATAAACCTCTTTCATGGCATCGGCCAGCGCGTCGGCCCTGCTGGCATCCACACCCAGCGCCTTCGGCAGGATGCCCGTGGCAATGGCCCCGGGCGAGACCGAATTGACGCGCACGTTGTGCTCGCCCAGCTCCATCGCCACGCATTTGCTGAGATGGTTCACGGCCGCCTTGGCGGCGCCGTAAACCATGGAGCTGGATCGCCCGGTCTGATGGGCAGCAATCGAGCCGTTGTTGATAATGCTGCCCGAGCGCTGCTGCAGCATGATCGGCGCCACATGCTTCATGCCGAGCATCACCGATCGCACCAGCAGCGCCATGGCCGCATCGAACCCCGCGACCGGCACGCTGGTGATGCTCCCCGTCGGCGCCGGACCGCCCGCATTGTTGAAGAGGCAGTCGATGCGGCCAAAAGCCTTGACGGTATGGTCGATCACCCGCTTCCAATCGTCTTCGGAGGTTGCATCGGCCGCAAGGAACTGCGCCCGCTTGCCGATCCGAGCGGCAACCGCCTCGCCCTCGGCCTTGCGGCGGCCGGTAAAGACGACGTTGGCACCCTCGGCCACGAACAGCTCGGCCGTGCGCGCGCCGATGCCGCTGGTCCCGCCCGTGATGATTGCGATCTTGCCGTCGACCATGCCCATGGCGCCGTTTCCTTTCGGTTTCCTTTAGCCGCGGCATAGTAGCGGCATAGGCGCCAACCTCAACGCCCCCGTGGCGCACCCGGCAGCAGAAGCATCTTGAAATCGGCGGCGCCGGCCCGCTTCAGCTTGGCCGCCTGATAGGCGGCGGAGTGATAGAATGCGCGGGCCCGCTCGAGGCTGTCGAACTCCACCAGGACGATGCGATCGGCCGCCAAGGTGCCTTCGAGCACTTCGGGCTTGACGCCGGCTACCGGATACCAACCTCCGGCCGCATGCACGGCGGGGGCCGACAGTGCGGTATACTGTTGAAAACGCTCAGGGTCGCGGATCGTCATTTCCACGTAAATGTAGCCCTTGCCTGATGCTGCTGGCGTGTCGGTCATGACGCTCTCCTGTGCTCGTGGGCCCGTTCCCGCGGACCCGTTCTCGCGGACCTGTTCGCGTGGGGGGCCATCCTTCGCCGCCCGCAGGCTCAAGTCGATTACGCCGGAGGTAATGGAGGGCCTCTTCGGCATGCGCTATCGTTCGCGGCCATGGACACCGGCAGATCGATCGGCGATCACTTGCGCGCCTGGCGCCAGCGCCGCCGTATGAGCCAGCTCGACCTCGCGAGCGAAGCAGAAATCTCAACCCGGCACCTGAGCTTTGTGGAGTCCGGTCGCTCGCAGCCTAGTCGCGACATGGTTCTGCACCTGGCCGAGCGCCTCGACATTCCCCTGCGGGATCGCAACGTGCTGTTGGTCTCGGCCGGCTTCGCGCCGATTTTCCCGGAACGCCAGCTGGAGGATCCGCAATTGTGCTCGGCCCGGCGCGCCGTCGAACTCGTGCTGAGGGGCCACGAGCCCTACCCAGCCCTCGCCGTCGACCGCCACTGGCAGCTGGTTGCAGCCAACAGCGCGCTCGAGCGCCTCTTGGGCGGCACCGCGCCAAGCTTACTCGTCCCCCCCATCAACGTGCTGCGCCTCAGCCTGCACCCGGAGGGGCTGGCACCGCGCATCGCCAATTTGGCGCAATGGCGCCAGCATCTGCTCGAGCGCCTGCGGCGGCAGGTCGACCTCAGCGCCGATCCCGTCCTTGCCGATCTGCTGGACGAGCTTCGCAAATACCCGGCCCCCGCCAGGGGCGGCCGGCCGCCCGATGGCCTAGGCGGCGACTTCGGCGGCGTGGTGATCCCCTTTCGGCTCGTCAGCCAAGGCGCCGTCCTTTCGTTTTTCAGCACCACCACCGTGTTCGGCACCCCCCTCGACATCACGCTTTCTGAGCTCGCCCTCGAGGCCTTCTTTCCCGCCGACCCGACCACGGCCGAGGCGCTGAGCCGCCTGGCCCGCAAGGCGTGAGAGGCGTCCCAGCCTTGCAGGGCGCGCGCTATGGCCATACATCTGCCGCGGCAACGGCGGAGCTCCCCCATGCGCGATCGTCTCGCTCAGGAAACCAAGGCAGCGCTCAAGGCACAGGACAAGCCCCGGCTCGGGGCGCTGCGCCTCATCAGCGCCGCCCTGCAGGAGCGCGAAATCGCCACCCGCACCGACAAGCTCTCCGAGCCAGAGGTCGCCGCCGTGTTGCAGAAGATGCTCAAGCAGCGCCGCGACTCCCTTGCCATCTACGAAAAGGCCGGTCGCCAGGACCTGGCCAACCAGGAAGCCAAGGAAATCGAGGTGATCGAGGAATTCCTGCCCCAGCAACTGGGCGAGGGGGAGGTGCGCGCGGCAATCGTTGCGATCATCAAAGATGTCGGCGCGGCCGGCCCTCGGGACATGGGCAAAGTGATGGCGGCGCTGAAGGCGCGCTATGCCGGCCAGATGGACTTTGGCAAGGTGAGCGCCCTCGTCAAGGAGCTGTTGGCCGCCGCGGCCCCTTGAGCTGACGCGGCGGCCCGATTACGGCCCGGCAGCCCCGGGATGGCCACCCGTTAGCCGCCCGTCGGCACGGCCAAGCCGCTGTGGAAAGCGGTGGCCCCCTCCCCGCTTTTCTTCGCCCGGCAAGGCTTTGCGCGCGAATCACGTATGTGACGTGGACAATCGCTGCGGCGGCTTGGGACCCTCAATGCGCTTTCCACCTTCCCTGATTGATGAGATCCGCACGCGGCTGCCCGTTAGCCAGGTGGTGGGGCGGAAGGTTTCGCTCAAGCGCGCCGGCCGCGAGCTCAAGGGCCTGTCGCCCTTCAAGCAGGAGAAAACCCCCTCGTTTTTTGTCAACGACCACAAGGGCTCGTGGTTTGATTTTTCCTCAGGCCAGAACGGCGACATCTTCAAATTCGTGATGCTGACCGAAGGCTTGAGCTTTCCCGAAGCGGTCGAACGGCTGGCCGAGGAAGCCGGCATTGCCATGCCGAAGGTCTCGCGCCAGGAGGCCGAGCAGCACGATGAGCGCCTCCGGCTTTATACGCTGATGGAGACCGCCTGCCGCTTTTTCGAGGCGCAGCTTGCCGCAACCGCCGACGCCCGCCGCTACCTCGAGCGCCGCGGCCTCACGGCCGCGGCCGGCAGCCGCTTTCGCTTGGGCTACGCCCCCAACAGCCGTTCCGCGCTCAAGGACCATCTGGCCAAGGCGGGCTACTCCGGACAGGAGATGGCCGCCGCCGGCATGCAGATCAGCGGTGAGGATATTCCGGTCGCCTACGACCGCTTCCGGCACCGCGTCATGTTTCCGATCAGCGACCTGAAGGGCCGCGTCATCGCCTTTGGCGGACGCGCGCTCGATGCAGAGGCGCCCGCCAAGTATCTCAATTCGCCGGACACGCCCCTGTTTCACAAGGGCGGCGTGCTGTTCAATGCCGCCAATGCGCGTGGTCCCGCCTTCGACAAAGATCAAGTCATCGTCGTTGAAGGCTACATGGACGTGATCGCCTTGGCCGAGGCCGGCTTTGCCCAAACGGTTGCTCCCCTCGGCACCGCGCTCACCGAAAGCCAGCTGCAGCTGCTGTGGCGCTTGGCCCCCGTGCCGGTACTGTGCTTTGACGGCGACGTGGCCGGTCGCAACGCCGCCTTCCGGGCCGTCGAAACCGTGCTGCCGCACTTGACGCCAGGCCACAGCGTTGCATTTGCCTTCCTGCCCGATGGGCTCGACCCCGACGAGCTCATCCGCCAGCACGGCGCCACGGCCTTCGCCGCGGTGCTCAACAAGACCCGAGCCCTGTTCGATGTACTGGTCGAACGCGAGGAGCGTCGGGGCGAAACGGCGACGCCCGAGCAGCGCGCCTCCTTCGACGCACGGCTCAAAGCCTTGGTTGCGCGCATCGCCGATCGCGGCGTGCGCGACCACTACGAACGTGAACTGCGCGCCGTCCTGTGGGCCCGAACGGCCAAGCTCACGCGCGCGACCGCGGGCAATGACGGGCGACGCGCCCCGGGCCTCGCCGACCGGCGCCGCAATAATGCCCAACTCGACTGGCGGGTGGCCGTGCGTGCCACCGAGCGCACGCGCCTGGGAGGCCTGCCGCGGGCTGCCACCAACAGTCCAGCGCCGGTCCGCAGCAACGAGCTGGCGGAGCGCAGCTTGCCGGTACCACCCCGGGAAGCGCTTCTCGTCATGGCGTTGCTAAACCATCCCTGGTTGCTCGAGCAGCGCTGCGAAGAGGTCGCCCAGTTGCCCTTGACGGCGAAGCCCTTGGCTACCCTGCGCGATGGCCTGCTGGGGCTGCTCAGTCAGGGTACACCTCTTGACGCGGTGCAAATACGCACCCAACTGACCGCCAGCGGTCTCGACAGCATCGTCGCCACGGCCGAGCGAGCCATCACGCACAAGGGCGACAAGTTTGCCGAACCTGGGACAGCGGCAGCGGAGGTGGAGGCCGGGTGGTTGCATGCGCTCGCCATGCACAAATCCCAAACCGAGCTAAAGCGCCACTTGCAGGGCTTGGAACGCGCCTATGCCGCCGAGCCGTCTGAGGTCGCTTTTGGCCAAATTGTGGAGATCCAGCAACAGCTCCAGCAGGCGCTGCGATCGGTGGAGGGTCAGGACTGAACGCGGTTTAGAACCCATCTCGTCGCCAAGCCCCACAAACTGGGGATTTCGCCAAGGTCCCAATCCCGGTAGGCGGCACGGAACATAAGGTGCGGTAAACCCCCATAGGGTAGGAAGGAACACCTGCAGAAACAAACGGTAGGAAATGCGGTGGAAGTTGTGTATGCCTGCTTCGATTCCCACATTAAGGGCAACCCGAGCATTGCTCCGGCCCTGGCACACCCGCCGCAGTGGGTTTCATCGACAGGTTCTCACCCGGCGGGGTAGCCCGCCTGATCGGGGTGGTTTGCCGTTGCGCTTTGGCGCGTCGAGGCAGGCCACCGCACAGTTTTGTTGAAATAGCGATGCGTGCGCATCCACGGCAAGCACGGCCCCGGAGCCCTCTACATGGCGATGCAGAAGTCCGAAGACCAAGTGCCCACCCCATCGGAAGCGCCGGAGAAGGATAGTCCTCTCCTCGATCTGTCCGATGCCGGCGTCAAGCGGTTCATCAAGACCGCCAAGGCGCGCGGCTACGTCACCTACGACGAACTCAATGCTGTTCTGCCGTCGGAGGAAGTCTCCTCCGAGCAAATCGAGGACACCATGTCGATGCTGTCTGACATGGGCATCACCGTGGTCGAGAGCGAGGATCAAGAAGAGGCCAGCACGCCGGCGGAAGCCGACGACGCCGGCAGCGACGAGGAAGATACCGGTCGCGCCATCACCGCGCCCAGCATGCCCTCCGTGGTCCAGGCCCGAGCTGAGCCCTCCGAGCGTACCGATGATCCGGTGCGCATGTACTTGCGCGATATGGGTTCGGTGGAGCTGCTTTCGCGCGAGGGCGAGATCGCCATTGCCAAGCGGATCGAGGCGGGGCGCGAGGCCATGATCGCGGGCCTGTGCGAAAGCCCGCTGACGTTCCAGGCCATCATCATCTGGCGCGACGAGTTGATGAACGCCAAGATCCTGCTGCGCGACATCATCGATCTTGAGGCGACCTACGAAGGACCCGAGGCCAAGGCCGTTCCGCCCCCCATCGCCGCACCGCAGCCCGGCGCGCCGGCGCCCCACCCCCATGCCAACGGCGAGGAGCTCAATGGCGATGGCGAGGGCGCGCCGCCCGAGGGCGAGCTCGACGATGAGGACGACTATGAGAACGCCCTCTCGCTCGCCGCCATGGAGGCCGAGCTCAAGCCCAAAGTGCTCGAGACCTTCGACTCGGTCGCCAATACCTACAAGAAGCTGCGCAAGCTGCAGGACAAGAAAGTCGAAATGCAGGTGGCGAGCGAGCAGTTCAATCGCCAGCAGCAGAAGGCCTACGACAAGCTCCGCGACGAGATCATCAAGGACGTCAAAAGCCTCTCCCTCAATAACAACCGCATCGAGAGCCTGGTTGAGCAGCTCTACGGCATCAACAAGAAGCTGGTGGCCCTCGAAGGACGCTTGATGCGGCTGGCCGACAGCTACGGCGTGCCGCGCCAACAGTTCATCGATGAATACTTCGGCAACGAGCTCGACCAGGGCTGGATCGAGCGCATGTCCGGCGCCAACAAGAAATGGGCGCAGTTCATCAAACACGAAAAGCGCCAGATCGACACCATCCGCGACGACATCCGCACACTGGCCTCCGAAACGGGCCTCGAAATCACCGAGTTCCGTCGCATCGTCAAGGCCGTGCAGAAGGGCGAGCGTGAGGCTCGCCAGGCCAAGAAGGAAATGGTGGAGGCCAACCTGCGCCTCGTCATCTCCATTGCCAAGAAATACACCAACCGCGGCCTGCAGTTCCTCGACCTGATCCAGGAAGGCAACATCGGGCTCATGAAGGCCGTGGACAAGTTCGAGTATCGGCGCGGCTACAAGTTCTCGACCTACGCCACGTGGTGGATCCGGCAGGCGATCACGCGCTCAATCGCCGATCAGGCGCGCACCATCCGCATTCCCGTGCACATGATCGAGACCATCAACAAGATCGTGCGTACGTCACGCCAGATGCTGCACGAAATCGGTCGCGAGCCAACACCCGAGGAGCTCTCCGAAAAGTTGGCGATGCCGCTCGAGAAGGTGCGCAAGGTGCTCAAGATCGCCAAAGAGCCAATCTCGCTCGAGACCCCGATTGGCGACGAGGAAGATTCCCACCTTGGCGACTTCATTGAGGACAAAAATGCCCTGTTGCCCATTGATGCGGCGATCCAGTCCAACCTGCGCGAGACGACCACGCGCGTGCTGGCCTCCCTCACGCCTCGCGAGGAGCGCGTGCTGCGCATGCGGTTCGGTATCGGCATGAACACCGACCATACGCTGGAGGAAGTGGGCCAGCAGTTTTCGGTGACGCGCGAGCGCATCCGCCAGATCGAGGCCAAGGCGCTGCGCAAGCTCAAGCACCCGAGCCGGAGCCGCAAGCTGCGCTCCTTCCTCGACAACTAAGGAAGGCGCCCCGGCCGCCACCGCTGGTGCTTGCTGCCGGGGGGCGCGGGTTCTGCCCAAGGGTCCTCGTCCGTCGAGGGACCATGTCCGTCTGGAGCGGCCGAGGCCGCCAGCGCGCGCGGCCCGGCACCTACGAGCGCCGGCAAGGCAGGCGCGCGCGCAGGACAAGGCACGGCTTGTGGCCTCCCCTTGCCGCCCGCAGGCGCAGGCCGGATCCAACCGTCGGCTCTCGGCGTTGAACGCCTAGCGCATCGGCGCGCGCCGCGCGCCCCCCAAGCGATTGCGAGGCCTCCATGCGTTTCCTGGCGTTTATCGGCCTGTTGGCGATCATCGGTGCCATCCTCGTGGGTGGCTATTTCTTTGCCGGCTTCTTCGATGTCGGGGCCGGCTGGGAGGACCCCCAACCGGTGGTGGCGGCCTTGACCCGCGTTCGCACCGCCTCAATTGCCCGACGCGCCCGCGACAAGCCGCCGATCGCCCTCGACGAGGTCGCCACCATCAGCAGCGGGGCGCGCCAATTCGCCAAATACGGCTGCAGCGCCTGTCACGGCGCGCCGGGTGTCGGCTGGTCCAAGTTTTCCGAGGGGCTCAATCCCGGCCCGCCCGACCTCAAGGAGATCGCCGCTGAGCGCGACGCAGCGGCGCTGTTCTGGGTGGTGAAGAATGGGATCCGCATGACCGGCATGCCGAGCTTCGCCAAGGCCGGCGTTCCCGACAGCGAGCTCTGGCAAATCGTGGCGTTCGTGAAGAAGCTGCCGACCGTTTCGGAGGCCGACTACAAGAGCTGGACGGCGGCGGCGCAATGAGCGAGCGGCGCCGCGCCCCGCGGCATCAGTGATATTCGAGCCGCGCCGTGGGAGCATCAACCGGCCGCATCATCGCCGGCGCCTTCAAATAGGGCCCGGGTTCTCCGTCGGGACCTACGATCAGCGTCGCCCCGCGTTTGGCGCTTTCCAGGGCCGCCAAGAGGTTGATCGGAGCGTAGCGCTTCTTGGCCGGTAGCTTGCGCGTTTCCAGATAGCGCAAGAGTGCGCTCCAATGCAGCATCTCGCCGATGGTTTGCGAATGCGGTCGTACCCGCGCCAGTCGAATGCGCAGGGTACCAGGCTTTAGCGAACAGCGGTTGATAATGCGAATAAGCGGCCGCCGGATGCTGCGCCAGTATAGCCAGGTGCGCGGCTCATAGAGCACGCCGCGGTGATCGGGCTCGAGGCGCACCGGCCGCAGGGCGAGTTCCGGGCAATAGCGCCGCACGCGCTTGAGCATCCAGTCGAGCGTCAGGTCCGATAAGCCCTTGTCCTCGCAGCCGCCACCGACGTTGGCATGCACCCCGGGAAACCAAACCTGCTCGACCGTTTGATATCCCCCACGCCGGGGTACGTCCCAGACGGCAGCTTCGAATTCCATGCGGTGCTCGTCGATGGCAAGGGCATGACAGGAATGATCGACGATGCTGCACAGTTCGGTGTCATGAAACTGGAATGAGTGGCGACCGACCCAGTTCAGCCATTTGCGCGGAATGCCCAGCGCGCCGACGGTGTCGAACACGCCAAGGAAACGAATGCGAACGTCGGCATAACTCATAGCGCGCAGCTTGGCGTGATCGGAGGGGAAGCGCTCCTTCGGCTTGGTACGGTAGTAACGCCAGGCAAAGTTGAGGTTGTCTTTGTCACACAGTTCCGCGCGCAGCAGGCCGCTCGCGGCAATAAAGCCGCACAAGCTGCGAACGCTAAAAGCGCCCCGTGAATAGCCGAACAAATAAACGTTGTCGCCGGGACGGTAGGCGAGCGAGAGGAAGCGATAGGCGCCCAGAATGTTGGCACTCAGACCCTGCCCGATGATGCCACCGGCCAGGCGTCGCAAGAGGTTGCCGCCCGTACCGACGCCCGCATCGTAATAGAGTTGTTGCGCGCTGTTGCCGGTTCGGCGCAGGTCGACCAAATCGGACAGGATCGCCACATTGGTCTGCGGCGCCGTGCTGTCGGCATTGTTCCAAGTGCCGTCTAGGCAAACGACCAGGTTGGCCATGCTTGCCCCGCCCCC
>DATMZT010000024.1:0-30888 GCA_035573335.1 Hyphomicrobiaceae bacterium | reverse complement strand
GGCGCCCTTGCGCGGATAAAGTCCCATGATCTTGGCGGCATTCGTCGAGACCAGGTCAACATAGCGTCGCAGCGAATAGCCACGCCGCTCCACCATCTCCGTATACATCACGGCCAGGCGCGGCTCGACGCCCGAGTTGCCGCCGGTGGTATCGTCGATGCGCTTGCCCATCGTCTTTTCGCGCAGCGTGCAGCACAGTTCATCGGTCGCAACGCAATTGATGGCACCGCTCAGCGTGCCGTCCCATAGGGCCCGTCGGTCAGCCTCCGACTTCAGCGAGGGGTAAGTGTGATAGATCTGGCCGTTTGGAAGTTTGTAGTCCTCGGCGGTGTGGAGCATGTACTGGTGCAGGCTTTCCCCGTAGATCGGCAGCCCCTTGGCACGCGCCTCGCCGATTGCGGCGACGCCGGTGGCGGCCGAGACATGCATCATGTAGAGGGCGGTTCCGGGCACGCTTTCGGCAAGCCGCAAAACGCGGCGAAAGCTAAGATCCTCCGAGAGCGCATTGTGCACCTCTGCCATATGCTCGAAACCAACACGGCCTTCGCCGATCAGCTTGGCATACATGTGCATGACAATGTCGTTGTCCTCGGCATGGATGACACCTAGTCCGCCCGCCTTCGCCAGGACCTTGAACGCTTCCCAGATGTCGCCGAAGTCGAGCATGCGGCCAGTGCGATGCGGCCAGATGTTGGTCGTGAAGATCTTGATGGTCGGATAGCCCGCCTCGATCGCCTCAGCGAGTTCGCCGAACTGCTGAGGCGACGGATCGGTACTCAGCATCATATGGTAGGCCCAATCGCAGCAGCTTTTCGGCGCAAAATCCGCATCGCGGACCTCGATCGACCGCCGCACGCTGCGCTCGCCGATCACGTAGGCGAAATCGATGAGCGTGGTGGTGCCGCCGAAGAGCGCGGCCTTGCCGACCTGATCGATGCCGCGCGTGTAGAGAATTGTGCCATCGGGTGTCACAAAGGGATGCTGCATGTGCACATGCGGGTCGATGCCCCCCGGCATCAGGATTTTGCCGGCCGCCTCGATGACGCGGACCCCGTCGCTGTCCGCCAGCATGCCACACGCCGTCAACGCTGCGATCGTCTCGCCCTTGATGGCCACGTCGCAGCGCACAACACCCTCGGGCGTCACCACCTCGCCGCCACGTAGGATCAGATCGAGCATCGGCTGCCTCCCGTGTTTGCCGAAGTTTGCACCACCCGGGCGCAGCGGAAAAGGCCAAAGACGTGGCGGCGAGATGGGCCACCGGATTCGCCGCGACCGCGCCCATTGGCGAGAGCTGACGCCCCCTTGACGACGCCGCCGGCCGACCACTGGCAACACGCCGGCCCTTGCCCCGAGACCAGGCATGCCGCGGGCGAGGGCCGGGATGCAAGAATCGATGCCTGCCAACCGCGTTGTCGGATTGCCGAAACCGCCAGGCGCGGGTTAGCGTTGCGTGAATGTTCGGCGCAGACCGTTCAGCGCGAGCGGCCTCGGGGAGAAAGAACCATGGCGGAGCGAAAAGCGAGCGAGACGGAGCGGTCACTGGTCGAAACCGCGCGAAGCGTTCTTCCCGGCGGCGGTTTCGGCAACGTATCCCATGACATCGTCCTCGCGCGGGGACGCGCCGGTCGTGTCTGGGACGTGAGCGGCAACGAGTACGTCGACTATCTGCTGGGCTCGGGCCCGATGATCGTCGGCCACGCGCATCCCGAGGTGGTGGAGGTGGTGCAAAAAGTCGCCGCCACGGGCACCACCTTCTTCACCAACAACGAATATGGGATACGTCTGGCCGCCGAAATCGTGGAGGCGGTGCCTTGTGCCGAAAAGGTGCGGTTCGTGAGCACCGGCTCGGAGGCGGACCTCTACGCCATGCGGCTGGCCCGCGCTTTTCGCAACCGCGACAAGATCTTGAAATTTGAGGGCGGCTACCACGGCATGAGCGACTACGGGCTGATGAGCCTCGCCCCCAAGCGCGCCGGCAATTTCCCGCAGCCGATCCCCGATTCGGCCGGCATCCCCAAGAGTATCCGTGATGAGATCCTGGTCGCACCCTTCAACGATTTGGAGACCGTCGCGAGCCTCATTCGCGAGCACGTCCACGAGCTCGCCGGCATTATCGTCGAACCGTTCCAACGCCTGATTCCACCGGCACCGGGTTTCCTCGAAGGCCTGCGCAAACTCACGCACGACAATAGCCTGGTGCTGATCTTTGACGAGGTCGTGACCGGCTTCCGCTTCGCCTATGGTGGCGCGCAAGCCTACTGTGGCGTCACGCCCGACGTCTGCACCCTTGGCAAGGCGATCGGAGGCGGATTCCCGCTGGCGGCCATCGCCGGCCGCGCCGACATCATGGCGCACTTCGACAAGGCCGCCGTGGCAGAGGATCAATTTCTGACGCAGATCGGCACGCTGTCAGGCAACCCCGTCGCGGCCGCCGCGGGCCTCAAGACTTTGGAGATTCTGAAGCGCCCCGGAGCCTACGCGCAAATCTTCAGCACCGGTCGCGCGCTGATGGACGGCTATCGGGAGATCCTGAAGCGTCGCCGCGTCGCAGCCCGCGTCCTTGGCGCCGAGCCGATGTTCGACGTGGTGTTTGCGGATCGTGAAATGAGGGACTACCGCTCCGCCAAGGGTGACGAGGTGCTGATGCGGCAGTTGAATGTCCTCATGCGCGAGCGCGGCATCCTCAAAAGCGAAAGCAAACACTACATCGCGCTCGCCCACACGGAGGAGGATGTGGCCGCAACGCTCGAGGCCTTCGACGCCTCCATCGCCGCCCTGACGGCGCCCGCAGCCTGAGGCTTGCGCGGCGCTGCCTAGCAAGCAGGCAATCCGCCCGACCGCCCGCCGGTTGTGCAGAAAGCCCCTGACGTGTCAGAGGCTTACCTCTCGCAGGCGCGAAGCCACCCGCTGCCCGACTCACCCGGGCGCGCGCTAGAGTGGCGCGTGAGCAAAATCCAAATCGTGCTGGAGATCGTCACCCTACTGCAGGGGACCCCGGTCGATAGTTTCGCACGGCAGAACCTGTTTGCCGTCGGCGACAAAGTCGTCGTCAGATGCGCCGAGGCGAGCGCCGTCGCCAGTCCCGAAGGTCAGCTGTGCAAGCGCGCGATGGCGACAGCGTTGCGTCGCTACTCCTATCGCTTCACCATGCTTCAACTCACCGTGCTGGCCGACCTTTACGCCACCGCGCTCGAACAGCTCGAGCCCGAGGCGGTCCCCTTGGTCCGCCGGCGCATGTGCGACGCCAACTCCGCCGAAGCGCACGAGGATGCCGCCGCCGCGCGCGCCGTCTGCGAGCGCCTATCGATGGACTATTAGCCGGGCGCTCGTGCGGCACCAGCTCGGCCGCGGCTGCCGTGCTGGACTAGCCAAGTTAGAGCCGCGCCCGGGCCACCCCTTGGCCACGCCGGGCCTCAGGCGGCGCCCTGGCCCCCTACCGTTGCCGTGCGCTCGGTGGTTTTTCCTCGCGGTCGCCTAGGCCGCCGCGGGCGGCAGCCGCACAATCGCGAGCGCTAGGGCCTGTGCGCGCGGCACCAAGGAGGCAACCTCCAGGTACTCTTCGGCCGTGTGCGCGTTGGCTCCAACCGGTCCGGTCGCGCACAGGGTTGGACAGCCGACCCCGGCGCTGAAACCCGAATCGGCGCAGCCGCCAGAAAATTCACCCTCGATGGAAAGGCCGGCGTCGGCGGCGGCTGCCTGGTAGCCCGCAAACAGCTCTTGCGCCGCACCCGTCGTGGTCAGCGGCAGAAACTCGCCAAGGACTTCGAGCCGCGCCGTGGTGCCGGGGACGACGGCCGTGTCGACAATTTCTTGCAAACTGGCGAGCGCGCGTGCCCGATCCGTCGGCTTTACATAGCGCAGATCGATCTGCCCCTCGGCGTGTGGCGCCGTGGTGTTGACGGACTGCCCTCCCGTGACGATGCCGACGTTGACGGTCACGCCGCGCGCCATATCGGTCACCTTGTGCATGGCCACGATCTTGTGCGCCATTTCGCCGATTGCGCTGATGCCTTTCTCGAAAGCACCGCCGGAATGCGCCGCCCTGCCGAACACCTCGAAGCGTAGGAATACGCCGCCCTTGCGCCCGGTGACGATGTTGCCGCTGGGTCGGCCAGGTTCGGCGTTGAAGAGGCAGCGGGCGGCGCGCGCGACCCGCTCGATGACCGGTCGAGATGACGGCGAGGCGATCTCCTCATCGCTGGTGATGAGGCCGACAACGGGTGCCGGGGCACCACCGAAGCGCTTGATCGCTGCGAGCACGAAGGCGTTCATGACGAGGCCCGCCTTCATGTCGGACACACCCGGGCCATAGGCCCGGCCGTTTTCGACACGAAATGGCCGGCGGCCCGCCTCGCCTTTCGGAAAGACGGTGTCGCGATGGCCCATGAGCACAATGGGCTTCTCGTTGGCACGCGTCGCGTCGAGGCGCACGTGGATGGCGGGGGCGAAGGTCTCGTGCGGCTCGATGGCGACGATGAGCCCGTTCTCCTCCAAGAAGCGGACCAGTCGTCGTCCGACCGCCTCCACACCGGCCTTGTCGTAGCTACCGCTGTCGATGTTGACAAGCTCACCGATGAGCTCGAGCATGGCGTCCTTCTGGGCGCTGAGCCAGTCGGTGAGCTTGGCTTCGTTCGCTGAGAGTTTGGCCATGGCTACCTCGTACGATGCGGCTCACGCGGCACGGCGGCCTCAACCTTGCTCGAGCCCAAGCGCGCTGCGAAAGCGATAGGCGATGGTGGCACCGTCCTTTTCCGGTAGCCGCCAGGGATCGTCAGTGATGGCGATCTTGGCGACCGCCAACACCGGCCCGGCGGCTTTGAACAGGAAGTCGGCGAGCTCGCCGACCGCGCCCTGTTCGGTGATGGTTCGTGTCTGACGCAGGCCAAAGGCCTTGGCGACGGCGGCAATATCGGCGCGGTTGCTAGTCAGGCCGCGCTGGCGTCCGGTCTCGCCGAAACTCTCGTTGTCGAGGACCAGAATTGCCAGATTGTCCGGCGCCTGGTCGGCCACCACGGCAAGCGAGCCGATCCCCATCAGGATTTCGCCGTCGCCCGTGACGCACAACACGCGCCGGCCGGGCTGGGACAGGGCGACACCGAGCGCCGTCGGCACCGCCAGGCCCATGCCCCCCCAGGAATAAAGGTATTCGGCTTGATCCCCGGCGGCGAAGCAATCCCAGGTCGGACTGCCAAGTCCGGGCACCACCAATGCCGTGCCGCGGCGCGACAACAGGTCGGCCATGAGAGGCCGGCGCTTGATCCGGTTCGAGCTCTTGTCGGGGCTGCGCGTCATTGCTGCCCGAACCCCTTGGCGCCGATGACGCGCTGACTGATCAGCACGGCCGCGCTCACACGGCTATTGAAGGCGAAATCCGCAGCGGCCGCGAAGGTTTCGCCGACCTCTTCGGGCTTATCGACGGGATAGCATTTGACGCCGACCGCTTCGAGCGCCGGGCGCACCGCCTGGCCCATGGGCACCTGCCAGGGATTGAACTCTCCCCATTGGCCCCGCATCGTTACGAGCAACAGACACGGCGCCCGGAAGGCGGCCGGCAAGCCCAGGGCGTTAATGCAGTTGCCGACGCCGGACGACTGCATGGCGACCATTGCCCGCGCGCCGGCCAGCCAGCAACCGGTGGCAATGCCAATGCCTTCTTGCTCCGTCGAGAGCGTGACGAGGCTGGTGCTTTTGCTCGCCTCGATCAGCTTGAGGAGTTGGGTCAAACCCCCGTCGGGAATGGTACAAACGGTCGCAATCTTGCGCGCCTGCATGACGCGCAGAACGTCTTCGGACCAGTTGGAGGCGCGACTCACTCAGAAAAACTCGCCAAACCCAGCACGCGGGGAGGTCCCCATTAGGCAATTTGCGCCAACCGGCCCATCATCTGCAATGGGCCAATATCGCGCACGCGGGCCGTGAAGGTCGCCTTCAGCGGTTCGTCGATGTCGGTGATGTTGCTGGTGATAATTTCACCATAGGGGGCCGGAAAAATGTACTTGTCGATACCGTCGGCGCCGCCGATGTAGTCGAACATGCGCCCGGTGCTCTCCTTATCGTAATAGATTGCCAGTTTGCCCACGTAGTCCTTGTATTCGACCCGATCGATGGCGTTGAAGAGGGCATCGTCGGCAACCAGGAAGGCAAGGCGCCGGCGCACATAGTTGACGATCGCCAGTTCGCGTTCCGTGGTGACGATGCGTTGGCCGATTTGATGCAAGTTCACCGAATTGAACTTGCCCTCCGGGGTCGCATCGGTGCGTAGCCGCTGCACGACCGGTAGCACCAAAGCCTCCTCGAAGGCCGATTTGATCACCGGTCCATAGTAGCGCTCGATGGTGCCCTTGCGTACGTTCTTGAGACCCGCCTTCTGCAAGAAGAAGCGGCAGAACTCCTCGGACGGCGTCTTGGTTTCCTCCACCAGCACGGTCCGCAACCGCTTCTTGACCAGCTGTACGTGCGCCAGCTCGGCGATGGTATCGGGATTGAAGTTATCCTTGGTCGTGTAGAGCAGCGTCTCGAGCACTTCGTCGGAGACGCCGTTGCGCGAGACCGTGTCGAGATCGAGCGTCAGAAAAGGCTCGTCGTCCATCACGTTGGGATCGACGGAATCGACAAAGAACTCAAACACTATGCCGTTGGTGAGGATGGCAAGACGCGTGGTCGGTAGGGCGTTGTAGTAGGTGCGGATCTCGGCACGCGGCTCGATCAGATCTGAACCGACCTTCTTGCACTCGATGCCGATCACCGGTTGGCCGTCGCGCATGATCGCCAGGTCCGCCTTGACTGGCTGGTTGGGATCAAAATGCGCCATGTGCTCAGGATAGACCTCATAGGGATTGGAATAGTCGTAGCCGAGTAGCCCGAGCATCGGCAGCGCCAGATAGAGTTTGGTGCTTTCCTCGTTGCCGCAGGCGCTCATCAAGCCGACCGAGCGTTTGGCGAGCGCGCACAGCCCGGCGCGCAGCTCATTGAAAGGATTCATGGCCTTACCCCCACTGAGGCACCACGTGATGCCGAATCAAATCGCTCGGCAAATTAGAGCATGCTAGAGGCAAGATGCGGAAGCCACGGGTTGTAGGTAGTTGGGGGTAGCTTCGCGTAGGGCGACGGGTCTGAGCTCAGGCCGTAAGCTTTTCAACTTCTTCGACAATGGCTTTACCCATTTCCGCCGTCCCCGCCTTGCGCATATTAGGTTGCATGATGTCGGCGGTCCGATAGCCTTGGGCCAAGGTGTTGGCGACGGCTTTCTCGATGAGTTCGGCTTCCTTGACGAGGCCATAGGAATAGCGCAGCGCCATGGCGTAGCTGGCGATGGCCGCGATCGGGTTGGCGACACCTTTGCCGGCAATGTCGGGGGCCGAACCGTGCACGGGTTCATAGAGGGCCTTGCGTTTGCCCGTCTTGGCATCGGCAGCACCGAGCGAGGCCGATGGCAGCATGCCGATCGAGCCCGTCAACATGGCCGCTTCGTCGGACAGCATGTCGCCGAATAGGTTGTCGCAGACAATGACGTCGAACTGCTTGGGGTTGCGCACTAGTTGCATGGCGCAGGCATCGGCGAGGATGTGTTGCAGCTCGACGTCCTTGGCCTCGCGCGCATGCGTGGCGCTGACCACCTCGTTCCAAAGTACCCCGGTCTTCATGACGTTGCGCTTTTCGGCCGAGTGCACCTTGTTGCCCCGCGCACGGGCGAGATCGAAGGCCACCCGCGCGATGCGTTCGATTTCGAAAGTCGTGTAAACGGTCGTGTCGACGGCCCGCTTCTGGCCACTCTCGAGCGTCACGATCTCCTTGGGCTCGCCGAAATAAGTGCCGCCCGTCAATTCGCGCAGGATCAGGATGTCCAGGCCCTCGACATGCTCGCGCTTGAGGGAGGAGGCCTCCGCCAGCGCCGGATAGCAGATGGCGGGCCGCAGGTTGGCGAACAGATCGAGTTCCTTGCGCAGGCGCAGCAGGCCCGCCTCGGGGCGAATGCCATAGGCCACCTTGTCCCATTTGGGCCCACCGACGGCACCGAACACAATGGCGTCCATCGCCCGCGCCATGCCCAAAGCCTCATCCGTCAAAGGCACGCCGTGCTTGTCGATCGCGGCCCCGCCGACCAATGCCGTCGCGGTGTCGAAGCGCACCTTCCCCTTCTTGTTGAAAAAGGCAATGAGGCGCTCGACCTCGGCCGTCACCTCCGGGCCGATGCCGTCGCCGGGAAGCAGCAACAGTGAATGCGCGCTCATCGGTCTCCTCACCAGAACAGCCGGGCCCGCATTGCTAGCTCGCCGGGGCGCGGCGGGCAAGTTTTCAAGGACCCGGCGGCCCTGCAAGCCCTTCAGCCAAAGAATGGCATGTTCACCGCCAAGGTGAAGCCGTTGATCATCAGCAGCACGCCCAAAAAGCTGAGGGCGCCGCTCAGCCCCAGCAGCGTCATGTTGCCGATGATGAGGTGCACGGATGCCAGCACGATGCCGATCTGCAACAGCGCTTGGCTCCAGTCGAAAAAGGGATCCTTGCGCAGCGCCACGTCGCGCTCGACTTCCAAGGCCTTGGCCTTTGTGAATAGTTCATCAAGGCCTTCCTTGCGCACGGGATCGGTGGTGAGGAGCTGCACCTGGGCGCGCAAGTCCTTGATCTTGTCTTCGAACTGCTTGCGCACATCCGCCGGCAGTCCCGCTTGCGCCGCGGCGGTGAGTTCGAGTTGGCTGGCGGCAAGCTGGACGGCGTTACGGCGCATGTTCTTGGCTTGGAAAAAGGCCCACGTATTGGCGGCTTCGATGTTGGCCCGCGTCGAATCCTTGGTCGCGTTGCCGCCGCCGACGTTACAAATCGCCAGCAGCACCGCCAGCACGCCAATATAGACGCCGATCCATTTGTTGCGCTCGTCCTTGTCACTGCTCAGCTTTTCGACGACGTCGTCCAAGGCCATGACCTCCCTCCCCGAAGCGTTACGCGCGCCTCAGGCCGCAAGTTCACGCCGGTCGGATACGCGGCCGTCGGCGCCCAGACGATAGACGATCGGTACGCCGGTTCCCAGCTCGCGTGCAACAATCTGCTCCCCAGTCAATCCTTCCAGTTGCATGATGAGCGCACGCAGCGAGTTGCCGTGGGCCGCAACGAGCACGTTGCGACCGGAGGCAACCTCGGGCCAAATCTGCGCTTGATAGTAGGGCAGTACGCGCTCGGCCGTATCCTTTAAGCTTTCGCCGCCCGGTGGGGGGACATCGAAGCTGCGCCGCCAAATGTGCACCTGCTTCTCGCCCCAGCGCTTGCGCGCCTCATCCTTGTTGAGGCCGGAAAGGTCGCCGTAGTCACGCTCATTCAGGCGCTGATCCCGGCGCGTCGGCAAACCAGCCTGGCCGAGTTCGTCGAGCATGATATCGAGTGTACGCTGCGCACGCTGTAGGGCGCTGGTGTAGGCAATGTCGAATTTTACGCCCTGGGCCTTGAGCAATTGGCCCGCCTTGTGCGCCTCGGCGACGCCCTTGTCGCTAAGATCGGGATCCTTCCACCCCGTAAATAGGTTGAGCTTGTTCCACTCACTCTCGCCGTGGCGCACCAATACCAGCACGTTGTCCATTCCAATCCTCTGTCCAGCTCGCTGCCGTTCATGGTCCGGGCTTGGCACCGTCAATGCCCAGCACATCCATCATATCGAACAGGCCGGGTCCCTTGCCCCGCCCCCACAGCGCGGCTTTGACGGCCCCGCGCGCATAGATCCCCCGATCAGCAGCGCGATGGACCAACTCGATCCGTTCACCGTCGGCGGCAAAAATGACCGAGTGGTCACCGACGACGCTGCCACCGCGCAAGATCGCAAAACCGATATCGCCGCGCCGGCGCTCGCCGGTGTGGCCGTCGCGCGCGCGCACACTTACCTCCTCAAGCTTGACCTTGCGGCCCTCGGCAGCGGCGCGGCCCAACATCAGGGCCGTACCCGACGGCGCGTCGACCTTGTGGCGATGATGCATCTCGAGCACCTCGATATCGAAGTCGGCGTCGAGCGCCTCGGCGACCTTGCGCACCAGGGCGCTCATGAGGTTGATGCCGAGGCTCATGTTGCCGGCCCGGATGATGGTCGCGTGCCGCGCCGCCGCCGCCACCTTGGCCTCGTCGGCCGCCGACATGCCCGTCGTGCCCATGACCTGGATGATACGGGCGTTGGCGGCAAGCGCGGCGAACTCCAGCGATGCCGCGGGCGCGCTGAAGTCGAGCACCGCATCGATTTTGGTGAAGAGCTCCATGGGATCATCGACGATGACAACGCCGAGCTTGCCAAGCCCGGCGAGGAGGCCGGCGTCCTGTCCCAGCGCGAGCGAGCCCGCCTGCTCGACGGCGCCCGCCAACGCGCACGCTTCATTGCCGTGTACCGCTCTGATCAACTCGCGGCCCATGCGCCCCGCCGCGCCGGTTACGGCGATCTTCAGCTTTGCCATCACCCACCTATTTGGCTCTCACGCCCCTATAGCAACGCCGCCAGGGGCACGGAAGCATTGGCCTGCACGCGGCGCCCGAGAAAGAATGCAACTGTCATGGTATACGTGCTCCGCCGCTCGGCCGCAAAGACTGGCCGGCGGCTGAGGGTCTCGCAAGGAGGCGCCAGCATGCGTGCGCCCGCCGTGCTATGTGCGTTCATTTCGATGCTGGGCCCGGCCGCCGCCAATCCGGTCAAAAGCCTGTACACAACGGTTGAGCTCAAATCCTGTCAGCCGATCAAGCGACACAAGGATGCCGATGCCTGGCGCTGCCAGGGCTTGCCGGGCTACCCCGTCTATGTCGCCGCGGGCGACTTGCACCAGTTCGTGAGCACCGGCAAGGATGCGGAGCATCGCCGCGCCGCCAGGCAGACCCTTGGGCCCTTCAACACGATTTTCGAGGATGGCAGTCGGCGGGCCACGATCGAATGGCGCTTCGAGCGACGTGGCGGCGGTCACGTTCCCTACGCCACCATCGTGCGCTATCACACCTCGCAGCATGGGCTGCGGGGCGACGTTTTGGTCATCTCCAAGGTGACGCCTGAGGAAACCTGCCACGTCGCCTACATCGATGCGCTGGCCAATGCCGATGCCATCGCCTTGGCGCGCCGCATCGCCGACGCCACGGCGCGCACCTTTGACTGCCGAACCGAGCCGCAGGCCATGGGCGAAAAGGGCAAAAGCCCCATGTAGGCCGCGTCAGCCCCAGGCGAAGGCGACCTTTTCCAGCCGCTCGCCGCCGATGCGGGTGAACGTGCTTGCCACCGGACGCCCACCGCGGCGCCAATAAAAGTCGCAGGCGCTGGTATTGCCGAGCAGCGCCCAGACGATGAGGCCGTCGAGCCTGCGCATGTCGAGCGCGTGCCGGCAGCCCTCGAACAGGTGCTCGCCGAGTCCCAAGCCTTGATAGAGCGGATCAAGATAGAGCTCGTAGATCTCGCCCTGGTAGCGCCCGCGCTGGCGCGAGTTACCGAGCGTCGCATAGCCCGCCACCGCACCCCCAACATCCAGCACCAGCGTGCTGTCGCCGGTCTTCATGGCATCGCGCCACCATTCCGGCGAGCGCTGGCGAACCATGCTGTCGAGATGGCGTTGCGGGATGATGCCGCGATAGGCGAACAGCCAGGAATCCTTGAAAACATTGGCGAGCGCCTTCGCATCGGCAGGCTTGCCGCCACGCACCCGCACCTTTGCACCCGAGCCTAGCATACCCACACTATAGCGCGGCCCGGATCGCTGTGATCCAGAAAATTTTTCTCCCCGCCTGTCAAATGAGGGCGTCGAACATGCGGCGGTAGCCGAGCACCGATGTGTCGAACAGGATATCCTCGCCGCGCAGCGGCCGCGCCAGCGCCAAACCCGCAAGCGATCGGCAGCGCGACAAGGCAACATAAGTCTGGCCGTGAGCAAAAGCGCCCCGCCCGAGATCGATGTACACATTGTCGAGCGTCAAGCCCTGGCTTTTGTGAATGGTCAAGGCCCAGGCCAGGCGCAGCGGAAACTGTCGGAAGGTGCCGGCTACCGTCTCGACGATCTTTTCCTGCGCCTTGTCATAGGCATAACGTCGGCTTTCCCAGGAGACCTGCTCGACCTCGTGCTCGGCGCCATCAATCTCGATCCAAACCCGCTCGTCCGCAAGACGCGCGACACGGGCAACCGACCCGTTAACCCAACGTCGCTCCGGATCGTTGCGCAGCAGCATGACCTTGGCCCCGGGCTTGAGCACCAGCTTCTGCTCGGTCGGATGCGCCGAGGCGCTGAACTCACCCGTGACGCCCGCCGCGTAGGCACTGGCCGGCCCGGACAAGGCGGCGAGGTAGGCCATGTTGATGCGGCTAGCGGCCGCGTTGGTGGGGGTGAGGATGACGTAGGAATCGCCTTCCGCCAAGGTGCGGATCGGACGCACGCGCGCGTTCAGCAGCGCCAGCTCGTCATCATCGATCGCCCCGTCGCGGACACGATTGAGGATCTCGAGCAGGACCTCGTCCTTCTGGCGAAAGACCTGCTTCAATTCGATCAGCGCCGTCCCAGCCCCCTCGCGCAGCGCCGCCAGACTGAAAAAGAACGGCCCGCCATGCTGCGTTTCCAGATGCTCGGCGACGTCGGCCTCGTTGATCACGGGCGGCAATTGATGCAAGTCGCCGAATAGCGCCAAGCGCACACCGCCGAACGGTTCCCGCGGCCGCCCTCGATTGACTCGCAAGGACTGGTCGATGGCCCACATCAGGTCGGAGCGGACCATGGAGACCTCGTCAATCACGAGAAACTTGAGCCTTCGCATCAGACGGCCATTGCGACTGCGGCGAATGTCATCTGGCCGGATCAGCCGCGGCGGAAGGCCGAAGAAGGAATGGATCGTCTGACCGCCGACGTTAACGGCCGCAAGCCCCGTCGGTGCCACGATCACCATCTCTTCGGCGATCAGGTCCTTGAGGCAACGCAGCAAGGTCGATTTGCCCGTGCCGGCCCGACCCGTGACAAACAGATTGCCACTTCCCTCACGCAAATAGTCATGGGCGGCGCGATGCTGCGCGGTCGGCTCGAAGCCCACAGGCCAAGCGCTCGGTGTCGCTATAGTCATGCGCTCGATATCGCAACAACGCCGTGGGATGTGGCCATGTGGGGACAATCCAGACCGAGCAACGCACACGAACGGGCACTATAGGTGATTTGCACTTCCCGCAAACCTAGAGGCCCCGACCGCCGCTCACATCCAGCAGCACACCGGTGATGTAGCTCGCCCGGTCCGAGCACAGCCACAGCACCGCCTCTGCCACTTCCTGGGGCGTGCCGCCGCGCTTCATTGGCACCAGATCCTTGTACTTGCCGACGCGATCGCCAACGCCGAAATCCTTCTGAATATCGGTTTCGATCAAGCCCGGTCTGACCGCGTTCACGCGGATGCCCTCGCTCGCTAGCTCCTTGGCAAGACCAACGGTTAGCGTATCGATGCCGCCCTTTGAGAAGGCGTAGTCGGTCGATTCGGACGCGCCGCCCAGCTTGGCGGCAAGCGACGACATATTGACAATGACGCCGCCGCGGCCCCCCAGCCGGGTCGACATGCGGCGTACAGCTTCCTGCGCGGCGATGAAGGCCCCGGTGGTATTGACGGCCAAGATCTGCTGTAGCCGTGCCGGCGCGATGTCGACGAATTTGGCCGCCTGGCTCAGAATCCCGGCATTGTTGAAGAAGGCGTCGAGCCGTCCGAATTCCGAATCGATGCTTTGAAAAAGCCGGGTGACCTCGTCCGGTTTGCCGATGTCGGCCTGGATGGTGAGGGCCTTGCGCCCGGCTTGGCGCACATCGGCGGCCACCGCCTCGGCCGCGTCCTTGCGCGCGACGTAGTTGACCGCCACGGCATAGCCGCGTGTTGCCGCCAAGCGCGCCGTGGCCGCGCCGATGCCCCGGCTGGCCCCGGTGATGAGCATCACCCGATCCGGCATTGTTTGGCCCCTTTGTTAGCCCGACCGTTGCGGCGTCGTCCGCGAGGTTGTGAGCCTTTGCCGCGAGCTTGCGACCTTGCGCCGATGCCAACCAAGGCCTCGTCCTCACAGATCGGGCGGTCAAGGCGTCTTGCACCGAGCGCAGCATTATCGAGAGCCGGGAGGGCCGACAAGCCTCAAACACCCGGGCCGCGAAAGGCACACACCAGATATTCCCCGCCCGACCTGAGCTTGCGGATGCAAACGTGAATGCGACCGTCCGGCGACTTTCTCCACAGGGCATAGTCCGACGGGATTACGGCGGACAATCCGCGCGAGGTCACAAGATAGCTGCCGTCGGGTCGGCGCTCGACCGACTCGGCCGGACCGCAGTCCTGGCCGCTGCAGCATTCAAGGGGGTACCAATCGTGGGCGGGTGCGTCAGTACCAAGCAGGCTGAGGGCGGCGATCAGGACCGCGACGCGATGGTGTCTCATGGCTCGTTTGCCCCACCACCGACCCGTTGCCCAGGTGTTCCTCGCCCAAACGAGGTTCTGCCGCGACCAGCGAGCAACCCTGCCGAAACGCAATGCAACCCTTGACTAGCTCGGCAAAACGGCCAGCGCAAGGCGCCCGGTTTGCGGCCGGGTCAATCCTTGACCGGCCTCGGTTCTACCTTTTCGGCGTCCAGGCTGTAGCCCGCCTCGGCGAGACCGGTAAACGCCGGCGTAACGGTCAACGTCCCTGTGACCCACACCGGATCGAAGGTACCCTTCACGTCGACGCCACCCTCAGCCTTGACATAGACGATCTGGTTGGGGGGCGGCGGCGGCACATGGATACACGCGCCCACGAAGGGTACCAGCAGGAATTCCTTCACCCGCGTCGCGTCGAAGTCGAGCGGTACGACGTAGCCGCCGATCTGGACCCGCTTGCCGTCGAGGCTCGCCACGACCGCAGGCGGGCTACCGCTGGACTTGGCAGGCGCCGACATCCAGCGCCCTTCGGCAAGCGGCTGCGTCGCGGACGGCGCGTGCTCCGGCGCGCCGAAGGCACCTGGATCGGTCGGCCTGCCGTTGAAAAATGCCTTCGGCGGTTTCGGCGGCGCCGGCGGCACCAGCTGATCCCATTTGAGGCTCATGACCGCGTCGACGGCGGTCGCGGGCGGGACGGCCAACAGCCAGGCCGCGCCGCTCAGCGCGCCGAGGAGGATTGCCACATTGGACGCCGTGTGCATCAGGAACCTCTCTTCACGTCCTCACCGTCATTCCATCCGCAACCGAAAGGCGATAGGCGCGCAACGCTGGCAGCAGGCCCGCCAGGCAGCCGGCGACCGCGATGCTGACCAGGCTCAAGAGTTCGGCCGGCTTTGGTGCATCGATCGGCAAATGCAGGCCGTAGCTCCAGTCCACATAGGGCTGCAAAGCCAACAAGCCGATGTAGAGAAGGACGATGCCGAGCGCAATTCCCGTCAGCGTGAGCACGCCGGCCTCGGCCATCAGCAATGCCAGAATGGTACGCGGCCGGGCGCCGACCGAGCGCAGGATGGCCATCTCGCGACGGCGCTCGTTCAAGGTGGTCAGGATCATGGTGACCATGCCGAGCAAGGCGGTCGCCACCACCATGGCGGACACCACCGTCAAAGCCGTCTCGGCGATGCCAACCAGCCCCCATAGTTCCTGCAAAGCGGCCCCCGGCAGGATAGCCGATAGCGGCTCAGCTCGATACTCGTTGATTTCCCGCTGCAGACGAAACGTTGCCAACTTCGACTTGAGACCAACGAGAGCGGCCGTGATCGCCTTCGGCTTCAAGTCCATCCGGCGCACCTCCTCGGCCGATACGCTTTGGCCGGGGATCCGCCCTCCACTTTGCCAATCCACGTGAATGGCCTCGATCGCCTCCAGACTGACGTGCACGGTGCGATCGACCGGCGTACCGGTCTTTTCCAGAATGCCGGAGACGCGAAAGGGTTTGTCGTCGTGCTCGATGAAAGAGACCGAGCCCAATCCATGCGAGACAACGATTGGGTCACCAACCCTGTAACCCAGAGCCGCGGCGACATCGGCTCCGACCACGGCATCGAACAGGTCGTTGAAGGGCGCACCCGCGCGAAACGTGAGTCCGTGCGTTTGCCGAAAGCGGTAGTGGGTGAAGTAGTCACCCGTCGTGCCGAGCACACGAAAACCGTGGTGACTGTCCCCGAGCGACAGCGGGGCGGCCCAGGCCACCTCCGGTCGCGCCAGAATATCCTGATAGCTTTGCCAAGACACGTTGTTGGTGGCGTTGCCGATGCGGAACACCGAATAAAGCAAGAGGTTGAGGCTGCCGCTGCGCGCCCCGACGATCAAATCGGTGCCGGAAATGGTGTCGGCGAAACTCTGGCGCGCCCCGGTCCGGATTTTTTCGACACCCAGCAGCAGGACGATGCTGACCGAGATCGCCAGCACGGTGAGCAGCGCCGTGACCCAGCGATTGCGCAAAGACTGCAGCGCCAGTCGCAAGACGATCATGAACTGCCTTTCTGCCCTGCAAGCGTGATTTCGTCGAGCCGCATCACCCGGTCGAAACGGGGGGCGAGGCTCTCGTCATGGCTTACCATGATGAGCGTCGCACCTGCCTCGCTGGTCTCGCTGAATAGGAGGTCGAGAAAGGCCAGCTGGCGATCTCGATCCAAAGCCGAGGTTGGCTCATCGGCCACGATCAGCTCCGGCGCGCCGATCAGCGCACGGGCGGCAGCAACCCTTTGCTGCTGTCCGACACTGAGCCTGGCCGCCAATGGCCCGCGCACGAGGTTTGCCGCGAGGCCCAGCCGACTCAACAGGCGCGCGGCTTCCTGTTCTGCCGCGCCCTTGGCGCTGACGCGGCGGCGACGCCCGGGTGCGAAGCTCAAGGGTAGCAGCACATTGTCGATTACGGTCCCGTAGGGCAACAGGTTGAACATTTGAAAAATAATGCCGAAGTGCTCGGCGCGGTAGGCATCGCGCGCCGCCGCCGACATGGCGGCAATGTCGGTACCAAGAATTTCGATGCGTCCCGCCTGCGGTGTCAGGATGCCACAAATGAGGCCGAGGAAGGTCGATTTGCCACTTCCCGACGGCCCAATCAGCAACAGCCGCTCGCGTGCCGGCAAGACGAAACTGTCGATGGCAAGCGCAAAGGCATTGCGGCCGGGCCAGCTAAAGCGCAGGTCGGACACCGCGATCACGGGCGACCTGGGGGCAGGCGAGTCCACGCTGATGGCAACCATGCGGCGACCCGCAGCCTACATCATGCCGGCAAGATCGAGGCGCGGCTTGGCCCGCGTCACTTCGAACGTGGTCTGCCCCTTCGCGGTGATCACATTGACCTCAAGCTTCTGGGCGCCAGCGAAAGCCTGAAAGTAGCCAAATTCAACGACGGTGATGCTGGCCGGGTCCTTGCAGTTGAGTGCGTACTGGGCATGAAAACTGGAGTGGTTGCCATCTTGGGCAGCCTCAGGCTCCTTCGGGGCCGCGCTCCCGGCCTTGGCTTCCTCGTGCTCATGCTCGCCGCCGCCTTCGAGCTCGACGCTGGCATCGGCAACCACACACCCCGCCGCGCCAGGAAACTTGAACAGGGCCTGCGGCGCAAGCAACAGTTTCTTGGCCTGCGCCACGGCGGCCTTCTGGCGCGCCGTCTTGGCCGCGTGCTCGAAACCGACGATGTCGGCACCCGGTGCCTCAAGCTCGAGGCTGACGCGGGCGCCCTCGATGGCCATGTTGAGCGTCCCGCGTCCGTGCTCATGCGCACCCAGTTGCCGCTGCTCCGCGGAGGCCGCGCCAGCGCCGAGGCTGAGACCGAGGCCAAGGGCCAAGAGGCTGATCGTCCGCATAAGGCTGTGCTTCCCAACTTGGTGCCGCGCGAGGGCGTCGCAATGGGCTGCTCGACGGTCGAGCCCCGAAGTTCGCTGCGATGTTATAACGTATCAGTACCCGCGCGGACAGAGGGCTCGCAGGAACGTGACCGGGACAGCAAGCTCGGCCTTGGCCTGGGGCCAAATGCGGCCCGTCGTCGCCCTCGAGCGCGCTTGAGGCTAGGCGGTGGCCAGCCGCGGCTGCTCCGGCCGGCCCCGCACGTCAAAGAACAGGGCCTGGCTGATGATCGCCTTCACGTTGTCGGGGTGGAACGGCTTGGTAATCAGGAAGGTCGGTTCGGGACGCGTCCCCGTCAAGAGCCGCTGTGGATAGGCCGTAATGAAAATGACCGGCACGGAGAACTGACGCAGGATCTCGTTGACGGCATCGAGCCCCGAGCTTTCGTCGGCGAGCTGAATGTCGGCCAATATCAGGCCAGGGCGCGTGCGTGAAACGGCTTCGACGGCCTGTCGCTCGGTGCGGGCAATCTTGACCACGCGGTGGCCCAGGGAGGTGACAAGCCGCTCCAGGTCGAGGGCAATCAGCGGCTCATCCTCGATGATGACCACATCGGTGGCAATCTGGCGTGCAATTTCGCGCCCGGCCTCGTCAATCAGGCTCTGCACCTCCGCGGGCGAGACGTTGAGCACCAGCGCCGCATCCTGCGGGGAAAACTCCTCCACCGCGATCAGCAAGAACGCCTGTCGGGCCGGCGGCGTCAGCATGTCAAAGTTGCGTTTGGCCGCATCGAGGGCGTGAGAACCCGCATCCGTCGCCCGCGTGTTCAGGGCCACGGAATTGAAGATGCTGAGAAACGTCTGGTAGAGGGCGATGCGCGCCGGCAACTCGGGCTGGAAGATGGAGGGGTCGGCAAGAATGGCTTCGAGCGTGGAGGCTACGTAGGCATCGCCGCTCTTCTGGCTGCCAGTGAGGGACCGCGCAAAACGCCGCAAATAAGGCAGGTGCGCCGCCACCTTTTCCGCCAATGTCATACGAAATCCCCTCCCTAGAGGTCCTAGCCGTTCATGGTGTCAAAGCCTGCAATCGGCACAAAAACGCAACAGGCACGACTTGAGTTCCCCGGGCGGAACTCTCCGGCCCCCTGGGCGTTTTTTGGGTCAGACGGTTCAAGAGCAAGCAGAGCCTCTGATCGAAGGGGGAAACATGAATGGAAAGAATGGCTTCACTGGGCCGACGGGCTCCAGCGAGGCCCAAATGAAGGGGGAGAGCGGGGACGGACGGCGTGGACGCCAGCCCGTGGGTAAACGGCCTGCCGGTTGCGCCGAAACAGACCTGGAAATGGAGAATAGACCCGATATGCAACGGGCGCCGCGCCATGATAGCCAAGCTACGGGCATGATCGACCGCTCCTTGCAAGCGCAACTCGGACGACAGCTGCGCGCCATCTTCGAAGGCATCGAAGAGGAGCCCGTGCCAGAGCGCTTCGTAAAATTGCTCGAGGCGCTCGAGGCGAGGGAGAAGCAACGGTGAACATTCACTCCGGCCCCCTCAAACAGGCCCTCCTGGGGTTGATCCCCAATCTGCGCGCCTTTGCCGTTTCCCTGTGTGGGGACGTGGAGCGGGCCGACGATCTCGTGCAGGAAACGCTGCTGAAAGCCTGGAACCATCTGGAAAGCTTCCAAGAGGGTACGAATCTGCGCGCCTGGCTCTTCACCATCCTGCGCAACACCTACTTTTCCGACTGCCGGCGGCGGCGGCGCGAGGTCGAGGATCGCGAAGGCAAAAAGGCGGCAGAACTCGCCATCCATCCGGGGCAGCAGGGCCATTTGGACATGCAGGACTTCCGGCGGGCGCTCAATTTGCTTCCACCGGATCAGCGCGAGGCCTTGGTTTTGGTCGGCGCCGCCGGGTTTTCCTATGAGGAGGCGGCATCCGTATCGGGATGCGCGGTAGGGACCATCAAAAGCCGCGTCAACCGTGCTCGCACCAAGCTTACCGAAATGCTGGGCGTGAACACGCCGCGGGAATTCGGACCGGATTCCTCGACCGAGGCGATCGTGGCGCGTACGGCAGGGGGAACGCGGTTGCCCTGACCGGGGCTTATGGGACGGCGGAGGGGCCCTTGTGGCGCCGCCGCGCCTGCTGGTCGAAGAACAGCACTTGGCTGACGACCGCTTTGACCGCATCCTCGCGGAACGGCTTGGTGATCAAAAACGTCGGCTCCGGCCGCTCGCCGGTCATCAGCTTGTCGGGGTAGGCCGTAATGAACACAACCGGCACGCTGAAACTGGAGAGGATATCGTTCACGGCCTCGAGCCCCGAACTGCCATCGGCCAGGCGGATATCGGCCAGAACCAATCCTGGTTTGTGGGAAGAGGCTGCCTCCACGGCATCGTCGTGGGTACGTGCGATCGCCGTCACACGGTGTCCAAGACCTTGGAGCATCCGCTGCAGGTCGAGCGCAATCAGCGGCTCGTCCTCGATAATCAGCACGTCGGTGGCGATCTGGCGGGCAATCTCTTCGCTTGCCTGGTTGAGCAATTCCTCGGCCCTGCGTTGGGATACCTCGAGCACCTCGGCGGCCTCGCGCGGTGCCAGTTCCTCTACCGATACGAGCAGGAAGGCTTGGCGGGCCTGGGGCGTCATCGCCGCCAGAGACCGCGCCGCGGTCTGGCCGATGCCGGCCTCCTGCCGCGAGGCATCCTCCGGAATGGCGGCCAGCGTCCTGAGAAAGAGCTGGTAGAGTTCGACCCGACTTGGCTTTTCCGGATAGGTGCCCGGGTCTGCGACGATCGCCTGCAGCATGCGCGAGACGGCTGCATCTCCGGCCTGCTGACTCCCGGTCAGCAGGCGCGCGAAGCGGCGCAGCTGTGGCAGGTGCGATGCGATGCTCTCAGCCAGCGTCGGCATGACCCCCTTCTCGGTGCGAGATCCCGCGGTTCAAAGGTTCGGTGCGGCCCGCAAACGATCGCGCCTGGCCGAAAGTTTTCAACAGCGTCCTTGAGCGTTGCGTGCCGCTGGGCAATATGTAGGACGTTCGTGCACGATGTAAATGACCATGGCCAAACGAAAGCCCGACCGGGAGCAGGAACACCCGCTGGCCGCCGATGCCGCACCCGGCGGCGATTTCGCCATTCACGAACACATCGGCCGGCAGCTCAGAGGCATCTTCGACGAGGTCGTCACCCAGCCGGTGCCGGACAAGTTCCGCAAACTCCTCGATGAGCTGGAGCGTAAGCAATCCGGCGCCAAACAGAAGTGACGCCACCCTAACCTGGGAACGAAATTGGGTGCCCTCAGGTTGACTAGCCAACGTGCTAGCGTGCGGGAGCGAACCCCTATGGAATTCTGGAAAGGCCTCGGCGAGGAATTACGGGAAATGATCTGGCTTGCCTGGCTGGTGGGTGCGCTCTCCGTGCTCGGCGTGGGCCTGGCCGTGATGGTGGCGCTCGCTCTTGACAACTGGCCGGTTTGGACGGCGGTCGCGAGAGCTCTGAGCCAGCTGACGTAGTTATCTGATATGAAAAGGGGAAATTTGTCGCCCCTCACCAGCCCGCGCGGCTTTGAAAAAAACTTCTGGAGCGCGCGGAACGATTGCGCGGTACCTGGGTTTTTTCCTTAGACGGGCGCGCAGACCCCCCCTTCCGCTTCCCTCACGCGCCAGTCGCGCATTGACCCGCGGTTCCCCCAAGCCGCGGGTCATTCTTTTGTGGCTCGGGCTTTGGTGGCCCCGCAAACAGCAAAGTGATACAGCGCGGCCCAAGCTTACAGCGCGGCCCAAGCTTGGAGTGGCCAGCGCCCGTCAGAGACCGCTTTTTGCGTCCCTATCGCTTGCGGCACTTGGTTCCCGCGCAAGGACGCACTTGATCGTTGCCGCGGCCTTGATCGTTGCCGCGGCAAAGAGCCGGGCGCGACTGAACCGTCGACGTTGGCCGCTTGGCCCGTTCCACCCCCGATTGCGGGACGAGCGCCGCCGCGGCCGCGGGCCGGCGCTGCGGGCGAGGAGGCGGCTGAGACGCGAGGCTTAGCGAACGCGGTAGAGCGCGTGGCGCCGATTGCGCGTATGGGGTCGCACCTCCGCCGGCCAACGACCGGCCTCGACCGCCTTCGCCCAGTCCGGGCTGATGAGCACGTGCGGGCCATCGATCTCATAGATGGCCGTATAGCGCGGGCCGTCGTGGCTCAGCGTCTTTTGTTCACCGCCGATGCTCATGGCAAAGGGCTCCCCGGCGATGCGCGTGACGGCGTGTACGCCGGGTACTTTGAGGAGGTTCGGCACATGCTCCTCGTCATAGACTTCGTTGAACAAGGCCTCTTTATCGGCAGCCACATCCATGCTTGCCACGAACACATACTTGGACTTGATTGGCATGATAGCTCGCTCGCTTGCTTGGGGTTCCCATCGCCTTTTCGTGCACCTGACAGCATGCCAAAGAGGCCGGCGATCCGGCGGCGCTCGTCAATCCTTAAGGAGTGTCCCGTAAATGTCCACCGCCCCCCAACCCGTAACCGCCGAGGACTACTATCTGCCGGTGCGTCTAGATTGGCTCGATCGTCGTCGGGAGCCCATTCTCGAGGCCGAACTGGCGATCGTCGATCCGCACCACCACCTTTGGGACCGGCCCGGTTGGCGCTATCTCCTGGATGAATTGGTCGCTGACACGAACAGCGGCCACAATATTGTTGCCACCGTCTTCGTTCAGGCCCGCGCGATGCTTCGCGCCGGCGGCCCCGCCGAGATGAAACACGTGGGCGAAACCGAGTTCGTCAACGGCGCCGCGGCCATGAGCGCGAGCGGCTTTTATGGCAAAACGCGTCATTGCGCCGGCATCGTGGGGCATGCCGACCTGAGCCTCGGCGGTCGGGTCGAGCCTGTGCTCGAAGCGCATTTGCGGGCCGGTGGCGATCGTTTCCGCGGCATCCGCCACAGCAGCGCCTGGGATGACGACGCTAAGGTGCGCAACCCCGCCTATAACCCGCCGCCCGGCCTGCTCGGGGAAACGGCATTTCGCGAAGGCTTCGCCGTCTTGGGCCGGCTCGGCCTCAGCTATGATGCCTGGCTCTATCACCCGCAAATCGATGAACTTGCCGGTCTCGCACGGGCGTTTCCCGACACCAAGATCGTGCTCGATCACGTCGGTGGACCGATTGGCATTCGCGCCTATGCCGGCAAGCGAGACGAGGTGTTTGCCAACTGGAAGGCGTCGATCGAGGCCCTGGCCAGCTGTCCCAACGTCTACGTTAAGCTCGGTGGCCTTGGCATGCGCATTGGCGGCTTCGATTTCTACGGGCACGCCGAGCCGCCCTCCTCCGAGACGCTGGCCGCGGCATGGCGTCCCTATCTTGAAACCTGCATCGAGGCGTTCGGGCCCTCGCGCGCCATGTTTGAGAGCAACTTTCCGGTCGACAAGGGGTCCTACAGCTACCCAGTGTTTTGGAACGCCTGCAAGCTTATTGCCAAAGGCGCGAGCGCCAGCGAGAGGGCGGATCTGTTTGCCGGTACGGCGGCGCGCTTTTACCGGCTGGACCTGGAGCGCCTCGGCTAGCGCCCGGCGCGAGCCGGCCCGGAGTAGTGCGGGGCATCGACGGCGTGCTTGCGGCCACCGAACGCCTTGATGACGGCATTGGCGATCACCGTGCCGACGACGGTGACGATGATGCCGATCACGATCTGCGAGGTCCAATATCGCATGGCATCCTGTGCCCTGTTCCCTCGCGCGCTTGTAGTTGGCGCTGAGGGCAAAATTGCGGTCGCGATGCAAGAGCAGGCGACGCGGGGCCGCACGCCGCGGTCGCAGTACTAACGAGCCTGCCCGGTGGTCAGGCTTTGGCCTGGCGGCGCTTGCGGCGCGGCGGCTTGCACACCATGCCCTCCAGCTTCAGGCCGTCGGGGTCGGTGAAAAACACCGCATAGTAGCCCTCGCCATAGTCTGGATAGTCGGCGGGCGGATCGACCACATCGACCCCATGTCTTTGCAAGTGCGCATAGAGGTCATCGACGTCTTGGCGTTTGCCGAGTTCAAAGGCGTAGTGGTGGAAGCCGATATTGCCGATGCGGTGGGGGTGTTTTTTGCCTTCGGCATCCGCCTCGCCGATCCAGAGCAACGTCTTGCCGTTGCTCCAACCGGCGGTCTTGGCGAAATTGTACTTGCGCTTGAAGCCGACAAAGCCCAGCACCAAATCGTAAAATCGCCGCGAGCGCTCGAACTCCTTGACGCGGAGGACGAGGTGATCAATGCCGACGACGCGAGCCATGCGCGCCCTTTCCCAACGTGCAACGGCGAGGCGCGGGTCCGCGTTCGGCCGCATCAAGCGATCTGGAGCCCGCGGGCGGCGCGGCGGAGGGGAGGCCCCATCCGGGCTCGGCTCATTCCGCCGCCTGCTGACGTTCTTGCGCCGCCGTCCACCTTAATCTCGGTTCCCGCGCCGCCTTGGTCTCGTCCAGGCGCCGGCGTGGGGCATAACGTGGTGCCTCACGAAAGCGTGCCACCTCTCCGCCGCGGGCGGCCGCGGCCAACTTGCGCAAGCTGGCGATGAACCGATCGAGGCTTTCTTTCGATTCCGATTCCGTGGGCTCGATCAACATGGCGCCGTGCACGACGAGCGGGAAATAGATGGTCATCGGATGATAACCTTCATCGATCATGGCCTTGGCAAAATCGAGGGTCGTGATGCCGGTCCCCTCAAGCCAATGATCATCGAACAGCGCCTCGTGCATGCACAACTGGTCGCCGAACGGTGCCGACATAAGATCGGCGAGGGAGTTGCGGACATAGTTGGCATTGAGCACCGCATCCTCCGATGCCTGGCGCATGCCGTCCGATCCATGACTGAGCATGTAGGCGAGCGCGCGCACGTACATGCCCATCTGACCGTGGAAGGCGCACATGCGCCCGAGTGGCTTTGCTCCCGCGTCCGCGCGGTCGGCCGCCTGCGGGGCTGCTGGCGGCGCAACCCCACCCGCGCTCCCGGCATCGCCGCTGCGGTCCGCCTGCGCGGCGCTCAGTGATGAGGCCATCGACCGGTCTGCGACGGGTTGGGCCGGTCGGCCAGCATGCTCGACGTAGCCGATGCTGTGGGCATCGACAATGGTGTAGGGAAGGGGCAAGAACGGAGCCAGCGCCGCCGACAGCGCCACCGGACCGGCACCCGGGCCGCCGCCGCCGTGGGGCGTCGAGAAGGTCTTGTGTAGGTTGATGTGCATGGCATCGACGCCAAGGTCGCCCGGTCGCACCTTGCCGACGATGGCGTTGAAGTTGGCGCCATCGGCGTAAAAGTAGGCACCGGCGGCGTGCACCGCCTCGGCAATGGCGACCACATCACGCTCGAAGAGGCCGCAGGTGTTGGGGTTTGTCAACATGATGGCCGCGACATCGGATGATAGACGTTTGCGGATCTCCTCGGCGTCGACCGTCCCGTCTGCGCGCGCCGGCACCGATACCACACGGTAGCCGAGCAGCGCCGCCGTCGCCGGATTGGTGCCGTGCGCCGATTCGGGTACCAGCACCACCGAACGATGCTCGCGGCGCGCGGCCAGCGCCGCTTTGATCGCCATCATGCCGCAGAGCTCGCCGTGCGCGCCGGCTTTCGGCGTCATGGCAACGACTGCCATGCCGGTGAGCTCGCGCAGCCAACGCGCCAGCTCGGCGATGAGGGCGACCGCACCGGGCACCGTCGAAAGCGGCTGCAGGGGATGAATATCGCCGAAGCCCGGCAGCCGCGCCATACCTTCGTTGAGGCGCGGATTGTGCTTCATGGTGCAGGAGCCGAGCGGAAACAGGCCGGTGTCGATGCCATAGTTCTTTTGGCTCAGGCGCACGTAGTGCCGCATCGTTTCCGGCTCGCTGAGGCCTGGCAGCCCCAGCGGGGCACGCCTGGCGAGCTTGCCGAGCCGGGCGGCAAAGCTTGGCGGCTCCTCGATGTCGACACCCGTGGTGTCGACGCGGCCGATTTCGAAGATTAGGCCTTCCTCGATGGCCAGCGCGCGGTTGCCGCTAAAGGTGTCGGGCGCACTCGCAACAGTCTCTCCCGGCGTCGTCGGCCGGCCCTGGCGGTTCAGCATTCCAGCACCTCTCGCAGCGCTTTGGCATAGGCCACGCGATCCTCCTCCGTGTTCACTTCGGTCGCAGCGACCACAATCAGGTCGGCGAGTTCGGCTCGATCCGGCTCGAGCCGCGACACCGGCACCCCGCCGAGCACGCCTTTTGCGGCCAGCCTTTCGATGACATCCGCCGCCTTGCCCGGTACGCGAATCGTGAACTCATTGAAAAATGTCTCGTTCAGCAGTTCGACACCCGGCACTTTGACCAGGAGCTCAGCGAGCGCCACGGCGTTGGCGTGATTGAGGAGGGCGAGCCGCCGCAGCCCCGCCTCCCCGAGCAGGGACATGTGGATGGTGAAGGCCAGCACGCACAAGCCGGAATTGGTGCAGATGTTCGAGGTCGCCTTCTCGCGCCGGATGTGCTGCTCACGCGTCGAAAGCGTCAGCACGAAACCGCGCCGGCCCTCCTTGTCCACGGTCTCGCCGCACAACCGGCCCGGCATCTGGCGCAAGTATTTCTGCCGGGTCGCGAACAACCCGACATAGGGACCCCCGAACGACAGGGCGTTGCCGATCGACTGTCCCTCACCCACCACGATATCGGCGCCCATGGCGCCCGGCGGTTCGATCGCGCCAAGCGACACGACTTCGGTGAACACGGCGATCAGCAGCGCACCCACCGCATGCGCGCGCTCGGCAAGCGCGTTCAAATCGTGCAAGTGGCCATAGAAATCGGGGGTCTGTACGACGACGCAGGACACCGTATTGTCGATCAGGTGCGCCAGCTCCTCGCTGCCGGCGGGGGCAGGCGGAGCCGCGAGGATCTCGTCACCCGACATGCTTGACACGGTGGCGATGGTCTCGCGGTAGTGGGGATGCAGGTTGCCGGCGAGCACCGCGCGGCGCCGCTTCGACAGGCGATGCGCCATCAGCACCGCCTCGGCAGCCGCGGTCGAGCCATCGTACATCGACGCATTGGCCACCTCCATGTGCGTGAGCTGGCCGACCTGGCTTTGGAATTCGAACAGGTACTGCAGCGTGCCCTGGGCGATCTCCGGTTGATAGGGCGTGTAGGAGGTCAGGAACTCGGAGCGCTGAATGAGATGATCGACGCTCGCCGGCAGGTGATGCTTGTAGGCACCGGCGCCGACGAAGAAAGGCACCGAACCCGCCGGCGTGTTCTGCGCCGCCAGCCGGCCCATGCTGCGCTCGACCGCAAGTTCGCTCTTGCCTTTCGGCAGGTCGAGCAGGCCGCCGAGCAACTTGTCTTTGGGCACAGTGGCGAACAAGGCATCGGTATTGGTGACGCCGATCTTGCCCAGCATGGCCTTGCGATCGGCATCGGTGAGCGGCAGGTAACGCATGGTCAAAGTTCCCAGCTATTGCTGCAAAACCGGCGCCGACTCGACAACGACCTCCGTCAGGACGGAATTGGCGATGTAGCATTCCTCGTGTGCATGGTGATGCAGTTCGGCGAGTTGGGCGGCGTTCGGTGGCTGCGCACCGGCAAAGGCGATGCGCGGTCTCAGCGCCACCTTTGAGACGAACAGCTTGCCGCGCGCATTTTTGGTCATGACGCCGACGGCTTCGTCCTCGTAGGCGTCAACGACGAGTCCCTGTTTGGCGGCCAAGTAGAGGAAGGTCAGCATGTGGCAGCTCGAAAGGGCCGCGACCAGTGCCTCTTCCGGGTCGACGGCCTCGGCGCGCGAGTAGGGCAGGCGCACCGACAAGGGCGAGGAGGATCCCGGCACGGTGATGCCACCATCAAACGACCATTGATGGGCACGACTGAACTTGAGGTCGGTGAACGGCTCGCCGGCGCCGCGCTTCCAGGCAATGACGGCTTTGTATTCGTGTGCCATGATCGATGCTCCGTCGTTAAGACGACTGCTTGACAAATTCCAGGTAGGCAGCCTTGTCCATAAGTCCGTCGAGCTCGGCGGGATTGCTGATCTTCACCTTGAAGAACCAAGCCTTGCCCTGCGCGTCCTCGTTGACGAGCGCCGGCTGGGTGGCGATCTCGGCGTTGGCTTCGATGACTTCGCCGGAAACCGGCGCAAATACGTCGCTGGCCGCCTTGACGCTTTCCACCACGGCGACCGCATCGCCCTGCTTGGCTTGGCGGCCCGTCTCGGGCACTTCCACAAACACGATATCGCCCAACTGCTGTTGGGCGTGGTCGGTGATGCCGACGGTCGCGACGCCGTCCTCGACGCGGATCCATTCGTGGTCCTTGGTGTAGCGCTCGACTGCCATTTGCATCTTCCTCGCTGACTTTGGAATTGGCGTTAGCGCGCGTAGCGGTGCGGCACGAACGGCAGTGGCGTCACGCTGGCGCCGAGCGCCTTGCCGCGCACCATCAGATTGACCGGCGTTCCTGCCGCGGCGCGCCCCTGCGGCACATAACCCATGGCGATCGGCGCATTCACGCTCGGCCCGAAACCGCCCGAGGTGATGGCGCCGAGCCGCTCGCCCAACAGCGCCAGGATCTCGGTACCCTCGCGCGCGGGCGCGCGCCCGTCGGGCTTAATACCCACGCGGCGCCGTTTTGCACCGTTGGTCAACTCGTCCTGAATGCGCCGCGCGCCCGGGAAACCGCCTTCGCTGCGTCGGCGCTTTTGGATCGACCAGGCGAGCCCGGCCTCGACGGGGCTCGTCGTCTCGTCGATGTCATGGCCGTAGAGACAAAGACCTGCCTCCAGTCGCAAAGAATCGCGGGCCCCGAGACCGATCGACTCGACGCCGTCGTGCCCGAGCAGGAGCTGGGCCAGCTCACCCGCCTGCGCCGCCGCCAAGGAGATTTCAAAACCATCCTCGCCGGTATATCCGGAGCGGGAGACGTGACAGTCGATGCCGCCGAGACCGACGTTGGCGCCGGTCATGAAAGCGAGGCCGGCCGCGGCGGGCGATAGGGTATGCATCACGGCTAAGGCAGCGGGGCCCTGCAGGGCGAGCAGCGCGCGCTCCGTTGCGATCTCGAGCCTAACACCGGCCGGCAAGCGCGCCTTGAGATGGGCGTAGTCGACCTCCTTGCGGGAGGCATTGACCACCAGCAATAAGCGGCCATCCTCGGCCGCCGACGCGGGTCGCGTCAGCATCAGGTCATCGATGATGCCGCCCTCCTCGTTGAGGAGCTGCGAGTAGCGCTGCTGGCCGGGCGCCAGGTTGAGAAGATCGGCAGGCACAAGCTCCTCAAGCGCCATCGCCGTCGTCGCGTGGTCGGGACCGACGAGGGAGGCCTGGCCCATGTGCGAGACATCGAACAGCCCCGCCTTGGCACGCGTGTGCAGGTGTTCTTTGAGAATGCCGAGGCGATAGTTGACCGGCATCTCATAGCCGGCGAACGGTACCATCTTGGCGCCAAGATCGAGGTGTAACTGGTAGAGAGGGGTGCGCCTCAAAGGCTGCTCGGCGGTGAGTTCGGCGCTCATCTTCGCTCGGGTCCCAAGGCTTGGCCTTCGCGCGGATTTCCGCACGAATTGAAGCCCCCTCTGTCACGGGACCTGAGAGATTCCGGCGACCCGTCGCCTTACCCCTTCGGTGAGCCGACCGGGTGGTCGGCTGCTTTCCAGAGCGCCATCAACCTGCGGTCCTTTTGCCTGAGAGGTTCCGGGGCGGTTGCTCCTTCGGCGCCCCATCCGGTCCTTGACGGCACGGCCGGGGTCTCTTCCGCAGGCGTCGATTGGCTGGCGGAATGATACGCGCGTGCGGGAAGGAGTCAACGCAAGCTCTCACCCCGCGCCCACTTTCCCACGGCCAGGGCTCAAGCGGGGGCGCGGGTGATGACCACGACGTGCCGCGGTTGCAGGCTATAGGCAACGGCAGCGATTGCGGCTGTAAGGGAAAGAGCAAGCACAAGCGCTTTGGCGAGTGGGGACAAGGGGGCTGCCTCCGGGCGCGCGATGGACAATGCAGGCAGGCTAGGCGCCGCGGGCGGGGCCGGCTGTGCTATGGGACACAGAGCCGGCAAAATTCAACGCGCTGCTGGCATGCCCGCGGCCAAGCCAAATCAGCCGGCACCTGGGGTGTTGCGGTCAAAAGCGACATAGACTTCGTACTCGGCCGGCCGGGAGCCTTCCGGAACCGTGAAGCTGACCGTGCGGACCACCGAGAAGTAGCCGATCGGCTTGTCGAGCGTGACCGCGACCTCGATCTTGACCCGGTCGGTGACGATCTTCTCCCGTTTGGCATCACTGACGAACACGGTCAACGGCAACGAAACGTTGCCGGTCTTGCCCTTTGGGCCGAGCAGCACGCGTCCGGAGAAGCCGACCTTGACGCTGACGCGGCCGGGCTCGATCTGGCACTCGCGCGCGGTTTTGGTGATCTCGCCGCGATGCATGACGGCAAGGCCATCCCCGACCCGGCCCTGCTCATAGATCGTCACATAGCCTTCGCGCGACCAAACCTGGAAGCGTGGGCAACCATGCGCCACATCGAAGCCCGCGCCCGAGCCAGGACCGTCGGTTTTCGCCGCGGCCAACAGCTGATCCTCGCTGATCGAGCCGACATCGGCCGTGGTCTTGTTTTGGCTGCCGAACAGTCCCCCGCCGATTCCGGACGTGAGCGAGGACATGCCGCAGCCGCCGAGGAGTCCGCCGACCAAGGCCAGCAGCCCCCCAGCCACGGCGCCGCGGGTCAGCCTAGCCAATGCTGCCAATGCCGATTGCGTCACGACGCCCCTGTCCGAACGCGTGCCAGGCCCCTTGCGGACCGGCAATCCCACCCCATAATGGCCCCGATGCACCATGGGCCCTTGTCCGGTGATTCGAAGTCTATCATTCGGGCGAACCGAGGGCCAAGCGCAGGGCGTATGAAATCAAACGCAAACAAGGCGACGTCCTTAACCATGACCACTGCCAGCCCGGAAAGGCGGGCGCTGCCACCTTTGACCATCCTGCTGGCGGCACCGCGCGGCTTCTGCGCCGGCGTCGATCGCGCCATCCGGATCGTCGAATTGGCGCTGCAGAAGTTCGGGCCACCGGTCTATGTGCGCCACGAGATCGTCCACAATCGCCACGTGGTCGACGATCTCAAGGCGAAAGGCGCCGTTTTTGTGGAGGAGCTCGACGAGATCCCGGAAACGGATGCACCTGTGATCTTTTCGGCACATGGCGTGCCGCAAA
>DATMZT010000023.1:0-10938 GCA_035573335.1 Hyphomicrobiaceae bacterium | reverse complement strand
GCCTCCTTGGAGGCCAGGATATAGAACTGATCGGGATCGAGGATCAGCCGCCGGCTGTCGTCGGCGAAAATCGGTTCCCAGAAATCCGCCACCCGACAAGCGCCCGGCACGTCCACATCGACGAGGCCCGTGTGGCGCTTGGCGCGATAGCCGATGAGGCCGTGCCGGTCGCCCGTCAGGTCGACGGAGAGGGCGATGCCAGAGGCGATGTCGGCGTGCTCGGCCGACACCAGCTTTTCGCGCCGGTTGAGTTCGACGAGTGCCAGGTCGCTGGCGGCGGCCGCGCCGGTGCGAAAGCGGACCTGGCTCAACCGCGAGCCCTTGCGCACGACCACCGGGAAAGTCTGCGGGCAAATCTCGGCGTAGAGGGGCCCCTGGTAGCCGGCCGGGATCTGATCGAAGGCGCCGACGCCATCGGCAATCACGCGGGTGAAGACGTCAAGCCGACCGGTGGAACTCTTGGGATTGGTGGCGGCCGCCAACGCGGCGGGCAGCGCCATGCTCTCCAGCAGCGGTGCCAGATAGACGCAGCCGGTTTCCAGCACGGCGCCCGGGCCCAGATCGATGGCGTGCAATTGCAGGTCCGCCAGCTTGTCGGCAACCTTCCGGCTCGGACCGGGCAGGAAGGACGCGCGCACGCGATAGGCCCGCGGGCCCAGGCGCAGGTCGAGGCTGGCGGGCTGGAGCTGGTCGGCGGCCATCGGCTCGGCGAGGCGCACGTGCCCGGCCGCAATGAGGTCGCGGATCGCCTGCACGGGCAGAATGCCGGCCTCGATCGCCTCCTTACGGGGCGGCGTGTTCGCCTGGGTTTTTGCCATCGACAGCCTCACCTCCACGTCCGTCTAGACGATAGAACCATTGACGCCAAGCGTCCGGTCGCGGTAATCCCCGCTGTCTCAGACGTGGTCATTTGGCCGGCCGGCTTGCAGCCACGTAAAACAAGTCGCTAAAAGGCCGTGCGCGATCCGACCGACGAGACTCGAGCGCCCGGCATGCAGCGGCGCCGATTCGAGCCGGTTTTTTTGTTGCCCCGGCGTTTGCGACCGGGCAAGGGAGAGCGCGATGCCTACATTTCCCGAAGCTGCCGCCGGCCTCGAAGGGCTGAGCCCGGAAACCTTGCTGGTGCACGGAGGCACACTACGTTCGGGCTTCGGCGAACTCTCCGAGGCGGTGTTCATCACCCAAAGCTACGTCTACCAGTCAGCCGAACAGGCCGAGGAGCGCTTCAAGAGCGAGGCGGGCTTTATCTACAGCCGCTACGCCAATCCGACGGTTGCCATGTTCGAAGAGCGCATGCGGCTGCTCGAGGGTGCCGAGGCGGCGCGGGCGACAGCCACGGGTATGGCCGCGGTGACAGCCGCGCTGTTGTGTTGCCTCAAAGCCGGCGATCATGTGGTGGCCGCGCGGGCGCTGTTTGGCTCCTGTCGCTATGTGGTGGAAGATCTCTGTCCCCGCTTCGGCATCGCCTCCACCCTGATCGACGGCCGTGATACGCAAGCCTGGGCCAAGGCTGTTCGACCCAACACCAAGGCCTTCTTTTTCGAGACCCCCGCCAATCCGACGCTCGATCTGGTCGACATCGCTGCCGTCTCGCAGATCGCGCGCGCGGCCGGCGCGCGCGTGGTCGTCGATAACGTGTTTGCCACGCCCATCCTGCAAAAACCGCTGCAGTTGGGCGCCGACGTCGTCGTCTATTCCGCGACCAAGCACATCGACGGCCAGGGCCGCTGCCTGGGCGGCATCGTGCTGGGCTCGGCGGCCTACGTGAAGGATCACCTGCACAACTTCTTGAAGCACACCGGGCCGTCGCTCAGTCCCTTCAACGCTTGGGTGCTGTTGAAGGGTTTGGAGACCCTGCCCGTGCGCGTGCGGGCGCAATGCGCAGCCGCCGCCGAGATCGCCGATTACCTCGCCACCCAGCCGGGTGTTGTGCGCGTGCTTTTCTGCGGCCGTCCCGATCATCCGCAGGCCGAGCTGGCTCGGCAACAGATGTCCGGCTTCGGCCAGGTCGTCACCTTCGAACTCGAGGGCGGCAAGCGGGCGGCCTTTGGTTTTCTCAATGCGCTCCGACTGGTCAAAATTTCCAACAACTTGGGAGATGCCAAGAGCATCATCACCCATCCGGCGACCACGACACACCAGCGCCTGAAACCAGAGGCCCGCGCCGAACTGGGGATCGCCGAGGGCACGCTGCGGCTATCGGTCGGGCTTGAAGCGACCCGGGATCTGACCCAAGACATTGACCGCGGGCTCGCGGCCGCTAGGATCGGCTGAGCGCCGCAGTCGCAAGCAATGGCAGGTGCTGCCATGTACGAAGCTGTTACGCGCGGCATCCGCATCCGCGTCACACCGCAATTCCTGGAGCAAGACTCCGCACCCGACGAGGGGCGCTATTTGTGGGCCTACACCATCGACATCCTCAACGAGGGCAGTGATTGGGTGCAGTTGCGCTCCCGACATTGGCGCATCACGGATGCGATGGGACACACCCAAGAGGTGAAGGGGCCCGGCGTCGTCGGCCAGACCCCGGTGCTGGCGCCCGGCGCCTCCTTTCGCTACACCTCCGGTTGTCCGTTGCCGACGCCTTCGGGCATCATGGTGGGTACCTACCAGATGACGAGCGCGGCGGGTGAACTCTTCAACGTGACAATTCCCGCTTTTTCGCTCGACAGCCCGCACGCGCGGCGCAGTGTGAATTGAAGGTGCCCATGACGCCACCCACCGCCGCAGCCAAGGAGCTTCTGGCGCGCCTTGTCGCCTTCGACACGGAAAGCGCCAAAAGCAATATCCCGCTGATCCGCTTCGTTGAGGACTATCTGGCCCAGCACGGTATTGCCAGCCAGCGGGTGCCCACGCCCGACGGCGAGAAGGCAAGCCTCTTTGCCACGATTGGGCCCAACGATGCGCCCGGCTTAGCATTGTCGGGGCACACCGACGTCGTCCCGGTCGCCGGTCAGACCTGGGACAGCGACCCCTTCACGCTGACGGAGCGCGACGGCAAGCTCTACGGACGCGGCAGCTGTGACATGAAGGGCTATCTCGCCTGCGCGCTGGCGATGGTGCCGCAGTTCGCGCGCCGCCGGCTTAAGATGCCGATCCATCTGGCCTTCTCCTATGACGAGGAAGTGGGATGCACCGGCGTGCGGCCGATGATTGCCGAGCTCGGCAAGCGTCTGCCCTTGCCGCGCCTGGTTTTCGTCGGTGAGCCGACCGAGATGGGCGTGGTCGACGCCCACAAAGGACCGGTGCGCTGGCGCGTCGAACTGACGGGGCGGGCAGCCCATTCGAGCATGCCGCACTATGGGGTCAATGCCATCGCCTACGCCGGCCGCCTGCTGGGCGAACTGTCGCGGATGCAAGACGAGCTCAAGGCCGGCGAGCAAGATCCACGCTTCGACCCACCCTTCACCACGCTCCAGGTCACCCAGATTGAGGGCGGCACGGCCTCCAATGTGGTGCCGGTGCCCTGCTGGTTTGGCTGGGAGATCCGCGGCTTGCCCGGCTTTGATCCGCTGTTGTTGGATCACCGCTTGAAGGCGTTCGCCGCCGCGCAATGTCTCCCCGAAATGCGCCGCCTGGCGCCCGAGGCGGAGATCACGATCCGGGCCACCAACCAGGTCGCCGCCTATGCGGCCGATACGGCCTCGGGGATCATCCCGCTCACCTTGAAGCTGGCGGGCCAGAACAAAACCTACGCTGTCTCCTACTGCACGGAGGCCGGCCTCTTCCAAGGCGGCGGTGCGCCAGCCATCGTCTGCGGACCCGGCAACATCGCTCAGGCCCACACCGCCAACGAATTTTTGAGCCTCGAGGAACTCGAAAAGTGCCTGCTGTTTTTGCGGCGCCTTGCCGACTGGGCCGAGGCCTGACGGCGCTGGCTCGCGGGCGCTTGCCAGCGCCGTTAACCATTCATTAACTATTTGATTCAGTTGAAAAAATTCCCACTCGCATGGGAACGCAGGCGGTGGCAGGGCGTTCTCGTGCTAAGACGAGAGGGACCAAGGCCATGCAACCTGGCAACGAAACCACCCGCCTCATTGGCAAGGTGCTGCGCGAGCACTTGGCGCCGTCCCAGCGGCTGCCCCCCGACCTGCAGGCTTTGTTGCTGCGGCTTGCTCTGTTGGATGCCGAGCGGCGCCATTATGGCGCTGGCAGGGCGCGCACGGCGGCCTAAGGGCCACGCGCGTCCGTGCCCGGGGCCGCAATTCCAGCCTAAGGTGGCACTTGCGCGAGCCAAGTCCTTGGCCGATCGCGGTCGGCCCTGCGGTCGCCGTCGCGGCGGCCGGCGGCCCGTCCCGATCGAGCGCTTGTCGCCTACGCGCCCCCCGCAGTATAGTCTTTGCAAATGCCACGCATTTGCGAGTGTGGGGGAGAATGCCGACTTTGGATCGCACCGTCGTTGCCGCCTTGACGATGCTCGGCGTGGGTTGCGTGCTCGGCTGGTTTGCAAACCTAGCGGTGCATGGTGCCACCTTCGATCGGGGGGCCGATCTCATTGCCGGCATGATGGGCGGGGTCGTGCTCGGAGGATTGGTCAACTACTGTCTCCCGGGCAGCCGGGAGGCGTCGACCTTACGGTGGGTCGCCGCCGCGGCCGTCGGGGCGGCGCTGGCCATTCTGTGGACGCGCTACCTGACCCTGTCGTTGTGGACGCCGACCTAAAGGCGCCGGTGCGGCCCACAGCCTTAACCGTCTTCGACAACCATCCTGCCCGGTGACGCACGACAGCGGGCGGTGCGGATCGTACAACTTGATCCGACCGCTCGCGCAGGCGCCGTCGGGACAAACGCGGCCCGGGGCAAGGCGAGCGTCGGGTCAGGCGGGGAGGCTGGGGAGCGCGAAGCGTTGAGTGAGTTTTTCAGGGCTGGGGCGGTCGGCGCCACGTTGCTGGTGGCGGCCATGACGGTGGCATCGCCCGCGGCGGGGCAGAACTATCATCCGGGGCAGGTGTGCTGGCCCGAGACGCCTTGCCCGGGCTACAGCGGCCCGGGATCGAGCGCAGAGGCGCGCCTGCGGGCCGCCGCGCAACGGCTCAAGCTGCCGCCCCGGGCGCGGGCGAAGAAAAGCCCTGCCGCGGCGAGCGAACGGCGAGTGTTGGTGCCGGCAAGCCTCTCGCGGCCCGCGGTCTCGCCTAGCGAGCCCCGCGTTTACCGGTATCCGACGATGTATCGTGCCGAGGCTCCGCCGCTCCTGCCGCCCGCAGCGCGAAGCTATCCACCTCACGCGCAGCAGCCCTATGTGCTCGTCTCTCAGGGCATTTGGTACTGGCCCGGCGCCACCGACTTCAAGATGCCCCAGGTTCCGGGCTTCGAGCCGTTGATCGATCCAAGTCGGGTGATCAGCTGGTAGTTGCGCGCCGGCGGCGCCCCTTGCCCGCTCAGATCGTGCGGCCGAGCGCGTGCCAGAAGGGATCGCGCAAGCGACGCTTGAAAATCTTGCCCGAATCCTCGCGCGGCAGATCGCGTCCGATCTCGATGATGCGCGGCACCTTGTAGCCGGCGAGGTGGTGCGTCAGGTAGGCCTGAATGGCCGCCGGCGTTAGGCTACTGCCCTCGGACAGTTCGACCACCGCCATCAACTTCTCGCCGAACTCGGGATCGGGAATGCCGAACACGGCGCAGTCCCTGACGCCGGCAAAGCGCAGCAGCACGGCCTCGATCTCGGCCGGATAGATGTTGACGCCACCCGAAATCACCATGTCTCGCTTGCGATCGCACAGGAACAGATAGCCGTCGGCATCGAGATAGCCGACGTCGCCCGATGTGATAAAGCCGTCGCGCTCAATGGCCGCGCGCTGCTCGGGCTTGTTGTGGTAGGTGAAATCCGGCAACTCGACAAAGCGCGTGAAGATCTCGCCGACTTCGCCGGTGGGCAGCACCTTGCCCCTCTCGTCGAGAATGCGCAGTTCGGCGCCGGCGACGGCGCGTCCGACGGTGCCGGGTTTGGTCAGCGTGTCGGCGCTGGTGGCAAACGTCACCGCGCTCGACTCGGTGGAGCCATAAAACTCATGGATGACCGGTCCCCACCAGTCGATCATCGCTTGCTTCACGTCGTGCGGGCATGGTGCCGCCGCGTGAATTATGAACTTGAGCGAGGAGACATCGTAGCGGCGCTTGACCGCATCCGGCAGCTTGAGCAAACGGACAAACATGGTCGGCACCATGAACATGGTATCGATGCGCGCGCGTTCGATCAGCTCTAACAGGGCGACGGGATCGAAGCGCGGCAGCAACACCATCAGGTCACCGATGCGGGCGGCGCGCACGGCAAAGGCGTTGGGGGCAGAGTGATAGAGCGGGCCGGGAATGGCCGAGCGAATCTTCGGCACGATGCCGAAAATGTCGCGCCGCAGGCGGTCGGAGGCGGCCATTTGCGCGGCCGTCGGGGCCGGTCGTCGCACGCCCTTGGGCGCCCCCGTCGTGCCTGACGTATAGAACATGGTCAAAGGTTGGGCCCCGCCCGGGCCGCGATAGGGCGGCTCGGCGCCGAGCCAGCCCTCATAGTCGAGGCCGCCCGGCACCGCCGTGGCGGGAAGCGGCGCGATGCCATAGGCGGTCGCGACCTCCGGCGGCGTGGCGACGGCGATCAGCGCCAGCCCGGGCGGCAGCCCGCCGGCGATCGGGGCCAGCAGATCGGCATGGCCAAACAAAACCTTGGCGCTGCAGTCGGCCAAGATGTAGGCGATCTCCTCGACCTTGAAGTGCCAGTTGATCGGCACCGCATAGGCACCCACCAACTGGGCGGCAAACGATGCCTCGATGAAGGCGATGTCATTGCGCATCAGAATGGCGATGCAATCGCCCGCCTTGACGCCAAGCGCGAGCAAGCCTGAGGCGATGCGCTTGAGGCGCAGATCCAAATCCGCATGTCCAAGGCAGCGTTCGCCGCTGGCGAGCCTGCCCATCAGCTTGGTCATGATCGCCCTATCGCCACCTCCCCTGGTCGCGATGAGCTTAGCATCGCGTGCCGCCGACGCCAGCGACACAAAGTGCGCCGCACCGCCCATAGCCTCCGCCGTCCGCCTCAAGTAGGGTGTGGGGCGGGTAGGTTGCGGGCCCTGAGCTGAATTTTTTCGTGGGGTTTTCCATGCACAATAAAAGTTGCCTGGCGCGCGCTGGGTTGGTCTTGGGTGTGCTCGTGCTGCTCGGAGCGTCGGCTCTGGCGCAAACGCCGGCGCCGACGGAGGCCAGCTGGACGGCCCGCGACTTCAAGTTCCACAGCGGCGAAGTGGCCTCCGAGCTGCGCCTCAATTACACCACCCTTGGTGACCCCGCCGGCGAGCCCATCTTGATCCTACACGGCACCACCGGATCGGGTTCGGGCCTGCTCTCGCCGGCCTTCGGCGGCGAACTGTTCGGGCCCGGTCAACCGCTCGATGCCGCTAAATATTTCATCATTCTGCCCGACGCCATCGGCCACGGTAAATCCGCAAAACCCTCCGACGGCTTGCGCGCGAAGTTCCCGAAATACAACTACGAGGACATGGTGGCGGCGCAATACCGGCTCGTCACGGAAGGGCTTGGCGTCAAACACCTGCGCCTGGTGTTGGGCAACTCGATGGGCGGTATGCACACCTGGATGTGGGGCACGCAGTATCCCGACTTCATGGACGCGTTGGTGCCGATGGCAGCCCAGCCTACCGAGATGTCGAGCCGCAACTGGATGCTCCGGCGCTTGATCATCGATACCATTCGCAACGATCCCGACTGGAACGAGGGGAACTACACGAGCCAGCCGCGCGCACTCAAGGCCGCCGCTGTGTTTTACGCCATAGCCACCAGCGGCGGCACCTTGGCTTTGCAAAAAGAGGCGCCGACGCGCGTGCTTGCCGACAAGCTGCTCGATGGCCGGCTGGCGGCGCCCTTCAAGGCCGACGCCAACGACTTCCTCTATCAGTGGGACGCTTCGCGCGACTACGACGCATCGCCCGGCCTGGGGCGCATCAAGGCCACCCTACTTGCCATCAATTCGGCCGACGATGAGCGCAATCCGCCCGAGACGGGTCTGATGGAACGCGAGCTAAAGCGCGTGCCCAACGCCCGGCTTTATCTGATCCCGGCGAGCGAGGAGACGCGCGGGCACGGCACCACGGGCATGGCCAAATTCTGGAAAAGCCAAGTCCAAGAGTTCCTGGCGTCGGTGTCGCGGCGGGCGATGTAGTCTTTTTTGTGCTGTGGCGCCGGGCCGAGGGGCTAGGCCACCGCGGTTCGCTCCAAGAGCTCGATGGAGACCCCCTCCGGCCCGCTCAGGAAGGCGATGCGGGTGCCGGGTCGGATGGTTTCGGGGCCGCGGCTGAAGTTTGCCCCCTTGGCCTTGAGGTCGGCACAGACCGCGTCGATGTCCTTGACCTCGAGCCCGAAGTGATCGAGGCCCTGGTGGGGATGGCTAGGTCCCGTCGCGGCCTTGGGATCCTGGCTGACGTCGAGGATGAAGATATTGGCACCTCCGAGCTTCAGGTCGATGCGCGGCTTGCCCTGCGGCATGCTGCGGATGACCTCGGCCCCAAACATTCGCTCATAGAACGCGGCGGTGGCTTCCGGATCGCGGGTGAACAGGTGGATGTGGTCGAAGATGAACTTGCTCATCGTGCGTCCCTCGTGGGCTGGACCTCAGGCGCTTCAACGCGCGGGGCAAGATGTTGCCCGTGTCTAGGACTGTTAACCCGTCAGGTTCGATAGGTCATCCCTCCTTCGCCACGCGGCCCGCGCCTGGGCGGCGCCGACCCGGCCGGCTTCTCCCATCTGGCGGTGCCATGCATCCGCGCAGCCGCGCATTTTTGTGGTGGTTCATCCGGTCACGCCGTGCCGAGCCGCGGCTGGCGGCCCAAGCGCGCCAGGGCCCGTCCGCACGGCAAACAAGGATGGCGCAGCCTGCCTCAATCGTGTTCAATAGCCCATCTTAAGGACAACGGCAGGGATGATTGATGACCCAAGGCATTCTCGCGTTCGGCGCCTACATCCCCTGGCGCCGCCTGCAGCGCAAGGCCATCGCCGATACGCACGGCTGGTTCAATCCCGCGCTCAAGGGCCAAGCCAAAGGCGAGCGTGCGTTCTGCAATTGGGACGAGGACACCGTGACCATGGCGGTGGAAGCCGCCCGCGACGCGCTCCGCGGCCGTGAGCGGGGGAGCATCGGGGCGCTGCGCTTTGCTTCCACCACCTTCCCGTTCCTCGATCGCCTCCATTCGGGCATTGTCGCACAGGCGCTGAGCCTCGCTGACGATGTCTCCGCCATCGACGTGGCGGCGACGCAGCGCGCGGCGACCTCAGCGCTGATCGAGGCGCTCTCGAGCGGCACGGAAACGCTTGTCGTCGGCGCCGAGAAGCGCGGTGCCAAAGCCGCTAGTCCCTTCGAGATGTCGAGCGGGGATGGTGCGGCCGCCGTGCTGGTCGGCGCCGGCGAGCCAGTGGCGAAGCTCTTGGGCAAGGCCTCGCGGACCGCCGACTTCGTCGATCACTTCCGCTCCGTCGACAATCAGTTCGACTACCAGTGGGAGGAACGGTGGATCCGCGACGCGGGCTACATGCCGATCGTGCCGCCGGTGATCAAGCGTTGCCTCGAAGTGGCCAATGCGGCGGCCACGGATGTGACGCACTTTTGCATGCCGGCGACGCTTTCACGCATCACCAATACGATCGCCAAGGCGGCCGGCATCGAGGAGAAGGCGATTTGCGATCCCCTGCACGCCAATCTGGGTGACACGGGCACGGCGCAGCCCTTGATGCTGCTGGTCTCCGTGCTGGAGAAGGCCAAGGCTGGCGAGAAGATCCTGCTGGTGGGCTTCGGACAGGGCGCGGATGCGCTCTTGCTCGAGGTGACACCGGCCATTGGCACGCTGCCGCAGCGACTGGGCGTAACCGGTCATCTGGCCCGGCGCAAGGAGGAGGCAAACTACGGCCGCTACCTTGCGTTCAACGATTTGATCGAACTCGAGCGCGGCATGCGTTCCGAGACCGACAAGGGTACGCCGCTGTCCTCGCTGTGGCGCAACCGGGAAACCGTGACCAGTTTCACCGGCGGCAAATGTAGCAAATGCGGAACCTTGCAGTTTCCCAGGTCGGACATTTGCGTCAATCCCAACTGCAACGCGGTCGGCACGCAAGACCCGTATCCCTTCGCCGACCAGCGGGCGCGCATCAAGTCCTACACCGCCGACCGGCTGACCTACTCGCCGGATCCGCCCGCCTGCTACGGCATGGTCGAGTTTGAAGAGGGCGGCCGGGTGATGATCGACTTCACGGATATTGACGCCGAGGCGCTGAAAGTCGGCCAGCCCATGCAGATGATGTTCCGCATCAAGGACATCGATCAAGCGCGGGGTTTCAGACGCTACTATTGGAAAGCCGCGCCCGTTGCGGCCAAAGCCAAGGAGGCTTGAGACATGGCAAAGGGTATCAGGGACAAGGTCGTCATCCTGGGCATGGGCTGCTCCAAGTTCGGCGAGCGCTGGGACAAGGAAGCCGACAACTTGATGGTTGAGGCTTACGCCGAGGCCATTGCCGACGCTGGCATCGACACCAAGCAGATCGACGCGGCATGGCTTTCCACGGCCATCGAGGAACAGCACGTTGGCAAATCGGCGACACCGCTGGCCGTGGCGCTGCGGCTGCCGTTTATTCCCGTGACGCGCGTGGAAAACTATTGCGCGAGCGGGACCGAGGCCTTTCGCGGCGCCGTCTATGCCGTGGCCTCCGGTGCGGCCGATGTTGCCTTGGCCCTGGGTGTGGAAAAGCTGAAAGATACGGGCTACGGAGGACTGCCGCAGCGCGGCCGTGGGCCTCTGAACGACATGGTCAATCCCAACGCATCGGCGCCGGGTAGCTTTGCCCAGCTTGCCGCCGCCTATCGCGCCAAGCACAACGTCGAGCCCAAGGACCTGAAGCGGGCGATGGCCCACATCTCCGTCAAGAGCCACGATAACGGCGCCAAGAATCCTAA
>DATMZT010000022.1:0-13989 GCA_035573335.1 Hyphomicrobiaceae bacterium | reverse complement strand
AACTGTTGGCCATGTTCGTGCGCAACGAGCTTTCGGCGCGCGTCACCGTACCGCTGTTGGCGGTCATCTTTTCCTTGGCCTCGATGTTCTGGGCGCCCGTGCTGCAGGCCTCCGCCTGGTTGGCGCTCGTCATCTCGGCCAAGTTTTTCATGATCGCCGCCTGTCGCAAATTTCTCGCCCAGCCGCGCGGCACGGTGCGGGTCGACGAGTGGCGCCGTCGCATCGTCTTGCTCGAGATGGCGAGCGGCATCACCTGGGTCGGCATGGCCGTCGTTGGTTTCGGTACCGGCGACACGGCCTCCCACGTCTTCATGCTGACCTCGCTGATCGTGCTGTTGGCCATTCGCATGACCTTCGCATCGACGCTGATGATGGTCTTGTATGTGGGCACCACGCCGATGACGGTCGCCGTCGTGGCGCGGCTAATCCTGCAGGGCCACCCGTTTTATTATGCCATGGCCGCCATGGCGATCGGTCTGCACGTCTACTTCCTGTTCCTCGCCAAGGGCCTCAATTCGACGGCCCTCTCGATGCTGGAGTTTCGCGCCGAGAAAGATGCCCTGATCGCCGAGATCGAAGAGGAGAAATGGATCTCCGATGAAGCGCGCCAACGGGCCGAAGCGGCCAACGTGGCCAAGTCGCGCTTTCTCGCCACCATGAGCCACGAGCTGCGCACGCCGCTCAATGCCATCCTCGGGTTTTCCGAAGTGATGAAGAGCGAACTGCTGGGCCCCATGGCGAATGCAAACTACAAGGAATACTGCGCCAATATCCACGACAGCGGCCGCCATTTGCTGCAGGTGATCAACGAGATACTCGATCTGTCCCGGATCGAAGCCGGACGCTATGAGCTGCAGGAAGAACCCGTTCGCCTGTCCGACGTGGTGGAGGACTGTCTGCGCTTGTTGAGCTTGCGCGCTGAGAGCAAGGGGCTCTTGGTGATCCCCGACTTCCCGCGCGGGCTCGACCAGCTTTGGGCCGATGAACGCGCGGTGCGGCAGATCTGTCTCAATCTCTTGTCCAACGCGCTCAAATTTACCCCGCGCGGCGGCCGCATCACCTTGAGCGTTTGCGCCAACCTGGATGGCGGCCAGACGCTCATCGTGAAGGACACCGGCCCCGGCATTCCCAAAGAAGAGATCCCGCGCGTGCTGCAGGCGTTCGGACAAGGCTCGCTGGCACACGAGACCGCCGAAGGGGGGACCGGGCTGGGCCTGCCCATCGTGCAGAACCTGATTCGACTGCACGGCGGTACCTTCGAGCTCCGTTCCGAACTGCGCAAAGGCACCGAGGCCATCGTTACCTTCCCGAAGGGCCGGGTGCTCAGGTCCATGCCGCCCCTGCAACCCTTGGGCCAAGAGCGCCACCGTCAGGTGGGCCCGTTCCTGGCGGGCGTGCGGCGTGCCGGCGGCGAGCTGCCGCGGCGCGAAGACTCCACAATGCTGCGCTAGAGCAGGCTGGCTGCCGCCCGTCGCCGCGGCCGGGATTGCACACGCCGGCGCGCGGCCCAAGCCATCGCGCGGCGCAAGCCATGGAGGGTTTCTTGCCGCAAGGTTCGCTCCGCCCCCGCGTCAGGCCGTCTCTGCTGGCGGTCCCCGGCGCCCTGCACGGGCCAAGGCCGTTGCGGCCGCCGCGCCCGTCGCTACCATCGCGCAGCGCCCCTGAAGGGGAGCCCGGCGTGACGCGATTGTCAGGCCGGCCCGTGCTTCCTACATTGATGCCCTAAAACCCTGAGGCCGTACGGCTCGCGGAGCCTCCAAACTTGCTTTCTCCCTGCATCAAGGTATGTGCCATCGAGGTGACGACGGGCCTGTGCGCAGGGTGTGCGCGCACCCGGGCGGAGATCGCAGCCTGGAGCGCTATGAGCGAGGCCGAGCGCGACCGCATCATGACCCAGCTGCCGGCTCGGCGCCGCCGGGCCGGCCTGCAAACGGATGGATGAACCATGGGGGCGTGGATCGCACTCGTCCTGCTCGTGATCGCCGGCTTGGCGCTGTTGCTGCGCGCCGACGCGGGGACGATCGCCGGCTTTGATGCATCGGATTTTGCCATCGCCATGGCGAGCATCGCCATGCTGATCTTCGTTGCCTCCTCGATCGCGGGCAGTTATCGCGGCCGCGGGCCGCAGGCGGCGCGCGATTTGCTCACCTGGGCGATCGTGGCCCTCATGCTGGTGGCGGGCTACAGCTATCGCGAAGAGATTTTGAGTTTCGGCCATCGCGTGGCGGGCGAGTTGCTGCCGCCGGGCACGGCGCTGCGCGGCGAGCCGCAAATCAACGGCGAAAGGTCCGTGCAAATCCGGCGCCGGCCGGATGGCCACTTCGTGGCACGAACGCAGGTGAACGGCGTCTCCTTGACCATGCTGGTCGATACCGGGGCCTCGACCGTCGTCCTGAAACCCGCCGATGCGCAGCGCCTCGGTATCGACGTCGGTCAACTCAAGTACTCGGTACCCGTGCAAACAGCCAATGGCACCACCTATGCCGCCCACGTGCGCCTGCGCAACCTGACGCTCGGTCCCATTAGCCTGCAGGACGTCGAGGCGTTGGTCGCCAAGCCAGGATCCCTTAAGGAAAACTTGCTCGGTATGAGTTTCTTAAGCCGGCTGCGGTCATATGAGTTCACCAGCGATTTTCTGATGCTGCGGGGCTAGGCGACCCTCCTGCTGTTGCGCGACGGTCGGGGCTTGCCGTAGGGGTGGGTTGCGTGGCATGGCAATGTCCTCGGGTGTTCGCCAGGTCTTGGGCTTGTCCGTCGGCTGGTTGCTGGTGGCCGCAACGGCGGCCGCCGCGGTCTTGCATCTTGCCGAAATCAAGGACGCGGCGCGGGGGCTGCTTGGCCATTCCCCCACACCCTCCGAGGCGCCAGCGGCCGGGCAGGCTTGGCGCCAGGGCGCGTTTGCATCCAGGCTGGCCGTCGGTCGGGTGGTGGAGCTGAGGGCTGGCGCCTTCGGCCACTATCGGGCGCAGGCCGAGATCAATGGGCGACCGGTCGAGGTCTTGGTCGACTCCGGCGCGTCCCTGGTCGTGCTCTCGCACGAGGATGCCGAGCGCGCTGGCCTGCGGCCGCGCGCGCAGGACTACACGCAGCGCGTCAGCACGGCCAACGGGGTAACGCGCGTCGCCCCGATGCTGCTCGATCGGGTGAGCATCGGCGACATCAGCGTGCACAACGTCGAGGCCGCCATCGGCGAGCCGGGCAAGCTGGGCCAATCCCTGCTCGGCATGACCTTCCTTGGCCGGTTGCAGCGCGTGGACATGCGCGCAGGCGTCCTCTTCCTGCAGGAATAAAGTGCCCCAGTCCGCAGGAATGGTGCCCCAGTCCGCAGGCACAGTGCCCCCAGTCGGTAGCTATAGTGCCGGTGCGCAGGACTGGTGCCCTGGTTGACAGGGCCTGGTCTATTTGTCACACGCGCCTCGGGCCCAGCCGTATCGTTGATTGGGGGCCTGCGTTTTCCAGCAAACGTGTTGTGAGACCATGCCATGTTGCCCAAGCCGCGCGCCGACCTGAAGCCCAACACGGCCGACTTCGAGCGTTTGCCCCTGGTCAAGCCCACGGGCTTTCGCGAGTACGACGCACGCTGGCTGTTTCCTGCCGAGATCAACCTGATGGGGCTTAACGCCATCGGCCTCGGGCTTGCCACGCTCGCGGCCAAGTACGGGCGCCGCAAGCGCTTTGTCGTCGGCCACGACTATCGCTCCTACTCCAGCGCCGTGAAGCAGGCGATGATGACGGGCCTGCTCGCCGGCGGCGCCGAGGTCCACGACATCGGGCTCGCCTTGTCGCCGATGGCCTATTTCGCGCAATTTGCCCTCGATGTCGAAGGCGTGGCGATGGTGACGGCGAGCCACAACGACAACGGCTGGACCGGCATCAAAATGGGCTTTGATCGACCGTTGACCTTTGGCCCGGAGGAAATGTCGGCGTTGAAGGATCTCGTGCTTGCCGGCGCCGGGGAGACGGCATCGGGCGGCCGCTACGCCTATGTGCCCGACATCGCTGAGCGCTACTTCGAGGACTTGACCGAGCGGCCGAAACTCAAGCGCAAACTCAAGGTCGTCGCTGCCTGCGGCAACGGCACGGCCGGCGCCTTTGCTCCGCAAATTCTGGAAGCGCTGGGGTGCGAGGTCGTGCCGCTCGATTGCGAGCTCGATTTCACGTTTCCACGCTACAATCCCAACCCCGAAGACATGCAAATGTTGCACGCCATCAGCGCGGCCGTCGCGGCCAACGGCGCCGACGTCGGCTTCGGCTTCGACGGTGACGGCGATCGCTGTGGCGTGGTCGACAACGAAGGACGTGAAATTTTTGCCGATAAGGTCGGCGTCATGCTGGCGCGCGACCTCTCCGCGCTTCACGCCAAGGCGCTGTTCGTCGCCGACGTGAAGTCAACCGGGCTATTCCTGACCGATCCGGTGCTGAAGGCAAACGGTGCTAGGACGCTCTACTGGAAGACCGGACATTCCTACATGAAGCGCTATACGCATGAGCAGAAGGCGCTGGTCGGATTCGAGAAGTCCGGTCACTTCTTTTTTCAGCCGCCGCTGGGACGGGGCTACGATGACGGGCTCGTTGCCGCCATCGCCGTGTGCGATCTGCTCGAGCGCAATCCCGACAAGACGCTGGCTGAGCTCAACAATGCGCTGCCCAAAACCTGGGGGTCGCCAACCATGTCGCCGCACTGCAGCGACGAGGCCAAATATGCCATCGTCACCGAGATCACGGGGCAATACCAGGCGGCGGCGGCAGCCGGCACCCCCGTCGCCGGCCAGAAGATCCGCGAACTCCTCACCGTCAATGGCGTGCGTGTCGTGCTGGCAGACGGAACCTGGGGGCTGGTGCGCGCCTCCTCCAACAAACCGGAACTGGTGATCGTGGTTGAAAGCCCGGTGTCGGAAGCCCAGATGCGCGCGATCTTCGCGGATATCGATGCCCGCCTTTCCCGCTACCCGCAGGTGGGTGCCTATAACCAGAAAATCTAGCGCCGGCGCCCGCCTGCCCCAAGCTGGCGCCGGGTGCCGCCGCACAAAGAGCTGGGAAAGACCATGGACCTCGCCTAGCCTTTAGGTTTGCTCGGTGGTGAGGAGGCCAGGCGAGATCATGCCTCAAGGTATCGCCGCGATGCTGCCGGAACTCGCCAACGCCAACGGCGAGTTGGTGCGCCGTGGGCGCTTTCTCGAGGTGACCTTTCTGCTCGAGATCGGCGGCAGCGCCTATCTCATTCGTATCCACCGCGGTCGTATTGAGAGCATGCAGCCGGGGCCGCACGTGCAGCCGCGTTGGACCTTTGCCCTGCGCGCGCCCGCAGCCGCCTGGGCAAAGTTTTGGCAAGCGGTGCCGCCGCCCGGTACCCATGACCTCATCGCCATGCTGAAGAATGGTGATCTGAAGTTGGAGGGCGATCAGCATCCTTTCATCGCCAATCTGCGCTACTTCAAGGAGCTGTTGGCCCTGCCGCGCGTCGCCGGCGCGCAAGAGAGGCGATAACAACAATGGCCGCCCCACAATTCGAAGCCGCCGTCGGCCGCTACTTGCCCCTTCAGGTCGATGGCAAACGCCATCGCCTCTACATCGAGGAGGCGGGAAGCGGTATGCCGCTCTTGTGCCTGCACACGGCGGGTTCCGACGGCCGTCAGTTTCGCGGCCTGATGAATGACAAGGCCCTCACGGCCCAGTTTCGCGTCATTGCCTTCGATCTGCCCTGGCACGGCAAGTCCTCGCCGCCGGCGGGTTGGCAAGAGGGCGAATACCGTCTCACTTCGCGCGCCTATGTCGACACGGTGATGGCGGTTATCGACGCCCTGGGGCTCGAGCGGCCGGTTTGCATGGGCTGCTCCATCGGGGGCCGGATCGTCCTGCATCTGGCGCTCGAGCACCCGCAGCGCTTTCGCGCGCTGATCGGCCTTGAGTCGGCCGCGCACGCGCAGGCCTACTACGACCTCGACTGGCTGTACCGACCGGACGTGCATGGCGGGGAGGTCTGCGGCGCCATCATCTCCGGGCTGATTGCCCCCACGGTCCCGTCGAGCGAGCGTTGGGAGACGATTTGGCACTATATGCAGGGCGGCCCGGGTGTCTTCAAAGGCGACCTTCACTTTTATACGCAAGATGGGGACGTGCGTGGCCGGCTGAGCTCGATCGATACGCAAGCCTGCCCACTCTATTTGCTGACCGGGGAGTACGACTATTCCTGTAGTCCTGCCGATTCGCGCGAGCTTGCCGCGCATATCAAGGGCGCCAAGCTGACGGTCATGGAAAAGCTCGGCCATTTTCCCATGAGCGAGGATCCGCCGCTGTTTCTTACCTACTTGCGTCCGGTATTGGAGGAGATCCGCGCCACCGCCCGCTAGACGGCTTTGCCACTTGGGCGGCAAGGCCCGCGGAGCGCTTCGCTGCCGTCTCACATCGCCAAGGGTTGCCTACGTCTTCAACGAGGCGAGAGCCCTTCAGTTGCCCCCGCGCCCCTTGGCAAGGGCTTCGCGTTCGGCCATGCGAAGGATGTGGAAGCGCTGAAAATTGCCGTCACGCCCGTAGAGCTTGAGCCGTACCCAGACGAACAGATCATAGAAGGTGTCCGGCCCATAGCTTAAGGGCAAGCGTTCGATTGCCTCCAGCGGCCTACCCCACTTGCCTTCAAGTCCGCTCAAATCGTCTTTGAAAAACACGATCGTTGGCGTGAAGATCACGCCCCAGCGTTCAGCGAGCGCCTTCTCGGTCAAGCGCGTGCCGTCGAAATCCGTAACCTCGCGCGAGCCCCATAGGTCGAGCTGGATGATGCGGAAGTTCTCCCGCACGTAATCGTTGATGTACTTCTCCGAGAGCACCTCGGTGTGCAGCTTTGCGCAATAAGGGCAGCCGCGCTGCTCGAAGATGACGGCGAAGCGCTGGCCGGCGGCCTTGGCTTCGGCAAAGTCATCCCCGAGCTCGAGAAACGATAGGCCAAACCAGCTTTGCCGATAGTGGCCAGCTTCCAGGATCGGCTCGACGCGCGGAGTTGTGGGGCCGACGGGCGGCGGCAGCAGGTCATCGGCGACGCCCGGACCCGTCGGGCCTAAGAGCCACAGCATCAAGGCCACTGCTAAGCCGCGCATGCGAAGCCGTCTTTGGTCGGTTACACCCCCCAATCCTAGCCGATTGTCCGCCCCTTGACGATGCGCGCCGCGAGCTCACAGCACTGCCGAGCCGATGCGGTCGTGATCAAGGTGGCCCTCGCCATCCTCGATCAGCGCCATGCTTTCAAGCAGCACATCGATACCGGCACCGGGGTGGGGCGCGTGCTGCGACAGGTGGCGGCGGAAGGCGCGGGCGTTGGGTTGGCCGTGATAGAGGCCCAGAATGTGCCGCACGATGTTGTTGAGCCGTCCGCCTTTATGCAAGTGCGCTTCGACATAGGGCACCAGCGCCTCCAGCACGGCGCGGCGCGACGGTGGCGGCTCGGCCGCGCCAAACAACTGGCGGTCGACGCTCGCCAGAAGATAGGGGTTTTGATAGGCCGAGCGGCCGATCGCGACGCCATCCACCTTCTCCAGGTGGGCTTGCGCCGCCGCCAGGGTGGCGATGCCGCCGTTGATGACGATCTCGAGCTTGGCGTGCGCCGCCTTCAGGCCCCAGACGCGCGCGTGGTCGAGCGGCGGCACTTCGCGGTTTTGCTTCGGCGAGAGGCCCTTGAGCCAGGCTTTGCGTGCATGCACGATGAAGCTCGCGCAGCCGGCATCGGCGACGGTGCCAATAAAGCGATCGAGGTCGCGTTCGCTGTCTTGCGCGTCGATACCGATCCGGCACTTGACCGTGACCGGCACCCTGAGCCGGCGCTGCATCGCCGCCACGCAGCGCGCAACCAGCTCCGGTTCAGCCATCAGGCAGGCGCCGAACCTGCCGTCCTGTACCCGGTTCGACGGGCAACCGACATTGAGGTTGATTTCGTCGTAGCCGTAGGCCTCGCCCAGCAAAGCGGCCTCAGCGAGCGCCCCGGGCTCGCAGCCGGCAAGCTGCAGGCCCACGGGGTGCTCGGCGGGCGAGAAGGCAAGCAGCCGATTGCGATCGCCACGCAGCACCGCCGCCGCCGTCACCATCTCCGTGTAAAGACGCGCGTGCCGTGACAACAGACGGTGGAAGAACCGGCAATGCCGGTCCGTCCAATCCATCATCGGGGCAACGCAGAACCTGCGTTTTGTTGCTTGCGCGCACATGCGAGATCCGCTGGAGGGCCTGGAGCCGCCGCTCGAAGCCCCGGGTGTAGCCTCGAGCCACACGCCTAGGCAACCGGGCGATCGGCGCGCCTTGGCGCCCATAACGGTGCTTAGGCCGGCCCCGGTCCCTCGCTCATGGTGGCACCGGGACAAGCCCGCGGCCGGTCTGCCCAGGCTTGAACTGGCAACTTAGCCGCGCCAACGACATAGGTGAAGGCACAGGCAAAAGCGTTAACGCGCCTCGCGGTATCGTCGCACCCTGCTCTCGGCCAAGGCTTAACCAACCCCTAACCTGGCAAGATGAGGAAAGCGAGGATACGGCGCAGGCAGCCCTCCCCGGCCGCGGCCACCGCGCGCCATGCCAGCCGGCGTGCCGACGACAGGGGGCAAAAACGCAGGGTTTTGCCGGCCCATTGCGCCCAGCTGGGATTGGTGCTGCAGGGCGGTGGCGCGCTCGGCGCCTACCAGGCCGGCGTCTATCAGGCGCTGGCCGAACACGGCTATCTGCCGCACTGGATCGCCGGCATCTCGATCGGGGCCATCAACGGCGCCATTATTGCCGGCTCGCCCGAGACGGAAAGAATTGTCCGCCTCCGCGCCTTCTGGGAGCGCATTAGCGAGAGCTTGCCATTGAAGCCCTTGATCGCCGGCGATTGGGCGCGTGGCACGTTCAACGAGCTGAGCGCGCTGACCACCGCGGCAGCGGGCGTGCCGGGCTTTTTCCGCCCGCGCCTGCCGCCCGTGTGGCTGCAGCCCTGGGGCTCGGAGGCCGCGCTTAGCTTTTACGATACCTCGCCGCTGCGCCAGACGCTGGAGGAGCTCATCGACTTCGACCTGCTCAACAGCGGAGCCGTGCGGCTGAGCGTCGGGGCAGCGCACCTGCTGCGTGGAAACTCGGTCTACTTCGATACGCAAGCGAAGGACTACCGCCTTGGCCCGGAACACATCATGGCAAGCGCGGCGCTGCCGCCCGGTTTCCCGCCGATAGAGATCGACGGCGAACATTTCTGGGACGGCGGCGTGCTTTCCAACACCCCGCTCGATCACCTGCTCGACGCCGAGCGCGATCAGAGCCTGCTGGTGTTCCAGATCGACCTGTTCAGCGCGCGCGGCGCCATGCCGCGCAACCTGTTTGACGTCTACGAACGACACAAGGACATTCTTTATTCTTCGCGCACGCGCAAGAATACCAACGCCTTCCGTCAGGCGCAGGAGCTGCGACAGGCGGTCGAACGGCTGCTCGACAAGCTCCCCGCGGAAAAAAAGCGCGAGCCCGACGTTGTCGAGATCGTGCGCAAGCTCAAGACGAGCGACAGGTTCAAGCCAAGCGCCTCGATGAGCGTCGTGCACCTGATCTACCGCGAGAAGTACTACGAGACGCAGGCCAAGGACTATGAGTTCTCGCGCCTGTCCATGGAGGAGCACTGGCAGGCCGGGCTTACCGATACCCGACGCACGCTGAAACAGGAAAAGTGCTGGCTTGAGCCGCCCAGGGACCTGGAGGCCGTGCGCACCTTTGACTTGACCCGGGATGCCCTTTGAGGCCAAGCCGCGTTAGGCAACGCCGGCAGAGCAGCCAAGCGTGCCCTTGTCAGGGCCGAGCAAAACCACTACACAGCCCCCATCACACACGCGCGCCCTCTCGCGTGCGGCGGATTGAAAGCCCCGCCTGCACGCTCCGGTGGCCAAGCTCTCAACACCCCCGAGGCTCGGTCCGCACAAGGCGCGCGGAGGTCCAACCGGAAAACGGAGACTGCGCCATGGCGCTGCCTGCCTTCAATATGCGCCAGCTTCTCGAAGCTGGCTGTCACTTCGGCCACCAAAGCCACCGCTGGAATCCCAAGATGGCGCCCTTTATTTTTGGCGCCCGCAACAACATCCACATCATTGACCTGGCGCAGTCGGTGCCCCTGTTGCATCAGGCGCTGGTGAAGGTCAGCGACGTCGTCGCCCAAGGCGGACGCGTGCTGCTTGTCGGCACCAAGCGCCAGGCCTCGGAGGGGATTGCCGATGCGGCCAAGCGCTGCGCCCAGTACTACATTAACCATCGCTGGCTCGGCGGCACGCTGACCAATTGGAAGACGATCTCGCAGTCGATCCGGCGCCTGAAGCTACTGGACGAGATGCTGACAGGCGACGTCAAGGGGCGCACCAAAAAGGAAGTCTTGCAGCTCACGCGCGACCGCGACTCGCTCAATCGCTCGCTCGGCGGCATCAAGGAGATGGGCGGGCTGCCGGACCTGTTGTTCGTGATCGACACCAACAAGGAGCAGATTGCCATCGCCGAAGCCAAGAAACTCGGCATTCCCATCGTCGCCATCGTCGACACCAATTGTGATCCCGACGGGATCGATTTCGTGGTGCCGGGCAACGACGACGCCGGGCGCGCGATCACGCTTTACTGCGATCTGATCGCGCGCGCAGCGATCGACGGCATCGAGCGCGGTCAGACGCAGGCCGGCGTCGATGTCGGCGCCGCAGAAGCGCCGCCGCCCGAGGAGTTGCCTGACGACAAAGCGCCCCTATTTAAGGGTATCGACGCGCCGCGTGGCGAAGCCGACGATCTCAAGCGGCTGCCCAACATCAACCCGCGACTGGAGCAGCGGCTCAATGATGCCGGTGTCTACCACTTCTGGCAGATCGCCGATCTTGACGAGCCAGCGATGACGGGGCTCGACCGCTTGCTCAATCTCAAGGGGCGGATCGCGCGCGACGGTTGGGTCGCAGCCGCCAAGCAATTGGTCGAAGGGCAGGCTGCCTGAGGCAGTGGCCCCAGGTCTCTAAGTTTTTGACCCCGGCGCCGCGCCGACGGCCCGCCTGGGGTAAAGCGAGGAACGCATGACAGCTATTTCTGCAGGTCAGGTCAAACAACTGCGCGATAAGACCGGCGCCGGCATGATGGATTGCAAGACTGCCCTCACGCAGACGCAGGGGGACATGGAGCAGGCCGTCGATTGGCTGCGCAAAAAAGGCCTCTCGAAGGCCGCGACCAAGGCTGGGCGGGTCGCCGCCGAAGGCCTGGTCGGCGTCGCCGTCGCGGACAGGACGGGGGCCATCGTTGAGGTGAACTCCGAGACAGACTTCGTTGCCCGCAACGACAAGTTTCAGGACATGGTGCGCAAGATCGGCGCCGTGGCGGCAAAGGCCGGCGGCGATCTGGCCAAGTTGCTGGCCATGCCGTTCCCGGGCTCCGCCGGCAGCGTCGAGGACCACGTCAAGGACATGGTGGCCACCATTGGCGAGAACATGTCGGTGCGGCGCACCGCCACCTTATCGGTGGCGGAGGGGGCGGTGGCCGACTACGTCCACAACAAGGCCGCCGATGGCCTCGGCAAGATCGGCGTGCTGGTCGCACTCGAGAGCAAGGGCGAGCCCAAGGCGATCGCCGCGCTCGGCCGCCAACTGGCCATGCACATTGCCGCGGCCAGCCCGGCGGCGGTAACCGCCGACGAGCTCGATCCGGCCCTGATCGCCCGCGAGCGCGCCATATACAGTGAGCAGGCAACGGCCAGCGGCAAGGCGGCCGATATCGTCGCCAAGATGGTTGAGGGGCGCCTGCGCAAGGAATTCTATCAGCAGGTCGTGCTTTTGCAGCAGACCTTCCTCGGCGCGGGCGGCGACGGCAAGCAGACCGTCGACCAGGTCCTGCAAGAGGCCGCCAAAAAGCTGGGAGCGCCCGTCAGAATTGCCAAGTTCGTGCGCTATGCTCTGGGCGAGGGCATCGACAAGAAGGACGATGACTTCGCCACCGAGGTGGCCAAGGCCGCCGGCCGCTAGGCCAATCGGCAGCTCTGATTAGGCTCCAATTTGCGCCCCCGATCTTTGCGCGAACGTGCGCGAATTTGCGCACTGGCCGCGCCTGGGGTTATGTCTTGACCGGCGCTGGGCCGGCAAGCGAGCGGAAAGGGCTCAAAGGCCGCCCGGCAAGCCTGCCGTAGGCTGCAAAGGCCTGTGCGCCCAAAGGTTTGTGGGCCCCCGCAGTTTCTGGGCCCAAGCCGAGTGCTGGGCCCAGCGGGCCTCCGGGCCAAGCGACGTGCCGGCGTGGCTAGCCGGCTTTTTTGAGTTGAGGCTCCGAATCGTCGAGGGAACTGGTGTGATGGCAGCCGCCGCGTCCTCTCCGCTACACTACCGACGCGTGTTGCTGAAGCTTTCGGGCGAGGCCCTGATGGGAACGGGCGCTTACGGCATCGACATGCGGGTCGTGCAGCGCCTGGCCCACGATATCAAGGAGGCGATTGCCGCGGGGGCCGAGATCGCGGCCGTGGTGGGGGGCGGCAACATTTTTCGCGGCCTCGCCGGTGTGGCCAAGGGCATGGATCGGACCACCGGGGATTACATGGGCATGCTGGCCACCGTGATGAACGCCCTGGCGCTGCAAAACGGACTTGAGCAAGCGGGCGTGCAGGCGCGGGTTCTTTCCGCCATTCCCATGCCCACCATCTGCGAGGCTTTTGTGCGCTCCAAGGCCCTGCATCACTTGGAAAATGGCCGCGTCGTCATCTTCGCCGCCGGGACCGGCAATCCCTATTTTACCACCGACACCACCGCAGCCCTCAGGGCCGTGGAAATGAACTGCGAAGTGCTTGCAAAAGCCACGCAAGTCGATGGCGTCTATTCGGCCGACCCCAAGCAAGACCCCAAGGCAGTGCGCCACGAGCGGCTGACCTATGCTGAAGTGCTGAGCCGGGACCTCAAGGTGATGGATGGAGCCGCCATCGCGCTTGCTCGCGATAATAATCTTCCGGTAATTGTGTTTTCCATCGAGGAACCCGGTAATCTCAGCAAGCTCCTGCGCGGCGAGGCCCTATCCACGCTGGTCTCGGCCGCGGCATAAATGTGTTCGAGGAGGGTGGTTGGAGGTGGGTCCCGCAAGGTCGCTGCGGGATAGCGATAGTGGAGAAACGTGTCATGGCTGCCGGAAAATTCGATATCCAGGAACTAGATCGTCGCATGCGCGGTGCCCTCGATTCGCTCAAGAAGGAGTTCGCCGGCCTGCGCACCGGGCGCGCCAGTGTGCATTTCGTCGACCCCGTCGTGGTCAATGTCTACGGCGCGCGCATGCCCATCACCCAAGTCGCCACCGTGTCCACACCGGACGCGCGCACGATTTCCGTGCAGGTTTGGGACCGGGGTCAGGTCGGCGCGGTGGAAAAGGCGATCCGGGAGGCCAACCTCGGCCTCAACCCCGTCGTCGACGGCGCCCTGATCAGGCTTCCGATTCCCGCCTTGACCTCCGAGCGACGCCAGGAGCTCGTCAAGGTTGCCCACAAATATGCCGAGCATGCCCGGGTGGCGGTCCGCAATGTGCGCCGCGACGGCATGGAGCTGCTCAAGCGCCTCGACAAGGACGGACAGATGAGCGAGGACGACCATCATAAGAATTCCAGCAAGGTGCAGGAGTTGACGGACAAGCTCATCAAGGAAGTCGATCAGTCACTGGCTAGCAAAGAGGCCGAGATCAAGCAGGTCTGATGGTTGAGGGGAGGCAAAGCGCGAGGGGGCCGGCAATCAACACCGACGCCGTCGGCGCAGCGACGCTGGGGCATGATGCCTGATCCATGAACGAGCAGAACAAACGAAGCCTCTGGCAGGCGAGTGCGCAGGTGCCGCGCCATGTCGCCATCATCATGGATGGCAACGGTCGCTGGGCCTCCGAGCGTGGGCTGCCGCGCTCGGAAGGACATCGGCGCGGCGTAGAGGCCGTGCGCCGCACCGTGCGGGCGGCGATGGAACTGGGCATCCAGTACCTGACGATTTACAGCTTTTCCTCGGAGAATTGGTCCCGCCCCGCCAGCGAAGT
>DATMZT010000021.1:0-5142 GCA_035573335.1 Hyphomicrobiaceae bacterium | reverse complement strand
CAAGGCGCCCAGCGCGATACCCTGGGCAAAGGCAGCGACGGTCGATCCCCCGGCGAACGCCCAATCCCAGAGCCGCTTGCGAGGGGTGCTGCGAAAGCGAAATTCAAAGGCCACACCGCGGAAAATCAAGCCCAGCAACATGGCGGTGATCGGGGCGTAAAGCGCCGGCAGCACCACGGCGTAGGCCAGCGGAAAGGCCGCCATCAGTCCGCCGCCGCCGAGCACCAACCAGGTCTCGTTGCCGTCCCACACGGGTGCCACCGAATTCATGGCGTCGTCGCGCTCTTTCTCGGCGGCAAAGCACGGGAACAGGATGCCGATCCCAAGGTCGAAACCGTCAAACAGCACGTAGGCCAGCACGGCAAAGGCGATGAGCAGGGCCCAGATGAAAGCAAGGTCGAACATGGGCGGTCCTCACTTTTGCGTCGAGGCGGCGACGTCTGTCAGCCCCGCAACAGGCGTGATGCCGGCCGCGCGCTGCGGCACGCCTTTTTCGATGTCGGGCTCGTCGAGCTGCGGTTGATGCCGCATCAGCCGCAGGATGTAAAAGGTGCCGGCGCCGAATGCGGTGAAGTAAACGATGATGAAGGCAAGCAGCGAGCCGGCCACGGCGGCGGCGTCGATGGGCGACTGCGACTGTGCCGTTCGCAACAACCCGTATACGGTATAAGGCTGCCGCCCCACCTCGGTGGTGATCCAGCCCGCCAGCACGGCGATGAAACCGGCGGGGCTCATCAACACGGCAAAGCGCAGCAAGGCCGCGCTCGCCGTCAGTTGCCGACGGTAGCGCTGCAGCAAACTCCACACCCCCACCAGCACCATGAGCAGGCCGATGCCGACCATGATGCGAAAGCTCCAAAACACGATGGTGGCATTGGGCCGCTCCTGCGGCGGCCAGGCTTTGAGACCTTTCACCGAGCCATTCCAGTCGTGGGTCAAGATCAAGCTGCCGACCTTGGGCAACTCGACGGTGTAGGAGGTGGTCTCGGCCGCCATGCTTGGCCAGCCAACCAGGATCAGCGGTTGGCCGGCCCGCGTCTCCCAATGCCCCTCCATCGCCGCGATCTTGGCCGGCTGGTGCTCGAGCGTGTTCAGGCCATGCAGATCTCCGGCCACGACTTGCAGCGGCGCCACCAAGGCCGCCATCCACATCGCCATCGAGAACATCAACCGCGCGCTTTCGTTGCCCCGATCACGCAGCAGATGATAGGCACCCACGCCGCCGACGACGAAGGCCGTGGTGAGGTAGGCGGCGAGCACCATGTGGACCAGCCGATAAGGAAAGGAAGGATTGAAGATGATTGCCCACCAGTCCACCGGCACGAATTGTCCGGCGGCGTTGGTAACGTGGCCCGCCGGCGTTTGCATCCAGCTGTTGGCGGCAAGGATCCAGAACGCCGACAAGAACGTGCCCACGGCCACCATCAAGGTCGCAAAGGCGTGCAGACCTTTGCCGACCCGGTCCATGCCGAACAGCATCACGCCGAGGAAACCTGCTTCCAGAAAAAAGGCCGACATCACTTCGTAGCCCATCAGCGGCCCGAGGATGGGTCCGGTCCTGTCGGAAAACACGCTCCAGTTGGTGCCGAACTGGTAGCTCATGACGATGCCCGACACGACACCCATGCCAAAGCTGATGGCAAAGATCTTCTTCCAGTAGTTGAACAGCGCGATAAAGACGGAGCGGCCGGTGAAAAGCCAAAGTCCCTCGAGCACGGCGAGGTAGCTGGCAAGCCCAATGGTGAAGGCGGGAAAGACGATATGAAATGAAACCGTAAAGGCAAACTGCAGCCGGGCCAACGTCAGCGCATCGAACGGCTCCATTGGCAGGCCTCCTTTGCAACTCCTCAAACGCGGCGCCGGCCCGCAGCCAGGCCCAGGCTTTATGCCTTGGCGGCCGAACCGCGCAGCTCGGGCACCAGCACCTCCTCGTCCGCCGTCGCGCCCGCGCCGGGATCGTCCGGTGCCGGTGGCGGCACAAAAATCCTGGGTTCGGCGGCTGGGCGCGCGCGGCTGCGGGGGGTGGCCGCGGCGCGCACGCTTGGGCCCGCCGAGTTCGTGCGCAATGGCGCCCGCCGTTCAGTTTCTGGCTCACCCGCCCCGGCTTGGCTGCTCCTTGCCGCGGCCGCGGCCGGTGCCTCGAAGGCCGGGGATTTGCGGGGAACGGGCGGCGCGGTGCCTTCAGAGGCGTCGATGCTTGCAGGTTCGCTCGGCGCGGCAATGGGTTGCGCCGAGGCATTGGCCGTCAGTTGCGAGGGGGGCCCTGCCCCCAACCCGACCAACGCCTCGACCTTGGCGGCCAACAGCGCGCCTCCTTCGGCGTCGATGGGCTCGACAGGAACCCGCCAACGAAAGGCATCGAGCGCTCCCGTCACGGGCGAGGTCGGCGCCCATACGTCGGAGACGATGCCGTCCGCGGTCCAGGCCGGATCACGCGGCGCGTTGACCGCCCGCGCCAGCCACTCGCGCACGCCGCCGGCATTGCCGTACTGCTCACCCTCGATGCGGGCCATGAGCGTGCAGACGCGTTGTGTGAGCCGTGTACCGAGCAGCGGCTCAAGGACCTTGCGCGCTTCGTCCCACTCGCGCGTCTCAATCGAGGCGATGGCAATGGCGATCGCTGCCTCGTTGTCTTGCGGCGTGAGACGTCCAAGGTGGCGCACCCGGGTCAACCGATCCCGCGGACTGTCGCCGGGCCGGGCGTAAGCATACACCGTCGCCAGCTCCGGGTGCGGGGCAAGGCGCCACGTTTTGAGCAGCACGCGCGCGGCACGTGGCGTGTTTCCCTGCGAGGCAAGAATGCGTCCTGCAATCGCGGCCGCGGGCACGAGGTTTGGCGCCAATTTGTGCGCCTCCAAGGCGAACTCCAGCGCGCGATCTGGTTCGGTGTCCTCCGCCTCTTGCGCCTTCGCCGTCAGCACTACGGCGCGGCGCCGTTGCGCCACGGCCTTGTCGATCAAGTTCTGACGCTGGGCCACCGCCAGCGTAGCGAGCGCGCCCGGCCAATCCTGGGCTTTGCACATCAAATCAAACAGGGCCTCGACGGGCCAGGCGAGCTTGGGATTGAGCTTTAAAGCGCGTTCGGCAAATTGGCGCGCCGGCTCCGTTTCGCCTTCGCGCATGGCCTCGAGGAAGAGGCCGCGCAACCCCAGTTGTGCGGTGTCCGGGGTGGCGAGCATGGCCTCGAAGATGCGTCGCGCGGTGCTCGCATCACCGTTCAGTTGCGCCGCCTGGGCACGCAGCAGGTGCGTGAGAGGCTCGTGCGGCAAGGACTTGCGGGCCTGTAGGGCATAGCGGGTGGCCAGGCTACCGTCGCCGGCGCCGATGGCGATGATGCCCCCCGAGATGGCGTCGAGCCCGCGCTGCAACCGCCGTCGCCGCATCAGGCGGCCGACCGCGGCGGGGCTGGCCCACACCTGCCGCAGAGCCGACCACACCAGCAGCAGGAGGGCAACGAGCAGCAGCAGCAGCACAACGGCAAGGATAACGCTGGTCTCGGCCACGTAGTCCTGCCACTCGACCACGATCGTCCCCGGCCGATCAGCCAGCCAGTGCAGGCCGACGGCAAAGGCGCTCACCGCAAGGAGAAAGATGAGAATACGGATCATTGCCGGCGATCCGGGCCGGCTGCCAGCGAGCTCTTCAAAGCGGCTTCGGTATCGGCCAGAGCCTTTTCCACCTGATAGCGCATTTCGACGCGGCGCAGCCAATCTTCGGCAACCAAGGCAGCCTTCGGCGGCAACTTCTTACCTTGTGCCAAGAGGTCGCCCAGTCGGCTCTCCTTGAGCGCCATTTCCATGCGGGCGATGGTTGCCTCCAGGCTGCCGTCGTCGGCCGCCTGCCCGCTCCTGCGCACGCGCACGATCGAGCGGGCACCCGACAGCAGTCGCTCGAGCAGCGGTGCATCGGCCGGCTCGGCCTCGGCATCGAGCATCCCATTGGCCACCTTGCGAAACGACGCTGCCAACTCCGACAGCGGCGGCAATCCCTCCTTGGCGTAGCGATCGAAAAGCGTCAGGTTCAACCTATCGCCGGCGACTTTTTTTGCCGCGGCGAGCTCCGTGGCAAAGCTGTCACCGCGCTCGATCGCGCGCTTGAGGTTAGACAACTCCAGGGACAACACGACGCGCGAGGTGTTGGCCGTGCGGTCGGCCTCGGTCTTCAGGAACGCTTGCAGCTCCTTGTCGAGGGCGGCCACGCGCCCCGTGAGCGGGGCCAGATCTTCGGACCTCGCCGTCGCCCGCAGGCCCCGCTCCAGATCGCCCTTCAGGCTCTCGAGGCTGCCTTGCGCAGCCCGGACCTGCTGCTCGAAACGGTCGAGGCGCTCGGCGAGCCGGGCGGCATCGGCCTTGGCGCCGGCAACCTGGCGCTCGAAGCGGTCGAGGCCCGAGCGCACGGCCTCGCCCGTTTCACCGGTGCCCGAGACGGTAAAAGCCGTGATGGCGCTCTCGAGCTTGGCCAAGCGCTCGCCGAGCTCGGGGGCCACTGCGCCGCCGTTGCCGAGCCGCTCTTCCAGCACCTTGAGTTCGGCTGCATGTTTGCTGCTCGCGGCATCGAGCATGCCGGTCGACCGCGCCAGGGTGTCAACGCGGTTGCGCAAATCCGGCAGTTGCGATTGGCCGCCGACGGTGCGCTCAAGCTCCGACACGCGGCCGGCCAGCGGCGCCAGCTGAGGCGCCGCACCGCGCTCACCTCCACCTGTGCCCGTGACGAGGAGCGTGGCCAGGAACGCGAGCAGGCCACCGGCCAGCCCCGCCGCAACGTGCGTCAGCACCGGTATGGCGCGATGGCTGGCGCGAAGGAAGGCCAAGGCCGCCGCCCATGGCGTTCGCATCGACGCACTCGCTGCCTTGGCACCGGCCGCCGGCTTGGCCCCCACCTCGGTGGCTTTCAGGTCGATGGTGGCATAGGGCCGGCTGGTGCCCTTGCCGGTTTCGTCCTTGCTGTCGGCCATCAGTGGATTCCTGAGCTCCGGGACCCCGCTTGCAACCTGCGCGCAGCCATGCTCGGCGGACACTGTCGACAACGCGGCGCCACTTTTACTCGCGCGCCACGGCCCCGGCTAGTCCCCAGATTGTGCCGCCGTCTCATCGATCAGGGCAAGCACTTCTTCCAACCGCGGCGCATCGGCGCTGACGACGG
>DATMZT010000020.1:0-105314 GCA_035573335.1 Hyphomicrobiaceae bacterium | reverse complement strand
CTCGAGGAGATCGCGCACCTTCGGGGTCAAGGAGCGGGCGGTGCCCTGCAGGAGGGCCGACTGCGGGATCACGTTGACGGCTTCGCCGGCGTGGAACATGCAAATCGAGATGACGCCGGCGTCGAGCGGGTCGAGATTGCGCGAGACGATCGAATGCAGCGCCGTGACGATGTGGGAGCCGACCAACACCGGGTCGATGCACTGGTGGGGTCGGGCTGCATGGCCGCCCTTGCCGGTGATCTCGATGTGGATGCCGTCGCTTGCGGCTAACAGGGGGCCGGGGCGCAGCGCGAATTGACCCACGCCGAGGCCGGGCATGTTGTGCATGCCGTAGACCTCCTGGATCTGCCAGCGCTCCATCAGGCCATCGTCGACCATGGCCTTGCCGCCGGCGCCGCCCTCCTCGGCCGGCTGAAAGATCAGCACCGCGGTGCCGTCGAAATTGCGCGTCTCGCACAGATATTTGGCGGCGCCGAGCAACATGGCGGTGTGCCCGTCGTGGCCGCAGGCATGCATTTTGCCCGGCGCTTGCGAGGCATAGGGCAGGCCGGTGATTTCCGTCATGGACAGGGCATCCATGTCGGCGCGCATGCCGATCACCTTGCCGGAAGCCTGCCGGCGACCCTTGATGACGCCGACCACGCCCGTGCGGCCAATGCCGGGCATCACCTCGTCACAGCCGAAGGCCTTGAGTTTGTCGGCCACGACCGCGGCCGTGCGGTGCACCTCATAGAGCAGCTCCGGGTTGGCATGCAGATCGCGGCGCCAGCACGACACTTCGTCCTTGAGGGCGGCGGCGCGATTGATGATCGGCATCTCGGAAATCCTCGGCAAAAAAGGGCGGCGGCGACAGGGCAAACGGTGCCGGCCGCGCGGCAGGGAAGCAAATCGCTCCTGACGGGTCAAGGCGGCCCGCGCGCATGGCTGCCGGCTTCGGCCTCAGCGGCGAAAGCGAAGATTGAGACCTTGCGCCTGCCAGGCGGCCTCGATCACCTCGAGGTCGGTACAGCCGGAGGGATTGGACTTGCTCGGTGCCCAGGCGGCCCGTTGCGGCCATTGCTCGCGCCAGATGCCGAGCAGGCGGTCGAGCTCTGCGAGCGGGTCGGCGTGGTCGTCGACCCGGATATTGAGATCGGCAAAATCTTCGCTGGTCGTGAGCAAAAGCGCCGCCGACTGCCTGCCGCGGCGGTCGCCGCCGGCGCGCTCGCCCGCCTCCATGGCCCTGAGCAACCGTTCCGGCAGCGCCAGACCGCTGCCTGCGGCGAAGGTCGCGAAGGTATGCGCCACGACGTCCTCGCCCGCCAACATGTTGCCGGCGACGGAGAATTGCTTTGCGGCGCGATCTCCGCACCACTCGACGCAGTTGTTGCCCGTCCAGGCCGCCGCGCGCCCAAAGCGGTCGACCGCCTGGACCTGACGTAAGTGCCGGCCGTCATCGGCCGTGAGCGCGCTCTTGATCGCCGTGGCGGGCGCGATGCCGCGCGCGAGCAAGTCGAGAATGGCCGGCCCGAGATAGCGGTTGGTGATCGATTGCGTGGCAACGGCGCCGACGCCGGAGCGAACATAGGGGCAATGGGCACCGACGGCGAAGGCACGCGTCGCCACCGCCACCGCGAAGGCGCCACTGGCGGTATCGTGGGCGACGATCGACCAGGTCATGGGATTGCGCCTGCGGCGGCGCGATCGGGCCTACTTTTTTTCGACATTCCAGAACACCACGTTGGTTGCCACCAACACGCCCTCGATATTCTTGCGAAAGACGGAGGGCTGCAGGTATTGGCCCAAGATAACGTGGGTCGGGTACTCGGCCGCACGCTGGGAGACCGCCTCGGCCAGTAGCTTTTGCTTGGCCGCATCCGTCTCCTTGGCAAAGGCATCGCGCAGGCGCTCCAACTCGGGATCGCAGGGCCAGCCAAAGGTCGCCTTCTCGCAGCTGGCGTTGAGGAAATTGGTCGAGACTGGGTCGAGCACGTCAACGGAGCCCCAGGAGGTCAGATAAACGTTCCAGCCACCGGCGGCCGGCGCATCCTTCTTGGCGCGGCGCGCCACCAGCGTTTGCCAGTCCATCGCCTGCAAGTCGACCTTGAAGCCGGCCTTCTCCAGGAGCGACTTGGCGACCGGGGCCAGATTGGAGAGCGAGGCGATGTCGGTTGACTGCATGAGCACGACCGGGGTGCCGTCGTAGCCGGCCTGCTGCAACAGCTCCTTGGCCTTGGCGGCATTGCTTTCGAGTTTATCCTCCCAGCCCTTGCCGGTCTCGAGCGGCGAGCCGCAGGGATAGAGCGACTTGCACACCACGTAGTATTTGGAGTTGCCGATGGTGGACTCCAGAAAGTCCTTCTGATTGAGCGCGTAGGCCACCGCCTGCCGGATCTTGGCATTGTCGAACGGCTTGTGCAGCGCATTGAAGCGGAAGGCGTATTGGCGACCCATGGGCGCCACCACCAGGAAGCGAATGTTTGGATCGGCCCCCACCAGCGGCAACAAATCGTGCGGCGGGGCTTCGATGAAATCGATCTCGCCGTTGCTCAGGGCGTTGACCTGCGTTTGCGGATCGGCAATCCAAATCCATTCGACGCGATCGACCTTTGCCAGTTTGCCACCGGCAAATCCCGACGGCGGCTCCGGCCGCGGTTTGTACTTCGGGTTTTTGAGGTAGACGGCCTTCTCGCCCGGCTTCCACTCGTCCTTCTTGAAAATAAAGGGCCCCGAACCGGTGGTATCGGTGATTTGGGTGTTGGGATCCGTCTCCGCCACGCGCTTGGGCATCATGAACGGCACGTTGGATGTCGGCTTGCCGAGCGTCGCCAGCACCAGGCCGTAGGGCGCCTGCAACCGCATGACGAAGGTCTTGGCGTCGGTTGCTTTCAGTTCGCCGACAAAGCTCATCAGCTTTTGTGCCATGCCGTCGCGTGCGGCCCAGCGCTTGAGCGAGGCCACGCAATCCTCTGCCGTCACCGGGGTCCCGTCATGCCACTCAAGGCCATCGCGCAACGTGAAGGTCCAGGTGAGCTTGTCTTCGCTCACGCTCCACGCGTCGACCATCTGCGGCCTGACCGCGAGCTTTTCATCGAGCGCGAACAGCGTGTCGTAGATCATGAACCCGTGATGGGTGCTGATCAGCGCCGTGGTCCAGATCGGATCGATGATTTTGAGATCCGAGTGCAGCGAGACCTTCAATGTGCTCTCGGCCGTGGCGGCCGGCGCGATGGCCAGATGCGCCGCCAGAACCGCCGCCACAACGGCGCTCCGACCGGCGAGCCGTAGTTTGCTCATGCGCATGGCTACCTTGTTCTCCGCTTTAGGCCGTCGCGCCGAGGGCGCCGGGTGCAGCCATCGCCCGCGGCGGTGGCGGCAAGAGCCTCTCAAACCTTCACTTTTTCATCGGCCAGCACGCGCGCAACGGCGGGGCGCGCCAGCATGCGATCCTTGAAGGCACCATAGTGCATCATGTCAGCAATCGGCAGCTCACGCCGCACTCCCCAGGCGTAAAAGGTGAGCGCGTAGGGATCGAGCACGGAATACTGATCGGAAAGCCACTGCCGGCCCTGCAACAGGTGATCGATCTGCGCCAGATAGCCGTGAAAGGCCTGGCGGCCGGTCTCCTGGATATTCGGGAACAGGCCCGCGTCGCTGGCGTACCGCTCCGGCCGGCTGATGTGGGCATGCGCCGGGTGCACGCTGGCGGCGAACAGGCCGATCAGCGAGAGCGCGCGTGCTTCGGCCACCGGATCGCTTGGCCACAGCCCGAAGCGCTTGCCCAGGTAGGGCAGAATGGCGGTGTTCTCCGTGATGTTCTCGCCACTGTCCAACTGCAGGGCTGGCACGCGTCCCTGCGGATGGATCTTCAGATAGGCTTCGGTTTTCTGTTCACCCTTCGCCAGATCGACGCGCCCAAGGTCATATTTCTCGCCGCTTTCCTCGAGCACGATGTGGGCAGCGAGCGAGCAGGCCCCTGGGGCATAGTAGAGCTTCAACACGTCAACAGCCTCCCGATCATCTCTGGGTCGAATGGTCGGGGCAAAAGCTAGCCTACCGAGCCGGCAAATTCGAGAGACTTGTGGAACGGCTCGAGTGCGGCGGGGCTTGGGTGTTGGGGGGCAATTTGCCTTGCTGGCGGAAGCGAAAAAGGTATGCTGCTCGGCAGACGGTTACGAAAAGAGCGATCTTTGGCTTAGCCCGATGCTTGGGGTGTGAGGGGGTTGGGGGCAGTGCGGCCAAGTCATCAGCGTTCCTTTGCGTTTGGCCTGGCAGTGAGCACCGTTGCCGCGGTGCTGTCGCTGCTTCCCTTCGCCTTTGCCTTTGAACCAACGGGCGCTGGTAGGCCCGCACCGGAGCCCAAGGCCGCCCGGCAGGGCGGCGTCGGGTCCGACCGCATCAGTGCGGTGGCGCTGGGCAAGCTACCGGCCTTGCGGCCGGTTGGCCCCACCGGCGGATCGCTGCAGATCTGTGCGGACGAGGCCGAGGCGGCCGCCGGCGACGGCGTGCACCAGATCAAGTGTGCGGTGCCGCCCGGTGGTCTTGGGCCGATCACGGGTCCGATTTTGACGCCAACCCTACCTCAAGCGCCCTCAGCGCCGGCGCCCGAGCCGCCGACGGCACCGGCCAACGCCAACGAGCCAGGCAAGCTCGCAAGTCCGCCGCAGCCCGCTGCGGATCCCGGTTTTCGCTACCATCCTCCCGGCCTGTTGGCGGTGCGGGATGCCGGCGCCAAGCGCGGGCGCATGGATGATCGCAAGGTCTATGTGCCGAACATTATCTTTCCCATCCGGCTCGAGGCCGGCCGGTTCGCCTCCATGAACTCGCAGATCTGGGGCTACGGCGGGGGCGGCTACAACGGCGTCGGCGAGGCGGGCGGGACCGAGTGCGATCCGCGCAACTACGACCCGATGCAGCAGCGCGACAACTTCTGCGAGGTGCGCGGCTGGAGCATGCCCTTGTGTCCCAGCGGCGAGGGCCATCAGGGTCAGGACATTCGCCCGCCGAGCTGCAAGGACAACAGCTGGGACGTGGTTGCCGTGGTCGACGGCATAATCACGCTCGTGACCTCGAATACGACGGTGAAGCTCAAAGGCAATGATGGCACCGTCTACGAATACCTCCACATGCACCCCAACTCGATCAAGGTGAAGGAGGGCGGCAAGGTCAAACAGGGCGACGTCGTGGGCCGTGTCTCCAAGTACATGAACGGCACGCGCAGCACGACCTACCATTTGCACTTCAATGTGCGCCAGCGCATCCAGGTCGGCAACAAGGTGCTCGAGGTTTACATCCCACCTTATGCCTCGCTGATTGCCGCCTACCGCCGCAGTAAGGGATTGGACGCGGGCATCGACGCGGCGGGCGAACTGGTGCCGGACCCGATGCTCGAGATCGGCGCCGTCGCCCAGGCCCCGCCGCAGCCGCCGAGCGAGCCGCAACCGGCGCCGTCGGCTCCACCCTCCGACCCGGCCCCGACGCCACCCGCGCCCGCCCCGGTGCCGATCCCGAGCGAGCCAACGCCACCCACTCCGGCGCCCGAGCCGCCGGCACCGAGCCCGCCGTCGCCAGCGCCGAGCCCAGCGCCCGAACCGCCGGTACCCCCCGCGCCCGCACCGAGCCCGGCGCCGACCCCGCCTCAGCCAGCGCCCACCCCGGCGCCCGAGCCACCGGCGCCGTCCGCGCCGCAAGCCCCGACACCTGCACCTCCCGCTTCGACGCCGCCGGCGCCACCTGCCGCGCCGACCGAGCAGCCCAAGAGCTGGTGGCAGCGCGGCGTCGACAAGGCAACGGAGCTATGGAACCGCTGGTGGAAATGACCTTGGCCGCCGGCGGCGCCTCTAGGCCGCCCGCGGGGAAGCTTGCGGCACTCAAAGACGGGAGGCTTGCTATGCGTCAGCTAGTCATCGCTGCCGCGCTTGCGGCGTGGAGCGGAAGCGTGATGGCGCAATCTTCCTCGCCGGAGGACCTGGACCGGCTGAAGCGGATGTTGGATGAGCGCGTGCCGTCGGCACCGCGCACCCGCGGCCTCAGCAAAGGCGAACGGCCGTTGCGGTCAGACGATTTTTACTCCATTCGCCGCCGTGAGCAGGATGGGTCCGGCAACCCCAGCCTCAATCCCGGCAAGCGCTCGGCCTACGACGCGCCGGGGTTGCTCGGCATCGCTGCCGCCGTGGCAGGCGAAGGCGAGCGCGCGCGCGAACCATCCGCGGCGGCAGCGCCGCGCGGCTCCCAGCGCGTGCAGGCACGGCGCGACAGCTATGTGATCGTGCTCAAGACCGATCTCAGTGGCCAGCAGCTCGATGACGCGCTTGCGACCTTGAGCCAGAAATACAATCTGGAGATCACCCGGGCCAACAAGCTGGGCGAGATCCGCGTTTCCCCGCGTCAGGCGGCAACGCGCAGCCTCGCGCCGGCTCCCAGTTCCGAATCGCTGGGCGCGGCCTTGGAACCGAAGATCATCAAGGACCTGCGCAACGAGCCGTTTGTGGACGCGGCCTACGTCGATTTTCTGGTGAGCCCGAAGTCGTTGCCGAGACGGACCGACACCAAGGTGCAGTCGGGTGGCAACACCTACAGCTGGAATTGGCGCACCGGCGAAAGCAGCGACGGCAACTGGGGTCTGAAGATGATGCGCATGCCGCCGGTGTGGACCATCCTCAATCGGGTCCGCAAGATCGAGCCCGACAGGCCGCACACGCGTATGGCGTTTCTCGACGTTGGCTTCGGCACGCACGGTCACATCACCTATAATGCCGTCTTCGGCGGCATGCCCGCCAACCCGCCCAAGGCCGAGTGCACCTATAGCCATGGCACGCATGTCGCGGGCATCGCCGGCGCCCTGTTCGGCAAGGGACGCGGCATCGACGGGATGGTACCCGACTCCAAGATCGATGCCATCCCGGTCAGCAGCGAGGTGTGGCTGGAGGGCTCCAATCTCGGCCTAACCAATCAGCTGATCCAGCGGGCCATGCTGTTCAGCGGGGCGGTCGATTCGCTCATCGACTTTATGGATCAGTATCCGCTCAAACCCGGAGAGAAGCGGGTCGTCAACGCCAGTCTCGGCTACAACTGGTCCGCGCTCGGTTTCGAATTCGGCAAGGACCCCGAGGAAGACGAAAACGTCAAGGCGCACATCTTCAACAGCGCGCGCTCGGTGCAGCGCCTGGCGGCCAAATACAAGGACAGCATTTTGATCGTGGCCGCCGCCGGCAACGATTCGGACGGTCTGGCCACCCCGCATTGGGCGGAATTTGCCAGCCCCTTCGGTTTTGCCGCCACTCACGAATCGCCGATCTACCAGAAGTCCAGCAATATTCTGATTGTCGAGGCCCTCGGCCGCGACAGCAAGCGCGCCTCGTTTTCCAATTCCGGCGGTCACGTCGCCGCACCGGGCGTTGACATCATGAGCACGCTGGCGGGCGTCAGCGATGCCTATGGGCTGTGCAGCGGTACCTCGCAGGCAACCCCGCACGTGACCGCGCTCGCGGCCATCCTGTTTGAACTTGATCCGAAGAAATCACCCGCCGAGATCGCCGAAATCATCCGCAGTTCGGCGGTACCCGGCCCGGAAGGTGGGACGCCACGCGCCGATGCCCTTGCCGCCGTCCTCAAACTGTCCAAGGACAACATCAAATACCTGGTCGACCTCAATGGCGACGGCAAAGTGGACAGTGCCGACCTCGAAATCCTGAAGACCCATCTCGTCATCCTCGAGGACGCCAAGCGCAACGGCACGCCTGTCCCGATCGACCTCAACGGCGACGGCGACGTGAACGAAAGCGAGGGTTGCTGGCCGTTGATCGATTTCGTCGGGGCCGGCAAGGCCCTCTATTTCGATCCGCCGGCCCAGGCCGCTGCCGCCGCGGCCCGCACCGATCTGCAGATGCTCGAGGACGGTTGGACCGACACGATCAAGGCCTTCACGGCGGCCATGAGCGAGGTTGGGCTCGAGCAATTGTTTGCGCAATGGCGCGCGGCACAAGGCGGCACCGCGCTCGTCGCCAGCGTCTCCGCGGGGCAGCGCAACGAGGCGGCCGGTCCGATCACGGGCTCGCTTGCGGAGCTGGCCTGCCACTAGCAACCTTTGTCGGCCAAGAGGAGAACGCGGGCCATGCGTTTGTCAGTACCATTCACCGGCCTGGTGGTTGCCGTCGGCGCCAGCATGCTGGCCTTCGGCATGCTGAGCCCGATGCCGAGCGCCAGCGCCCAGGACGTGCGCGGTGAAGTCACCCGTGCGGTCGACGAGCTGCGCAAATCCAATCAAAGCATCGCCGTCGAGGTCGACCGCAGCACGGGACTGCCGACGTCGATCAAAGGTCTGACGCCGAGACCAGATCCCTCCATCACGCTTACGGCGACGCGCAGCCTCGGCGGAGAGCCCAGCGAAGACGACGTGCGCCGTGCGGTAGAGGCCTTCATGGCCACCAGCCAAATCCGCTCGGCTTTTCCCCAGGGCAACGCACAGGAGCGCAAGGTCGTCACCCAGGTTCGCCGCGATCCCGACATCAAGGGGCAAAGCGTTGCCCACGTCACGCAGCGTCTCAATGGCATTCCCGTGTTCGGTTCCTCCGCCAAGTATGTCGTCAATCCGGCTCTGGCGGTGACCGACATCACGGCCAGCTACTCGACCGTCGCCATCAGCAGCACGACACCCAGCATCAGCGCGGACGAAGCCGCCACGGTTGCGCGCGCCCACGTGCGCGAGCTGTTATCCAAACGCGCACGCGATCCCGGCCTCGATCGGCTGTTCGCCAGTCTGGATAGCATCCAGCCCAAGTCGGAGCTGACGATCTTCGACCCGGCGCTGCTGCGAACGCGCGGCGCCAACTCGGGCCCCTTGCGGCTGACTTGGATGGTGTCCGTCGATTCCTTGCGCGTGTTCGTCGATGCCGAGAACCGCAATGTATTGTTTTTCTACCGCGACCATCCCTCGGTCATGGTGCGGCGGGTCTATGATCTGTCCAGCAACAACGTGTTCCCAGGGCAGAAGGTGCTGGACGAGGAGACCAACGAGCGCGTCGACCTGGTGCCGGCGGACGCTATGCGCGCCTTCCAGAATACCGGCTTCGTGCGCGACTTCTTCTATATCGTGCTAGGCCGCAGCGGCCTGGAGGCCGTGGGCTCCAAGGCGAACATGCCCCTCGAGTCCTACGTGCGCTATAGCAGCGAGCAAAATGCGCGCTGGTGCAAGGATCAAAGCGTGAATTGCCCAAAGGCCAACGTCATGGTCTACGGGCCGGGCTTTGCCGGCGCGCTCGATGTTGTCGGCCATGAGGTGACGCACGGCATCATCGCCCACGAAGCCGATCTCGTATACGCCGATGAATCGGGTGCGGTGAATGAGGCGCTGGCCGACATTTTCGGCACCCTGATCGAGTTTCAGGCCCGGGACGGCGCGGGCAATTGGGCGATCGGAGAGAGCCTGCCGGGCTATTCGGAGGCGAGCCCCATGCGCAGCATGGCCGAGCCGCACCTGAAGGCCCAGGGAAGTGCGTCGCTGTTCAACAAAACCCAGCCGTTTTCGGTGACGAACCGCGGCCAACCCGACCACTATTCCGAGTATGTCGCGCGCACGGATGCCTTGTGCGACACGACCTGGGACTATTTGAACGGCTGCGTGCACTTCAACAGCGGCGTCCTCAATAAGCTCGCCTATTTGATCTCCGAGGGTGGTGAGCACAAGGGCCAGACGGTCGCCGGGATCGGCCGCCAAAAGCTCGCGCGCATCGCCTACCGGGCCTTGACGACCAAGCTCAATGCCACCTCGAGCCTGGTGCATGCGGCCGATTCCTTCGTGTCGGCGTGCACGGATTTGGCCGGCGCTGCCGCCAGCATCACGGCGCAAGACTGTGTGCAGGTCGAGAACGCCCGGCGCGCCGTCGGCCTCGGCACCGACAGCTGAGGCGCCTGGCGCACGCGCGGGGCGCGCGGGCGGCTGGCACGTCGGGGCTTGGCGTGGAACCTTCGTGCCAGGCCATTAAGGCGCGGCCGCGCGCGCCGCGCTTTTTTGGCACGACCGCCCGCCTTGGGTTGCCCTTGGCCCTGCAGAGGGTCCCTTGGGGGGTCCCTGGGGGGTCCCTGGGGTCAGGGTCGCCTCGGCGCGCCGGCCGCGGGGGGCGGGCCTTGGGCCCTTTGGGGGCGCGCCCCCTTGTGGCCTGAGGGGTTTGGCGTGGTTTGTGCACGTCCCCAGCACCGACCTTAGCGCTGTGCCGAAGTGAACCGCCGATGCTCCAGCCCTTGTTTACCGATTTTGCCCCACACCATGCTGATCTGTTCGGCCGGCACACCGTGAACCTCGGGCATCGCTTCGATGCCGCCGATGGCTTGTTCGGCGATGCGGCGCTCGCCAGCCTGATCGAGCGTACGCCGGCGCAGGCCTATCACGTCAACACCATGGATGTGACGACCCACGATCCCAACACACGGCGCGAAGGCACCATGGAGGGCCTCAGCGGCGCGGAGGCGCTCGATGCCGTTCGCAACGGCCACATCTGGATCCTTTTACAGCAGCCGCACCGGCTCGATGGCCGCTACGCCGAGGTTCTGCGTTCGATCTACGCCGAGCTGGCATTGCGGGTCGAGGGCTTCAAGTCCTTCAATCACAAGATGTCGATCCTGATTTCCTCTCCCAAGGTGCAAGTCTACTACCACGCCGATGTCCCGGGACAGACGCTCTGGCAGGTGCGCGGGGGCAAACGCGTCTACGTCTATCCCAACACGCCGCCGTTCCTGCCGCAGGCCGCCCTTGAGAAGATCGTTTTAGGTGAAGCGCACGAAATCTCCCTCAACTACGAGCCCTGGTTTGATGCGCACGCCGACGTCATCGACCTCGAACCTGGCCGCATGCTGCATTGGCCGCTCAACTGTCCGCATCGGATCGTCAACCAAGATTGTCTCAATGTCTCGTTCACGACGGAGCATATGACGCGCGAGCTGCGCAACGCCTACGCGGTCAACTATGCCAACGGAGTTCTGCGCCGAGCGCTAGGGCTCGAGCGCTTGGCCCGGCCGCAAAGCGGCCTTGGGCTTTATGCGCGGCTGGGTCTGGCGGCCGCGCATAAATATTCGGGCGCGCAAGCGCGCAGGAAGCTGGGGCGTATCATCGACTTCGAGGTCGATCCGCGGGCGCCGCAGGGCATACGTACGGTGCCGGCATTCGCGCTGGGTGCCTAGGCAACCCCAACAAAGGCGCCAACAGCGCCCCCGCCTTGGGCGGCGCGCAAGCCAAAGCGGCCGCAAGCCAAAAAAGTCCTCGACCGCGCCACGACCCAGAGACGATGATGCCGCTCCGCAGCAAGCTTGCGACCGGCCAGGAGCGTCCATGCGTCACATCAACGTGTTGAGCATCCAGCGCATCAGCGCCGAGGAACGTCGGCAGATTGAGGCCGTCGATCCTGCCGTCCGCCTGACCGACGCCGGCGGCTGGTACGACGGGGAAATTCGCGAGACTTGGCCGGCCTTTACGTCGCAGCGCTACTTGCCGCCGGGCGCCGCGGGTGCGGGCAGCCGCGAGGAGCGCGACCGCCTCCTCGCCGAAGCCGAGGTGATTCTAGGCGGTTGGCCGTTTCCACGCGACCTGCGCGCCCGGGCGCCAAAGCTCAAGTGGTTTCACCAGCGGCCCGCGGGCGCCAGCAACCTGATGCTTGGCGATTTGTGGGGCAGCGACGTGCTGACGACGACCTCGCGCGGGGCGGGTAATACGCTGGCCATGGCCGAGTACGCGCTGGCCGGCATCCTGCATTTTGCCAAGGGGCTGCCGCGGGCGGCGATCGATCGCGATGCCCGTGCGTTCAACCATCGCGCCTATCGTCCGCTGCTGCTCGCGGGCAAGACTGCGTGCATCGTCGGCGCCGGCGGCATCGGTCTGGAGGTCGGCAGGCTTTGTGCCGGGCTCGGGATGCGCGTCGTCGGCACCCGCCGGAGGCCCGCCGCCGCGGCGCCCTTGCCGCCAGGCTTTAGCGGCATCGGCGGGCCCGATCAGCTTGATGGCTTCCTGGCCGAAAGCGATATCGTGGCCATCTGTTGTCAATGGACGCCCGAGACAAACCACCTGTTCAACGCCGAGCGCTTCGCCCGGATGAAGGCCGGCAGCGTGCTCGTCAATGTGGCGCGCGGCGAGATCATCGATGAGGACGCCCTGGCCGATGCCTTGGCACGCGATCGGCTGCGCGGCGTCGTCCTTGACGTCTACACGGGCGAGTTCGAGCGCACTCCCATGGCGCGGCTTTGGTCCGACCCCAGGGTCGTGATCACGCCACACATTTCCAACGTCAGCGATCAGGACCGGCACGGTGCCATCGACGTGTTCTGCGAAAACCTGCGCGCCTATCTCGACGGCCGACCGTTGCACAATGCGATCGATTGGGAGCGGGGCTACTAGCGAGAACTCTTGCGCCGGCTAGGGTCGTCCCGCCAGGAAGGCCAGCACGCCCTCCTTGTAGACGCGATCGCCCACGGCCAGCATGTGATCGCGGCGCGGGATCGGCAAGGCTTGGGCGCCGGGGATGAGCTGGGCGAGTTCTTCGGCGGCGCCGCCGATGACGTCCTCGGTACCGGTCGCGACCAGAACCGGGCAGGCAATTTTGGCCACCATCTCCCGGCTGATCGGCTCACGTGAGCCGCGGATGCAGGCGGCGAGCGCCGCAAGGTCGCTGCCGGTCTTTTCCGCAAAGGCGCGGAAAGTGCGCGCCGTCGGATTGACGACCTCGTCAATCGAGCCCGCCTCCAGCGCGTGCGCAATGGGTCCGGTGCCGGCCAGCGGCCGGGTCATGTTGCCGCCAAGCCCGCCAAAGATGGCGCTACGCACGCGCTGCGGATGCGTCAGGGCGAGGAACGCCGTAAGGCGGGCACCCATCGAATAGCCCATCACGTCGGTGCGTGCGATGCCGAGGTGATCGAGCAGACGCCGGGCGTCCTCCATCATGGCCGACGGCTGATAGGCTTGTGGCTCGTACAGCTTCTCGCTCTCACCGTGTCCGCGGTTGTCGTAGGCGATCACGCGGTAGCCCTTGCGCCGCAACAAGCTGACCCAGCCGGGATCGAGCCAATTGTACCTCACGCTCGAGGCGAACCCGTGCACGAGCAGCACCGGATCACCGTCGCCCTCATCGATGAAGCGGATGCAAACGCCGTCCGAATCGAAGGCCTGCACTGCCTGCTCCTCCTCAGCCATCAGCCTGCGACCTTGCTAACCCCTATCATCTGGGGCGGCGAGCAACTACATTTGGGCTGTTTTCGATCCTTTGAGCAGGGCCGCCCATGGCAGTTTCGAGCATCCCGCATCTTGCCAACGATCCGGGCGTGGAAAAAATCTATATTGGCGTCAGAGAATTCCAGTGCATGGGTGCGCGACCGCCGCACGATCACCCCCACGTTTTTCTGGATATGGGGGCCGACCCGCAGATTTTGTGCCCCTATTGTTCGACCTTGTATATCCACGATGGCCGGTTGGCGGCCGATCAATCCGACCCGCCGGGCTGCCTCGTTAGCGAGGACCGGCTGGGACCTTGAGGCGCGGCGGCGCTTGATCCCGTGGGAGACGGGCGACCAATCCTGGTGCTCGGCGGTGGCATCGCCGGACTGGCACTGGCGCTGTCGCTCGCACGCCACGGCCGCGGCGCCATCGTGCTGGAGAGCCGGCCGTGCTTTGCGACCGAAGGCGCAGGCATCCAGCTGGGGGCCAATGGGGTCAAAGTCCTTGCGCGGCTGGGACTAGCCGAACGGCTGCGTGCCCAGGTCGGTGAACCGGCCAGTCTTGTTGTCTTTGACGGCCGCTCAGCCCGCCGCCTGGCGCAGCTGCCGCTCGGGGGGTGGTTCGCGGCGCGCCACGGCGCCCCCTACTGGACCATGCACCGCACCGATCTGCACGCGGCGCTCGCCGTCACGGCGGCGGAACAGCCCGATCTTGTGCTGCGCGCCGATTACGCGCTCAACGCGTTCAGGCAAGAGCCGACCGGCGTGGTGGCCGAAGATAGGGCGGGGGAGCGCCTGGTGGGAGGGGCGCTGGTCGGGGCGGATGGCCTATGGTCCACCGTGCGGCAAACGATTTGCCCCTCTGCCAGGCCGCAGTTCGCCGGTGCGACGGCGACGCGCGCGCTCATTGCGGCGGCGGCCGCCGGCGCCCTGGCCGAGCCGCATGTGGGCCTTTGGCTCGGGGCACGTGCCAACGTCGTGCACTATCCCGTGCGTGCCGGCCGTGAGGTGGCCGTCGTCATCATCGCTCGCGAGCGGTGGCCGGCGTCCGCGGCGGAAAGCCGCGTCGATGCCAAAAGCGCGCTGGCGCCGCTTGCCGCTTTCCACCACTCGCTGACCGACGTCCTCAGCCGCGCCCCCGAGTATCGCAAATGGGCGCTTTATCGTCTTGCCGCGCTGCCGACGTGGTCCCTTGAGCGCATCGGCCTGATCGGCGATGCCGCCCATCCCGTGCTGCCGCACCTGGCCCAGGGAGGCGCGCTCGCGCTCGAAGATGGTTTGCTCTTGGGCTCGATGCTGGGCCAGGCAAAAGTCGATGTGGCCGCCAGCCTGCTTGAATTTGCGGCGCAACGGCGCGCGCGCGCCGCCAGGGTCGAGGCGCTCAGCCGCCGCAACGGTCAGCTCTACCACCTTGGTCCACCGCTGGCCTGGGCGCGGGATGCGGTGTTACGGTTATTGCCGGGTGCCTGGCTGATGGCGGGTTACGATTGGCTCTACGGCTGGCACCTGGACTGAGCTCAAAGCCGGCACTTGCGCAAGCCGCGGCCTGATGGGTCTTTCTCGGCGCCGGAATTCTGCTAGTTGTCGCCGGTCCAAGACGGCTTTCCCACACCATCGGCGATGCAATGCGCGACGGCGTCCAACGCGTGCTTTTCGGGCTCTACAGCTGGCCCAGCCTGTTGCTCACGCTGACCTGCGTGTTCTGGGCCGGCAACACCATCGCCGGCCGCCTGGCCGTCGGCCAAGTCACACCGATGCAGCTCACCTTGCTGCGGTGGGTGCTGGTGATCGGGGTGTTGTGGCCGATCTATGGAGGCCAGGTGCGCCAGCATTGGCCAAACATTCGTGCCCGCCTCTTCAGTGTGGTATTGATGGCCGTGTTCGGCTTCACCGGCTTCAATGCCCTCTACTATGTGGCGGCACACTACACCACCGCGATCAATATCGGCATCCTGCAAGGCTGCTTGCCGATGTTTGTGCTGGCCGGCGCCTTCGTCGCGCACGGCACGCGTGCGACCTTGGTGCAGGTGGCCGGCGCCTTGATAACGACGCTTGGCGTGGTGGTGATCGCCACCCGCGGCGCTCCCCTCTCGGTCCTCCACGTCGAGCTCAATGTGGGCGATGTCTTGATGCTGATCGCCTGCGTGCTTTATGCCTTCTTTACCGTGGCCCTGCGCGATCGTCCGGAAATGCCGGGAGCTGCCTTCTTCACCCTTCTAGCCATGATCGCGGCCCTGACCTCGATTCCGCTTGCGCTCTACGAGGTCATGGCCCAAGGCGCGACGGCGCCGACCTACAAAGGTGTGCTGATCATCGCCTATGTGGCGATCTTTCCCTCCTGCCTGGCCCAAATCTTCCTGTTGCGCAGCGTCGACCTGATCGGCCCAGGCCGCACCGGAATTTTCATGAATCTAGTCCCCTTGTTTTCGGCAATCATGGCCGTCACGCTCTTGAGCGAGCCCTTCGCCCCATTCCATGCCATGGCCCTGGTGCTGGTCGTCGGCGGCATCCTGCTCGCCCAGCGCACGCCGCGCCAGGATGGCCGGCCGCGCGGTCGATAGCCTGATTTCGGCAAGCTGAAATATTCTCACAGCAACGGCAAAGCATTGTCGTTTGTCATGCCGCCGTCGCCACCCCAACTGGGGTGAACGTCAATGGTTTTCGAGGTCGCCCATGCCGCTGGTTCGCATCGCCCTGCCCAAGGGCAAGTCGCCGGAGTTTCGCCGGGCAATTTCGCAAGGGGTCCAGTCGGCCCTGGTCGAAACCTTCGGTGTCCCCGAACAGGACTTGTTCCAGATCATCACCCAACATGATGCCGATAGCCCGATCGTGCATGCGCCGAGCTACCTCGGCATCGACTACTCTGACGAATTGACCATCATTCAGCTGACCGTGAGCAATACGCGCAGCCTTGAGCAAAAGCGCCGGCTGTTTGCGCGCATCGCCGAACGGCTGGCGCAAAAGCCGGGGCTGCGGCCGGACGACGTTTTCATCAATCTTATCGAGGTCAAGGCCGAGAACTGGTCGTTTGGCAGAGGCGAGGCGCAATACGCCTCGCAAGCGGCCGCGAGGTAAGCGAACGCCCGCCGGGCGCGCCTTTGTCTAATGCGCGCGCAGCCGGCGCAGCGCCCGTCGGGCGCGCACGGTTGCGTTCGATAGATGGGCGCGGATCAGGATGACGGCGATGGTGCCAAGGCCCGTCAGACAGCCGAGCATGCTGATCCACGTCACGTCCTCGGTGGTGAAGTAGTCGACGATGCCGCAGGTGAAGAACAGCAGCGCCGTCAACAGGCTGCCCCAGGTGCCGATTTCGATTTCGACGCGGGCACGCTGCCGGTAGGTCGAAAGGCCCACGCCGCGCTCGGACTGCCTCGCCATTGGTTTTCTCTTTATGCCATTCGGGCTGTGCGTTTTGAGGTTCTGAGCTTGGGGCTCCTGCGCTCGGAGACGACCCTGCCGGCATCGCCGGCAGCCGCCCTTAGGCGCGGCAGGGCTTTGCGCAGGCGGGCGCAGCCCTAGCATTGCACACCCGCGCCCGCAACGAATATCCCGCCGCACCGTCTCACGCTGGAATGCGGCCTGTCCAGCGAGACCGTCGGCTTTTGAGCCTCGAAATGCCCGTTCCAAAACCCACCTTGGAGCCACCCTTCAACATCGTTCGCAGCAGCCACATCGCCTTGGCTGTCGCCGACCTTGGTCGTAGCCGCGCCTTCTATGCCGACGCCCTCGGCCTCGTCGTCGAGGACGCCGACCGGGGAACCCTCTACCTGCGTGGCATCGAGGAGAGGCAACCTCACTCCTTGGTGCTGCGCCGCCGCGAGGTGCCGACCGCCCAGCATCTTGGCTTCAAAGTCGGGCTCCGCGGAGGAGCTCGACAAGGCTGCCCGATACTTCAAGGGGCGCGGGATCGAGCACGCGTTCGTCGAGCGACCTATCAAGGCCGTACGCTGACGGCCGTCGACCCTTACGGGGTGCCGGTCGAACTTTTTTGCCATGGAAAAGCGCGAGCGGCTGCTGCAGCGCTACGGCACCTATAAGGGCGTGCAGCCGCAACGCCTCGATCACTTTAATGTCCCGGCACCCAACCTACAGGGCGCCATCGATTTTTATGCCGCGCTGGGTTTCCGGCTTACCGAGTATGCCGAGGAGGATAGGCCTTCGGGCCACATCGCGGCGGCCTGGATGCACCGCAAAGGCAATGTGCACGACCTTGCCTTCACCAATGGCAGGGGGCCGCGCCTGCACCGTCTGGCTTACTGGGTGCCGACGCCGCTGCAGGTCATGCATTGGTGCGGTCTGATGGCGACTACCGGCTGCCTTGCCAATCCCGAGCGCGGACCGGGACGGCACGGCATACCCAATGCCTTCTTCCTCCACGTTCGTGCCCCCACGGGCATCGTCTTGAGGTCTTCAGCTGCGACCATCAGACCATGGATCCCGATCATGAACCGATAAGATGGAGCCTACGCGAGCCCCGCCGGCAGACGCTGCGGGAGCAGCCGGCGCCGCGCTCCTGGCTTGAGGAGGGCTCCCCCCGTTTGCCGGCGTCGAGCCGCGCCCGGCGCTGTTCGAGGCCAAGGTGGTCGTTGCCGATTTGGACCGCGTGGCGGCAGGAGACGCCGTCCGGAATGGTCCGACCTCCTGGTGCGGAACAGCAACACCGCATTGACCGTTGAGGGGGGGCGGCGCCAGCGCCTTGCGCCTGCAAACCCGGGAGGTCCCGATGGCAAAGAAGGCTCTTGCGCTCTACCAGGCCAAGCGCGACTTCAAAAAGACGCCCGAGCCGAGCGGCAAGAGCTCCGTTGGCCGCGGCCAATACCCACGCTTTGTCATCCAAAAACATGACGCCAGCCGCCTTCATTACGACTTGCGGCTCGAGGTCGACGGCGTCTTCAAGTCCTGGGCAGTCACCAAGGGTCCCTCGCTTGATCCCGCCGACAAGCGCTTGGCCGTCGAGGTCGAGGACCACCCGCTTGACTATGGCGACTTCGAGGGCACGATCCCCGCGGGCGAGTATGGCGGCGGCACCGTCATGCTCTGGGACCGCGGCTTCTGGCTGCCGGACGGCAAGGTCGATCCTGCCCAGGCCTTGCGCGCGGGGGAACTCAAATTCTCACTCGCCGGCAAGAAGCTCAAGGGCGGCTGGGTGCTGGTGCGCATGCAGCCGAAAGGTGGGGCCGGCAAGCGCCACAATTGGCTGCTGATCAAACATCGCGACGGCTTCGAACGCGAGGGCGACAGCTCCCTGCTCGCCCGCGATCGCTCCGTCGCCTCCGGCCGCAACATGCAGCAAATCGCCGATGGAAAGGGGCAGCGACCCAAGCCGTTCATGCAGGCCGGCGAACATCGCTCCGACCCGCGCGTCCAATGGATCAGCGAGAACACCGGCAAAAAAGACGCGCAACCCCCCAAGCGCGCACGCGCGCGGCGACGGCCCGCAGAGAGCGCCGATGCGCCGCAGAGCGCGGTTTTGGCGATTACGATCTCCAAGCCCGGCAAGGAGCTGTGGCCGGCGGCCGGCGCCAGCGCCGCCGTCACCAAGCTCGATCTCGCCCGCTATCTCGAGCAGGTGGGACCGCGGATGATCGAGCATGTTCGCGGTCGCCCATGTTCGATCGTTCGGGCGCCCGATGGCATCAACGGCGCACGGTTCTTTCAGCGCCACGCCATGCCGGGCGTGGCAAAGCTCATCACGCTCACTTCGGTTGCCGGCGACCGCAAGCCCTACTTGCAGGTCGACCGGGTCGAGGCGCTGATTGCGCTGGCTCAGATCGCCGCCGTCGAATTCCATCCTTGGAACTGTGCCCCCGATCAACCGGCGCGGCCGGGTCGGCTGATCTTCGATCTCGACCCGGGCAGCGATGTGCCCTTCGGCGAGGTCATTGCCGCGGCCAAGGAGCTGCGCGAGCGCATCGAGCGCCTCGGCCTCGTCGCCTTTTGCAAGACGACGGGTGGCAAGGGCCTTCACGTCGTCGCGCCGCTCAGTGTCAAAGCCGATGGCGTGGGCTGGGACGCGGCCAAGCGTTTCGCCGCGGCCGTTTGCGGCGAGATGGCCAAGGATTCCCCTGCGCGCTATCTCATAACGATGAGCAAGAAATTGCGCGCGGGGCGTATTTATCTCGACTATTTGCGCAACGATCGTACCGCAACGGCGGTGGCCCCTTTGTCGCCACGCGCCCGGCCGGGCGCGACGGTGTCCATGCCGCTCGCCTGGAGCCAGCTGCGCGCCGGCCTCGACCCGGGCCGGTTCACGCTTGCCAACGTGCCGAGCCTGATCGCCAAATCTTGGCCCTGGCAGGACTACGGCGATGCCGAGCGCCCCATCGAGGCCGCAATCGGGAAATTGTCGGCGAGGACGCGCAAGGCTTGACGCGCCGCGATGCGCAAGACGGCGACTTCCCAACTGGAGACTTTGGGCGTTGAGCTGGCGTTGCGCCCGATGGAGGCGCGCGCCGCGGCCGAGTTGCCGGCGGGCCCAGGCTGGCATTACGAGCCGAAATGGGATGGCTTCCGCTGCCTGGCGTTTCGAGCCGGTGGCGAGGTCGAGATCAAGGCCAAGTCGGGCAAATCGCTAGCGCGGTTTTTCCCCGAGGTATTGGACAATTTGCGCGCGCTGAGGCCGCGCGCCTTCGTGCTCGACGGGGAACTGACGATCGCGCGCCATGGCGCCCTCGCCTTCGAGGCCCTGCAGGGTCGCCTGCATCCGGCCGAAAGCCGGATCCGGCGCCTGTCGCTGGAGACGCCGGCGACCTTCGTGGCTTTCGATTGCTTGCTGGCGACGCGCGGCAAACCACTGCTGGGCGCGCCGTTTGTCGAACGCCGCGCCGCGCTCGAGGGGCTCTTTACGAGCGGCAACGGCAAGGCTCGCGGGTTGGCGCTCACGCCGTTCACGCGCTCCCTCGAGGCAGCGCGGCGGTGGTTGCGCGCGCAAGATAGATCCCTCGACGGCGTCGTCGCCAAGCGGCTCGACTTGCCCTATCTGCCCGGCGTCCGCGCCACCTTGAAGGTCAAATCCCTGCGCACGGCGGACTGCGTGGTCGGCGGCTTTCGCTATGACACGCGCCGGCGGTTGGTCGGCTCGCTGCTGCTTGGGCTTTATGACGAAAAGGGCCTTTTGCATCATGTCGGTTTCACCTCGTCCATCCCCGCTGCCGACAAGCCCGGCCTGACCAAGCGTCTCGAGAAGCTGATGGCACCGCCGGGGTTCAGCGGCGCGCAACCGGGTGCGCCCAGTCGTTGGAGCCGAGAACGCTCGAGCGCCTGGGAGCCGTTGCGGCCAAGCCTGGTGGCAGAAGTGCGCTACGATCACGTCAGCAGCGATCGCTTCCGGCATGGCACCAAGTTCATGCGTTGGCGCCCGGACAAGTCGCCTCGGCAGTGTAGACTGGAGCAACTGCGGCAAGCGATGCCTCGCGGCTCGGCACACTTGGCTCGACACGTTGTGAGCCCGACTTGACCGCAGTTTCGCCACAGCCGCGAGGAACTCTGACGAGGCGCCAACGTTGCCAACCAAGCTGCGGGGCAACATTTGACGATCTGGCTGCTGGAGAGGGAGCACGCGTCGGTGGCCTATGCTGGAACGCCAAGATCGTCACTGTCGGCGACCGCGCAAACGCTCCGCCTGCAACGTGTTGCCGGCTTGATCTATGGTCTGGCCGGCGCGAGCGTCATGGCCGTGTTCTGGCCTTTGTTCGGCGTCTTTCTCAGCAACGCGCCGCGCTCTACCACACCTTGGCTCGAGCGCTCCGCCGACGTCGGGCTCGGTGTTGAGGACCCGGTTGTTGCCGGCGCCATCGATTTTGCCCTGATTGCAGCCTTCGGCCTTCAGCATTCCCTCATGGCGCGTCCCGCCTTCAAGCGGCGTTGGCGCGCGCTGCTGCCACCCGCTCTCGAGCGCGCAACCTACGTTCATGCCGCCAATTTTGTCCTGCTGGCGCTGATTGTGCTCTGGCAGCCGATTCCGATCGAGGTCTGGCGCGTCGATTATCCCATGCTGCGCGATGCCTGCTGGGCGGCGTTTGCCCTGGGCTGGCTCATTTTGCTCGCCGGCGCGCTGTCGTTCGGCATCGCCGAGCTGCTCGGCGTAAGCCAGGTTTTGGATTGGTATCGGCAGCGCGAGCCGGAGTCGCTGCCGCTAAAGACGCAATGGCTCTACCGCTGGCTGCGCCATCCCATGTACGTCGGCGTGCTGATGGCGGTGTGGGCGACGCCGTACATGACGCTCGGTCACGCGCTGCTGGCGGTAGGCCTGACGATCTACGTTCTGATCGCCAAAGGCTACGAAGAACGCGATCTCAACCGCACCTACGGCAGCGTCTATCGGACGTGGCGGGCCGCGCGCTAGAACCGGTCACCGGGCTCGCGCAACAACGATTTCGTGCTCCCTGCTGGGACACCCTGAGCGCCTTTATTTCTTCTTGCCAACCTTTTTGCGGGCTGGAACTTTCTGGCCCTTCCGGCGCGCCTCTGATAGCCCGATGGCAATTGCTTGTTTGCGGCTTTTGACGGTCTTGCGGCTGCGGCCGCTCTTTAGCGTACCGTGCTTGCGGCGGCTCATCGCGCTCTTGACGGTCTTGGCGGCCTTTTTCGAATAACGTCGCACCATCTCAGCGCTCCTTGCACAGTTCAGGCCCGAGCCCAACGCCTGCGCTGGTCGATTGTTCCCTGCAGCCCCAAGTCGTTAGGCGATCATCTTGCTGCTCCCGCGCGGCGCCCCGCCGCGTCTTTAGGCCTTGCCCGCGGTGCGCTGGGAACCGTGCCCGGGTGTTCCGCATTGGCGCACAGATCGCAATATTCACCCGTGTGAGGAGCTGAGCTATGACGCTATCAACTGTGTTGCTGATCATCCTGATTCTCGCCCTGCTCGGGGCCCTGCCGTCCTGGCCCCATAGCCGGGGCTGGGGCTACGGCCCATCAGGGCTCGTTGGCGTGGTGCTGGTCGTCGTTCTCCTGATGGCTTTGATGGGACGCATGCCGGCCTGAGGGGCGCAGTGCTCCTCCAGGGAGCGTGCACACCCCACGAGGAGCGGGAGAGGCGAGGAGGAGGGACGCCAAAGGTCTCGCGCCAGGCCCGACCCCACAGCTCGTGCACCATCGAGCTGTGGGGAGTATGTGAGGGTGCAACACGTGAGGTGGAATTGGCCCGATCAAGAGCCGCGCGCGTCAGGCGCGCAGACTTGGAGCGGAGCAGGACTGCCTATACTCTTGGCGGGCACGCCGTGGCAGCATCGGTGGCTCGTGCACAGGGCGTGGGGACGTTGGGGCAGGGGGGCTATATGGCTTGCGAGGGGGACATGCGTTGCCAGCGGGAGGTTGGCCACGCGGGCGATGGGGGCCGCGCTGGGGACGGCGGCCGCGCTGGGAACGGCGGCCGCGGCGCGAACTTTCCGGTTGTTGTGATGGCTTGCGTGGCGGTTCTCGCGTCGGCCGGTCAAGGGTGGGCGCAGGAGCGTCAGTGCAGCAGTGCCCGCACCAAAATCGTCGGCGGCGAGAACGCGCGTCTACCCGATTGGCCGGGCATCGCCACGCTTCGGCTGCACTCCGACACGGGACAGGTGTCGCGCTATTTTTGCGGGGCTGCGGCCATCAGCGAGCGCTGGATTCTGACCGCGGCGCATTGCCTGCCGAGCTACGTCGCCCAGCTGACGGGCGCGCTGCGCAATTCCCGCGGCGAGAATCATGAGGGGCGTCTCGAGGTCGTGCTTGGCGTGGGGGATCTGCGGTCGGCCAACGCCCAGCACGTCTATCCGGTCGAGCAGGTCGTAATGCACGAGCGTTATCGGGCCGCGGTCGACGCCGCCTTCCGGGGCTCGGAGGCCGAACAGTCAGGGGCCCTTGAGGCGATTGCCCCCAACCAGGGCGATGATATCGCGCTGCTCAAGCTCGGCCGACCCTGGCGCGGTCAGATCAGCCGAATATCCCTGTCCGGCACCTCCGATCCCGGTCCGACGGGCAGCACCCAGGTGCGCGTGGCCGGGTTCGGCTACACCAAGTCACAGCAGCTCAATCGCTTCAGCCGGTCCGACGGTCGGGGCGAGCTTTATGCCGGATCGGCCACGCTTTTGGAAACGGCCGTCGAAACCGTAGTACAGACTAGGTGCAAAGGCCGATATGCCAATGCGGCGATCGGCGCCGGGCAGATTTGTGCCGGCCTCGAGGAGGGCGGCAAGGACAGCTGTCAGGGCGATAGCGGCGGTCCGTTGATCATGACCGACGCGCAAGGTTGTCCGTGGCAAGTCGGCATCGTCAGCTGGGGTGAGGGCTGCGCTGAACGCAATGCCTACGGGGTCTATACCCGCATTTCGCATTATGCCGACTGGATCCAACGGCACACCGGTCCCCTGACCGGCGCGGCGCCCGCGCTTGAGCCGAGCGGGGCGGCGCAGCTGAACCCGGTCTTGCTGCAAGAGGGACTGAAGCAGCTCGAAGGCCTGCTCGGCGCCAGTAAAGGTCGCCTGAAGCTCGGCATTCGCGGTGGGAATCGCGTACGTCTGGGCCAGCAGGTGATCTTCGAAGCCCTAAGCGACATCGCCGGCAGGCTGATCATCCTCGACATCAATGCCAGCCGGGAAGTGACGCTGATCTACCCCAACCGCTTCGTGACGGCCGCCGAGCTCGGCCACATTCGGGCCGCCCAGCCGGTCGCCGTGCCGGGCCCCGACTACCCGGGCTTTACGGCCTTCCAGGCGGTCGAACCGATCGGCAAGGGCGAGCTTTTGGCCGTGGTCGCGCCCGAAGAGTTCGACATCGAGCGTTTTGCCGCCAGCCAGGTCGTGATCAGCAAGGGCTTCCAGCCGGTCAATGACCCGCCGAGTTTTCTCATGCGCATCATCCGGCAAATCGAGGTGGCGCTCGCCGCGCGCGCCCGCGCCGGCGGCAGCGATCGCGACGAGCTGAAGCGCTGGGGCTATGCCTTGACGAGCTACGAGATCGTCAAATGACGCATGCGAGCGGCAAGCGAGGCTACCGCCGGCTCACAGGCCGCTGCCGACGCCGACACCCAAGTTGGGAGGCAGTGAGGTCCCACCGGGCCGCGCAGCCGGCGCCTTCGCCGTCCCGGTGGTCGGCGGCGCCGGGGGCCTCGGCGTGAATTGGTAGGTGCCCGCGGTCAGCGACGACACGTTCCAGGGCGTTTGTTGGCCACGCGTTTGCGCCGACACTTCCGCCGAGACGCGCCCCATGATTTCGGCAGCGCTCAGCCCGGGGGCGATGAGATGCTTGGTGAGCGCGCCGGTGAAGGGGCTGAGCGCGCCGGTCTCGCCCTCCAACGCCACGTTGCCCGGATCGGTTGCGTAGGCGATCAGCAGCCCTGTTGGACCTTTGGCGACGCTGGCCTTGGCTGCCGGTGCCTTCTCGATCACGGCGACCGGCGCGAAGCCGCGGGCAATGGTGACGCTGCGCGTGTTGCTGGCCAAACGCTCTGAGGCCGCCGTCAGCTGCGGGTCGTTGCGGCAGGCATCCATGAAGATGAAACCGACGCGCGCCTGGCTGCGGATCGCCTCGATGATGACGTCGAGGGCCAGCGAGCCCGGCGCCGTGCTGGCGTCGTGGACATTGAAGTCGACGGGGACAATGTGATTGATCGGGTGCTGCTGCTCGATCCGATTGGTCTGAAATCCGTGCCCGGAATAGAAGAAGAAGCCGACGTCGGCGCCCTTGAGCGCGGCGCGGAACCTCTGGGCGAGGCCGTCGAGGTCGCGCTTGCTGGCATCGAGCCCAAGGATCACCTCATAGTTCAACCCGCGCAGCAGCTCGGCCATCTTCCGGGCGTCGTTGAGCGGTTTTTGCAAGGGGCTGATGCCGGAGTAGGCGGCATTGCCGATCACGAGCGCCACGCGCTTTTCGGGCGCCGCAGCGCACGAAGAGGCGAAAGTGCCCAGCGCCAGGGCGACCCCGAGCATGAACACCACGAGCTTGCGCATGCCTAGCCCTCCCCACAGGACCGTAAGCGGAACAATAGGCGCGAAACCGCGGCAAAGCTAGGCGGGGCGTCGTGCCACCCCCGCAAGGACACGCCTGCGGCGCAGCAAAGCCCGGCTAGAGCACGGTGCCGAGGTTCCGGCGATGGCCGCAGGCGTGAGCCTCTGTAGCCCTCACTCCGCCGCCAGGGGCCGCTGCTCCGCCTCGGGCGCGCCCGCGGCCGCAACGTGCTCGCGTCGGCCCGCGCCCAGGCGTGTGCCGAGCCTTTCCATCATTAGATAGATGGCTGGCGTAATGTAGAGCGTGAGCAATTGCGAAACGGCAAGGCCGCCGACGACCGCCAAACCCAGCGGTTGGCGCAACTCCGCACCCGCTCCCCAGCCGACCGCGATCGGCAGCGTGCCGAACAGGGCTGCCATGGTGGTCATCATGATCGGCCGGAAGCGCAGGAGGCACGCCTCCCGGATGGCCTCGCGCGGGGTTGCGCCGCGGGCGCGGGCCTCGATGGCAAAATCCACCATCATGATCGCGTTCTTCTTGACGATCCCGACCAGCAAAATAATGCCGATCACGGCGATGATGGTGAGCTCGATATCGAACAGCCAGAGGATGGCCAGCGCACCCAGGCTGGCCGAGGGCAGCCCAGACAGAATCGTGATCGGGTGGATGAAGCTCTCATAGAGAATGCCAAGCACGATGTAGATGGTCAGGATGGCGGCGGCAATGAGCAGCGGCTGGTCGCGGAAGGAGCTTTCGAACACCTGCGCGGTGCCGGCAAACTGCCCGGTGATGGTGGCCGGCATTTTCACTTCTCGTTCGAGCTCGCGCATGGCCGCCACGGCCTCACCCAGCGTGTAGCCCGGCGCCAGATTGAAGGTGATGGTCACCGCCGGCAACTGGCTTTGCCGCGCCACCGACACCGGGCCCGGTCCCAGCGTCACGGTCGTCATGGAGTCGAGGCGCACCTGCTGGCCCGTGTTCGAGCGCACGTAAATCTTCGACAGCACGCTGGGGTCGAGCGTGCGTGCCTTGTCCGTCTCCATGATCACCTGGTAGTCGTTGGAGGGGGTATAGACGGTGGCGATCTGGCGCGTGCCGAACGCGGAATAAAGCGTGGATCGGAAGGTATCCATGGTGACGCCGTAGCGCGCCAGCGCGTCGCGATCGACGTTGAGCGTCAGCTGCCGGGCACCGAGCGTCAGGTCGCTGGTGACATCGGTGAACCCCGGCGCCTGCTTGGTGCGCTCGATCAGCCGCTGCGCATTGTCATAAAGTTCGGTCTGATTGACGCTGGTCAATGTGTATTGATAGAGCGCGGCGCCGCTCCGGCTGCCGATGCGCAAGTTCTGCAGCGGCACCGGAAAGGCGCGGATACCCGGGATGCCGGACAGGCTGCGGCGCAGACGATTTTGCACATCGCTGATGCTGCCCCGGTTGGTCCGTTCCGGTCGCGTCTTCAGCTGCACGAAGATGGAGCCGCGGTTCAGGGTCGGGTTGAAGCTGGTCTGCTGCACGCTGGAATTGACGTACAGCACGTCCGGATCCGCTCGAATTCGCTCCGAGACGATGCGCTGGCGATCGAGCATGGCCTGGAAGGCAATGTCGGGCGCGGCCTCGGTGCGCACGATAATGATGTTGGTGTCCTCGGTCGGCAAAAAGCCCTTCTTGACGATGCCGAAGGCATAAACCGTGGCAACTATGGTGCCGAGCACGAGCAGGATCATCAGGCTGGGCACCTTGAGCGATGCGTCCAGCGTGACGCGATATCCGGTCGCCATGGCATTGTAGCCGCCTTCGAAGGCGCGTGAGAGTAGGTTCGGCTTGACGTCGCCGCCATGGTGGCCCTTGAGCAATCGCGAGCACAGCATCGGCGTCAGCGTCAGCGAGACGAAGCCCGACAACAAAATGGCGAAGCTGATCGTCATCGCGAACTCGAAGAAGAAGCGGCCGACGATCCCGCCCATGAAAAGAATCGGGATGAACACCGCCACCAGCGAGATGGTGATCGACAGCACCGTAAAGCCGATCTCGTTGGCGCCCTTGATGGCCGCTTCGAATGGCTTCATGCCCTGCTCGACGTAGCGCACGATGTTCTCCAGCACGACGATGGCATCGTCGACGACGAAGCCGAGCGCCAGGGTGAGGGCAAGCAAGCTTACGTTGTCGAGCGAGAAGCCGAACAAGGCCATGCCGGCGAAGGTGCCGATGATCGACAGCGGTAGCGCCAGGGCCGGAATGAAAGTCGCCCGCCAGGTGCGCAGGAACGCCAGGATCACGAGAATGACCAAAACCGCGGTCAGCATCAGGGTGATCTGCACATCGTGCACCGAATCGCGGATCGATTCGGAACGATCGCTGAGCACCGAGAGGTTGATGGTGGGCGGCATTTCGCGTTCGAACTGTGGAAGGATCTCGCGCACGGCATCGGTCACCGCCACCGTGTTGGCATCGGGCTGGCGTTGAATCGATACGATGATCGAGCGCATGGCGTTGAACTCGGCCCTCGACTCCTCGATCTCCACGGAGTCCTCGACCTTGGCGATGTCCTGCAGGCGCACCGGCGCACCGTTGCGCCAGGTGACGATCAGCGGCTTGAAATAGGCCGCCGTCGGCTCCGCCCCCTTCACGTCCAAGATGTAGATCTGGTTCTGGGTGCGAATGCTGCCGATCGGGGAGATGTTGGCTTGTGCCGCCACCGCTTGGCGAATGTCCTCCACCGAGATGCCGCGCGTGGCCAAGGCATCGAGATCGTACTTGATGCGCACGGCCTGCTTCTGAGCGCCCTGGATATTGACCTGGGCCACGCCGGGCAGCATCGACAACCGCGGGCTCATCACCTTGTCGGCAAACTCGTTCATCTCCTGCGACAAGGCGGTCTCGGAGGTCAGCGCCAGGAATATCACCGGCGAGTCGGCGGGGTTGACTTTGCGATAGGCCGGCGGCGTCGGCAGGTCCTCAGGCAGGCGCGATGCGGCAACCGAAATGGCCGACTGCGTATCGAGCGCGGCGGCGTCGATATTGCGGTTGAGATCGAACTCCAGCGTGATCTGTGTACGCCCTTCGGTATTGAGCGAGGTAATGGAGGTGACGCCGGCGATGGTCGAAAACTGCCGCTCGAGCGGGGCGGCGACCGATACCGCCATGGTATCGGGGCTGGCCCCGGGGTACTGCACCGAAACGGTGATGGTCGGCACGTCGATGCGCGGGATCGCCGCGATCGGCAGCTGGCGATAGCCAAAAAAGCCCGCCAGCAACAGCGAGGCCATGAGCAGCGTGGTCATGACCGGGCGGCGGATGCACAGCTCCGATAGACGCATTGGTTCGATCCCTGGGCCCTACCGTTCGAGCCTTAAACCTCTTGGCCTAACCTCTGCCGTCGGCGCTGCGTTCCGGCACCGCCGGGGCCGCGCCGGGCGCGCGCCGCGGCTCCTCGACCGTGACGCGCACGCCGGGCGCCAGACGGATCTGGCCGTCGGTGACGACGCGATCTCCGACGCTGACGCCGCCGCTCAGATAGGCCACCTGGCCGACAATGCGCGCAACCGTCACGACCCGGGGCATCACCTTGCTGTCCGGCCCGATCACCCAGGCGATCATTCCCTGCTGCGCGGGCAGCACTGCCGCCGCGGGCACCGAGAGCATGCGCGCGCGCACCTCCACGGTTAAGGCCACCTCGACGGACTGACCCGGCCAAAGGGTCTCATCGGCATTCTCGGCCACCACCTTGGCGGTCACGGTGCCCGTGGTGCGATCCACCTGGTTGTCGACAAAGCCAATCGTGGCCCGCACCACGTTCGGTTCCCCCCCGTCGGCGACGATGACCTCGGCGGGGGCCTTGTTGGCGAGCGCGCGCCTGAGCGCGCCGAGCTCGCTTTGCGGCACTGCGAAACCGACGTTGATGGGTTGGGTCTGATTGATCGTGACCAGGGCCTGGGCGTCGGCGCTACGCACCGTGGCGCCGAGCTTGGCGGCGAGGCTGCCGGTCCGTCCCGTAATCGGGGCGCGGATCGTCAGATAGTCGAGCTGGGTTTTTTGCGATTCGAGCAGGGCCTTGCCGGCGTTGATGCTTGCCTTGAGGCCTTCCACCGCATAGCGCGCCTGATCGAGCGCCGCCTCGCTCACGATCTTGCGGTCGATCAAGGCCTCGCGCCGCGTCAAGGTGGCCTCCGCATCGCGCAGGCTGGCCTGGTCCCTGGCGATGGCGGCCTCCGCCTGGGCGATCTGGGCCTTGACGATGCGGTCATCGAGACGGAACAGGATGTCGCCCTCCTTGACGTGGTCACCTTCGCGGAAGGGCACTTCAACAATCTGTCCGTCCACGCGCGGCTTGACGGCGACATTGGCGAGCGGCTCCACCGTGCCGGGCGCCTTCAGGATCATGGGCATGTCCTTTTCGACGACCTGGGCGGCCATCACCGGCGCGGCCGCGGCGGCACGGCCCTTCCCCTCATCGCGCTTGCCGGTGGCCTTGGGCTCAAAGGCCCCGATACTGCTGCTGAGCTGCGGCCAAAAAAAATAGGCGGCCGCCGCGGCGACCGCCGCGCCAATCATGAGCGTACCTGTTCGTCTGGCCTTCATGCGCTCGCCGTCCCCGGCCCGTCCGACCCTTGCCGGCGCGGACTCCCACCCTTCCAATGCAAGTCTAGGACCTGCGCGCGCCAAGCGCGAGGTCCTTCTCAAGCAACCGATCTCGTGCCGGGAGAACGGCACAGTACCGGCATTTCCGTCTGTCCCCCCTTTGGGTGAGAGCAGCGCGAAAAAGATCGGCGCGCCCGCGGGCGCGCCGGGCCGTTGCAGGTCGAGTGGGGGCCGTGTAGGGGCGTTGGAGGGCCTTGTGGGCCCAAAGGCTCGGGTCAGAGGCGGTAGCGGATCTGGTCGCCCCAAAAGCGCTCCAGGCGCAGCAAGGCCCGGTTGAGACCTCGCAAGTCCTCCGCCGTCACCTGGCCCACCGCCTCAACGGAGCTCAGCTGGCGGCTGTAAAGCCTCTGGATGACCTCGCGGGCCTCCACGCCCTTGGACGTTAAGCTCACCCGCACCGAGCGGCGGTCCGTGTCGGAACGCTTGTAGTGCAGGTAGCCCATGTCGACGAGCTTTTTCAAATTGTAGGAGACGTTGGAGCCCAGATAGTGGCCGCGGCTCTTGAGCTCGCCGGCGGTCAGCTCGCTTTCGCCCATATTGTAGAGCAATAACGCCTGAACGCTGTTGATCTCGGCCTCGCCGCGGCGATCGAATTCATCTTTGATGACATCGAGCAGCAGACGATGCAGGCGCTCGATCAACCTCAGGGCGCGCAGATATTCGCTGCGAAACGTCTCTTCGCCCGCCGGCGCACGCGGGCGCGCGGCCTCCAACGCAAGACTCATGGTGCCAGCCCTCAATCCGATTTGACGCTGCCGGTGTTGGTCCCGGTTATCGGTGACGCTAGCCGAAAGCCTCTAATTCAAACTTAAGGCAATGGGTTAACGAAGGCGCCCGGGACCCTACGTCTGGAGCGCTTGCATTTCCGCCCGACTGGCGAGGACCAGGTCGCCGTCCGCGGGCGGGCCAAAATAAGGGGCGAGCTGAGCCTCCGTGACATCTTCGAGCCGGGCCGGCCGCCAGCGCGCCGCCCGGTCCTTGTCGATCACCACCGCGCGCACCCCCTCGTAAAAATCAGCGCCTTCCAGGCATTGGTGTGCGATTCTGTAGTTCTCGACCAGCGTGGCGCGCAAATCGACCTCGCGCGCCCGCTGCAGGTGGCGATGCGTGAGCTTGAGGGAGGTCGGCGACCGGCGCCGCAGGTCGCTGGCAACCGCTTGCGCCCAGGCGCCCTGGCCCCCGCGTTCCTCGCCGAGCCGGGCGATGATCTCCTCAACGGTGTCGGCGCCGAAGCAGCGGGCGATAACGTCGGTGACCTGTGCCAAGTCGCCAGGGCCCGGTGGCCGATGGCGGCCGTCGAGCGCCGGGTCGACGGGCTCGGCCTCGGCGATCGCGGCTTTGATGGCGGCGAATTCGCCCGCGGCGATGACGTGGGTCGCGAGCCCCAGGTGATAGGCATCGGCCGGCCCGATCGCCCGGCCCGTCAGGGCCAGGTACATGCCAAGGTGGTGCGGCATGCGCGCAAAGGCGTGACAAACCCCGTCGTCGGGAAATAGCCCGACCTGCGTCTCGGGCATGGCGAAGCGGTAATTCGCGCCGGCAACCCGGTGCGTGCCATAAAGGCTGATGCCGACGCCGGAGCCGACCACGAGCCCATCGATGAGGGAGATGGTCGGCTTGGTGAAACACTCCAGGCGCCAGTTGAGGGCGTATTCGGCGGCGAGTGAGGCACGCGCCGTAGGCTTTGAGGTGCGGCCCCAGGTTGCCAGCTCGCGCAAATCGCCACCGGCGCAAAAGGCCTCCGGGGCGGCCGAGCTAATCACGACGCCATAGATGTTGGGATCGCGCACCCAGCGTGGCAGCGCCTCGGCGATTTGCGCGCGCATGGCGGTGCTCAGGGCATTGCGGCGCTGCGGACGGTTGAGCGTGACGCAGCCGGCGGCACCCTCTACGGAAATGATGATTTCGTTAGCTTCTTCCAATAAAGTCGGCATGTTGCGCGCGCGCGTCGCTCAGTTGGGGCCCGCCCGGTCCACAGCTTGTCCCGCCCTTGCGCTGGTCTTAGGGCGAAAATCGTGTCCGTCGCAATTCAGGACTAGGTGCGACCGATTGATGTCAGCATACTCCTGGTTCCGATTCGCGGGGGCGTGCATCGGATCTGGGGTCGAGATGGGGGATTTGTCTCAATGCGTGGCATGAGCGTGCTGGCCGCCGCAGGCCTCGTCCTGCTGGCCACCCAATCGGCGCGTGCGCAAGCCGTGCCGGCCGCGGCCGAGCCCGCCGCCGCGACCCCGCCGCCCGCCGCCTATAGGCCCGCCGGTCAGGCGAGCGAGGCGAGCGCGCCGGCTGGGGCGACGGGCCAAGCCTCTGGGGGGTGGTCGGCCCAGGACATCCAGCTGGCGCAGGCGCGCTGCGCGGTACTGCTCAAGGGCCTCGACGTCGTGGCCGTGCCGGAAGGCCCCCTGCGCGAGGGCAGCGAATGCGGGGCGCCGGCCCCGATGCGCCTGCTCAGCGTCGGCAAAGGCCCGCAGGTGGCGTTTTCGCCGCCGCCGATCCTCACCTGCGACATGATTGCCCAATTGCACAAATGGGTGCAGCGCGACGTGCAGCCCTTGGCCCGCAAGTTTATGGCCGCCCCTATCGTGCGCATCGAGACCATGAGCTCCTATTCCTGCCGGAATGCCTACGGTCGCGCGCACGGGCGGCTGAGCGAACACGGGCGGGCCAATGCGGTCGATATCGGCTCGTTCGTGACCGCGCTCGGCCAGGCGGCGCTGGTCGTCTCCGACTGGGGCCCTACCGCCCGCGAAGTCGCCGCCGCGGCCGCCGCCGCAAGCAAAACCGCCGCGCAGCAGGCCAACGCGGCCGTCCGCACGGGCAAAGGCGGCCCTGAAAATGCCGCGCAAGCCCAGCCGCAAGCCCAGCCCGTCGTCAGCGTTGCGCCCGCGGCCGAGCCCCCAGGCCGGGCCGCCGCCGCGGCCATTACCGGCTTCAGCATAACCATCCCGGGGGTCAGCGTTGAGATCGGCGGCGGCTCAAACAAATCTGCCGATTCAGCCTTCGCGCCGGCGCAGCGCCTCGGCGGTCCCAAGGTCAAGACCGCCGTCGAGCGCCAAGCTGCGGCCGACGACGCCCGCCTCGACTTTTTGCGCGCCGTCCACGGCGCCGCCTGCCGGCAATTCGGCACGGTCTTGGGCCCGGAAGCCAACACCTGGCACAAGAATCACTTCCACATCGACATGGCCGACCGCCCCCACGGCGCCATTTGCGAGTAGTCTGGGCGGCCCCCGACGGTTAGACTTGGATGCACGCGGCGGGGGGCGAGCTCATGGAGCGGGGCAAGGAGCCATCATGACCGAAATGAAGCCGCTGGCGCGGCGTTCCCCGCAACCCGCGCGACCCCTGAAAGAGGCCCCGCTCGACCTCTCCGCCGGCGCGTTCCCAGCGGTGCGCCTGCGCCGCAACCGCATGCGCGCCTGGTCGCGGCGCCTGGTCGCGGAAAACGTTCTGAGCACAGGCGATCTGATTTGGCCTATGTTCGTGTGCGAGGGCAGGAGCACGCGCACGCCCGTGGACTCGATGCCGGGGATCGATCGCATCAGCGTCGACCTTGCGGTTGCCGCGGCGCGCGAAGCAGCCGCACTGGGAATTCCCGCCATCGCACTCTTTCCCTACACCGATCCCAAATTGCGCACCGATGACGGCCGCGAAGCGTTCAATCCGGACAACCTCGTGTGCCGCGCCACGCGCGCTATTCGCAAGGCCGGCGTGGACATCGGCATCCTGCTCGACGTCGCGCTCGACCCCTACACCAGCCACGGCCACGACGGCTTGATGGTGGCCGGCGAGATCGTCAACGACCTTACCTTGCAGGCCCTCGTGCGCCAGACCCTGGTGCAGGCCGAGGCCGGCTGCGACATCATCGCGCCGTCCGACATGATGGATGGCCGCGTTGGCGCCATCCGCAAGGCCCTGGAGGCGCACGGCCATTGCAACGTTCAAATCATGGCGTATGCGGCCAAGTATGCCTCGGCATTCTATGGGCCGTTCCGCGACGCGGTAGGCTCCTCGGCGACGCTGAGCGGCGACAAGCGCACCTATCAGATGGATCCGGCCAACAGCGATGAGGCCGTGCGTGAAGTGGCGCTCGATATCGCCGAGGGCGCCGACATGGTGATGGTCAAGCCCGGCATGCCCTACCTCGACATCGTGCGCCGGGTGAAGGACGCGTTCGGCGTGCCAACCTTTGCCTATCAGGTATCGGGGGAGTACGCGATGCTGACGGCGGCCGCGCAGAACGGCTGGCTCGACGGCGATAAAGTGATGCTGGAAAGCCTGTTGGCCTTCAAACGCGCCGGTGCCGACGGCGTTTTGACCTACTTTGCTCCCCGCGCCGCCAAGTTGCTGGGCTAAGGCAGCAGGCGATCGGCGCGCGGGCCGGCAACGTTGCATAGGCGAGGCGGCAGCGGAGCTTGCTTGCTCTTGCTTGAAGGCTCACGCCTCACCTATCATCGGCCGAGGTAAGGGCAGGATCTTTCGCGCACACGACGATGCTTGGATCGGTGGTGTGAGACAGAAAGCCGATTGCCCCAGCCGTAAGTAACGTTCGCAGCGAGCTCGAGCCGAGCGATTGCGAGCCCGAGGGCTTGCCAGCGAAGCCGGTCCCGCTTCCGACAGCGCCGAGTAACGCGTCAGCATGACCGAGCAGCAGAAGCATTTTCCCGAGTTCTACGTCACGGCGCCGCAGCCCTGCCCCTATCTCGCCGGACGCCTTGAACGTAAGCTCTTCACCCATCTGACGCACGACAAGCCGTCGGCGCTCATCGACAATCTGCTCAAGGGCGGCTTTCGCCGCAGCCAGAACATTGCCTACATGCCCTACTGCGAGGGCTGCCAAGCCTGCATTTCTGTGCGCGTGCTGGTCGACGAGTTCAAGCCCAGCCGCTCCATGCGGCGGGTGATCGACACGAATCGCGATCTGGTGGTGCGCCGTTTGCAGGCGACGCCGACCTCGGAGCAATACGCGCTGTTTCGCTCCTACATCGACGCGCGCCACGCGGAAGGCGGCATGGCGGATATGACGGTGCTCGACTACGCCATGATGGTCGAGGACAGCATCATCGATACCTTCCTCACCGAGTATCGCCTGCCCTCCCTCGCCAACGGTCGGCGCGAGAAGGCGCCCCTGGTCGCGGCCGCCCTTTGCGACCGCCTCTCGGACGGCATTTCCATGGTCTACAGCTTCTATGATCCCGAGGCCGGTCGGCGCGGCTTGGGAACGCATATGATCCTCGACCACATCGCCTACGCCAAGGAGCTGGGCGTGCCCTATTTGTATTTGGGCTATTGGATCAACGGCTCCCCGAAGATGAGCTACAAGCGGCGCTTTCAACCGCAGGAGCAGCTGACCGGCAACGGCTGGATCCGCAGTTGAGGAAAGTGGGCGAGGCTACGGCCCTCGCCCGCCGCGCCGCCTACCTGCGAGCTGCGCCCAAGGCGTCCGCTCGCGCCGCTGCGTCGACGACTGTCGTCATGGTTTGGGCGGCATCGGCGTCGCTTGCCGCGACAGGCGCGCCACCTCCTGCTCGAGCTCACGGATGCGGGCCTGCATGGCGCGGATGGTCTCGCCCACGTCGTCGGCGGCGAACAGGCGAGGAATGTGCTGGGGACAATTGCTGTCCCAGGCCGCGAGCTCAAACAGGATCGCTTGCTCGGGGCGCGCCGCATAGCCTTGCGGCCAGAGTCGGGCCAATAGCGGGGCGTCCTCGGTGACGAGGCGCGCCTTGCCCCACAACTTCAGGCGCCGCCGCGCCGCGTAGTCCATAACGAAGATCATGGCGCGTGCATTCTCGCTGAGATTGCCGGTCGTGATGTACTGCCGGTTGCCGGCATAATCGGCGAAGGCGAGCGTCTTTTCGTCGAGCACGCGCAGGAAACCTTCGGGCCCTCCCCGGTGCTGGATATAAGGCTGCCCCTCGGCGCTCGCGGTGGCGAGATAAAACGAGCGTGTTCTGGCGAGAAAGTCCGCGAGTTCGCTGGTAATGACGCTGCGCCAGCCGCCCTTCTCCTCCATGCGCGCATAGCCTGCGCGGGAGCCTCGCTGCTCCTGGACGGCTTTGACCGCGGGGCTAAAGGCCACATCGCTCGCCGGCTGCTTCATGGTTTACGATTCCTGCTGCTGGGGCGCAAACTAACGCCCGGCCGGCCGTCGTGTATCCTGAGATTTTGTTGAACGCGGCGTGAGTTCGGCTCATGCATCGGCGGCAACGGCGCGCAAAACGGCGAGGCGGTATGGCCAATTCCATCGGCATGGCGGCGCAACTGGCGAGCCAATCGCTGCGCTTTGGCTGGTACTTTGCCCTCAATCGCCTGCTCGATTGGCGCACCGATCAACTGGGCCGGGGCCCACGCCATAGGCCGGGCGGTCCGGTGCCATCGCTGAGCGAACTGCTCGCGAGCCAGGCCGAGCTGCTGGTGAGCGACGCTCTCGCCGTGCGCGACGGGCTCTATCCTCCCATGGGCGATGATGCCACGACGCCGCTGCGGCACCTGGCGCGGGTCAATCGCATGTTCGCCGATCTGCCCGGGGCGCTGAGCCGCCGTGCGCAAAACAACGCCAGCAGCGTGCACGCCGAGCCGGCGGCGGCCGACCTGCCTGCCTACTACGCGCAGGACTTCCATTTCCAGACCGGCGGCTACCTCAGCGAGGGCTCGGCCAAGTTGTACGACGTGCAGGTGGAGACCCTCTTCATGGGAGCCGCCGGTCCGATGCGGCGGGCCGCCCTGCGCCCCATCGCCGAGTTCCTCAAGGGACGCGATCAGCGTCGCGTGACGCTCTTGGACGTGGCCTGCGGCACCGGCCGCTTCTTGCGGCAGGTGCGGCTCGCCTATCCCGCCATGACACTCAAAGGCCTAGATCTGTCCCGCGCCTATCTCGAGGAGGCGCGTCACCATTTGGGCGAGCTGCGCGCTATCGAGTGGATCGAGGCGGCGGCCGAGCGCATGCCGCTACCCGACGCCAGTGTGGACGTGGCGACGTCGATCTTCCTGTTTCACGAATTGCCGCCCGAGGTCCGCCGCGAGGTGACGCGGGAGATCGCGCGCGTGTTAAAGCCGGGCGGGATGTTCGTTTTTCTCGATAGCCTGCAGCTGGGCGATAGGCCGGACTGGGACGGGTTGCTTGAGAGCTTCCCCTACCGGTTCCACGAGCCCTACTACGACGGTTATCTGCGCGACGGCTTTGAAGTCATGTTCGAGGCGGCGGGCCTTGCGGCCGATCTCACCAGCACGCCGTTTTTGTCCAAGCTGATGGTGCGGCGCAAGGCACAAGAGCCTCGGCCATCGACGCCAAGCGCGTGAGCCTTCACCACACCTGCTGTGCCAGCCCCGTCCTCAGGTAGCCCCACAGCGTCGGGTGGAACCACTGGCGGGACGGCAGGTTGATGCGCCGCGGCCGCAGCTGGCCCTTGAGGGCCTCCTCCACCGCCCTGAGCAAGAGGGGCAGGGCCGCGGCCATTTGCCGGTGCTGGTAGGTGGCGATGTTGTCGTTGGGCGCGAAGTCGACCTTCGCCTGGTAGAGAACGCCGCCCGTGTCGATGCCGTCGTCGATGAGGTGCACGGTCACTCCGGCATGGGTGTCGTCGCGTTGGCTGCGTGCCCAGTAGGCGCCGTTCTGTCCGCGGTACTTCGGGTTGATGCCGGCATGGTAGTTGATGAAGGGCGCCGCCACCGAGCCCAGTGTGCGCCATTTGATGATGCGCGTGCCATAGACGATCACCACGTCAGGCGCGAGCCGGCGCAGGGCCGCTTGGGCTGCGGGTGCGTTGACCGAGCCGATCTCCTGCCAAGTCGTCCGGGGCGGCGCGGGATTGAGGCCGTGCTCACGCCAGATCGCCGTCAGCCGACCAGCGCTGCGGCGGGCAACGCATTTTTGCAACAGGCCGAACGCCGCTTGCCCGAGGGCCTGACGCCAGCCGATCAGCCGGGCACGACGGCACACGATCGCAACCTTGGATTCGGGGTCCTCTTTCAGGACACTGATCGATCCGAAATGCTCCTCGAGCCGGTTCACCAGCATGTGGGCGAGCGCGCCGCCGGCAATCAGCACGACGATCCGCGGCCCGTCTTTGACAGCCCGGTCGCCCATTTCCTCCTCCCGTCTGCTGAGCGGCCCGATGCGCGGCTCTGCCTGGTCGTTGCTGCACTTGACGCAAATTCTGGGCCAAGTTTCTGGGGCCAGGCTTCTGGGGCCAAATGCCAGACCGGAACATCGACGGGGCGGTCGCCGGCGGCTAACCTCGCGGCGGTATGACCGCTTCAAGTCGCCTTCCAAGTTCGGCGCCCGCCGACCCTCTCTGGCCGCGGTGTGGGGCCAGTGCCGCCATTTTCCGTGCCGGCCATATCCTGTTGGTCGAGCGGGGCCGGGGCGCCCTCAAGGGGCAATGGAGTTTGCCGGGCGGACATATCGAGCCGGGAGAGCGCGCGGTGGCCGCGGCCGCGCGCGAGGTGCGCGAGGAAGCCGGGATCGAGGCCGAGATCGCCGGCCTCCTCGACATCCACGAAGTGGTGCTTGAGGATCCCGCCGGCGGGCTTTTGGCGCACTACCTGATCGCCGTCTTCTTCGGGCGCTGGGCCGCTGGGGAGCCAGTCGCCGGCAGTGATGCCGCCGCGGCCCGCTTCGTTGCCGTGGGCGACCTTGGCGCCTATCGCCTGACCGAGGGGGCAGCGCCTCTGATCGGGCGCGCCTTTCAGCGCTTGAGGGGCGAGGCGCCCTGAGCTGAGGCAGCACGGCACAGCCTGTGCTTGTCGGTGCCGGCGCCGTGCCTAGAATGCCCCTTTCCTTGTGCCGCAGGCTGCCGCAACAGTAGATCCCATGCGAATCATCCCTCGCACCTGTTTGGGCCTCGCCGGCGCGGCGGGGCTTGCTTGTGCCGCCCTGGCCCAACCGCAGGTCGCCTCGCCGGAAAATCGTCCCTACGACGACAAGCTGCTGCGGCTCTCGGAAATCCTGGGGGCGGTGCATTATTTGCGCGAGCTGTGCGGCAACAACGACGGCCAGCTCTGGCGCGATCGCATGAAGGAGCTGATGAACGCGGAAGGATCCTCGGCGCTGCGCCGTGCCAAACTGACGCGCAGCTTCAACGACGGCTACAGGAGCTACAGTCGCACCTACTATAGCTGCACGGCCTCGGCGCAGACCGCCATCCAGCGCTTCCTGACCGAGGGTGCCGAGATCGCCGACACCTTGGTCAAGACTGTGCCTTGAGCGCCAGTGGACAAGGCTGGTCTTAATTAATCGTTAACTGTTGTAGCAGACACCCAAAGGCCAGTGCCGTGATAGGCACGAACGGCCGCGCACGTGTGCGGCCGAGTGGCTGTGGGGGGACGCGGGCGACGCGCCGTCGCCAGCGTTGCACAGCCGATGCGAGGGAAATGGGGAGTAAATGGAATGGACCTTGGGCCGGTGAAGACCGACGACGCGAGTGTCAAAGCGCTAAACTACATCTTGGAAGCATGGGAGGAAGGCACCGAAAGCGGCATCGCCCCTGAGCTGATGGCCTATGCGGCCCTCTATACCGCACTGACCGATTTGGTGGCCTCGTTCGGAGAGGAATCGGTCGTCAGCCTCGTCGCCAGCCTCGGGCCGCGCGTGCAAAAGGGCGAGTTCACGATCTATCGCGCGCGCCATTGAGGTTGGCGGCGCCGCGCCCTCACCAAAACTTGAGCCGCTTGATCACCATCTCGCCGATCAAGACGCAGCCGAAGCCCATCATCACCAGGCCGGCGATGCGATTGATTTGGCCAAGCCGCACAACGTCGAGACGGTGCCGGATCGTGCTGATGAATTGCGATACGACGAACCAGTAGCTGAAGCTGCCGCCCATGATGGAGGCGACCATCGTCAAGGCATCGATGTGCGATTCCACTTCGACGAACGAGCTGACGCCGCCGAAAATCGCCACCAGTCCGATCACGGCGCCGGGGTTGGTGATGGTCAAAAAGAAGGTCTGCGGGATGTCCCAGACATAGTCCCAAAGGGAGGCTTTGTCCGTGTGCGTCTCCGTGGCGATGGCCGGCCGCGTTAGAAACAGGGTCAGGCCCATGGCCATCAGGGCAAGGCCACCGACGATTTGAATGGCGGTGCGATAGTCCCGGATCGCCCCGGAAATGGCATTGACGCCGAGCGCGGCGCCCAGCGCGATCAAGCCATCGCCGGCCATGATGCCGAGCCCCGCCGCCATGCCGCCGAAGAAGCCACGCTCGACGGCACGTTGAATGCCAAGCAGATTGACCGGACCGAACGGCATCGCCAGCAGAATGCCCATGGCAATGCCGACGGGTATGATAAAGGGATTGGGGATATAGCTCACGGCGGCCTACACCGTCGCCACGGTCCCAACGCTGCCTTGAGTGTTCGCACGCCCGCAAGCGAACAGCATGGCCAAACAAGGACCTCCCATGAGGCAGAAATTGCGGATCGGACCACAGACTGGTGCGCCGTCGATATTCCTACTGATGGCCTTGGCCCTTGTCCATTGCGTTGGCTTGGTGGGCGAAGGCGCCGCGCCAAGGAGCCTCGCCGCGAAAGCGCCCGCCGCCATGCCGCGGGTCTATTACGGTACGGCCGAGCTGCCGGGTCCCGTGCAAGAGATGCGCGACGTCATTTTGAGCGCGGTGAGCTCCGGGCGCATCGAGGATTTGCGCCACGCCTACGACCTCAATGAGCTCAAGCCCGATCTTGCCGCCGATCCCGTCGCCGATCCCGTGGCATATTGGAAGGAAATCTCCGCCGACGGGCGCGGCCTGGAGGTCCTGGCGGCGCTCGGGCAAATCCTCGACGCGGGCTATGTCATCCTGCCGACAGGGCGCGATCTGGAAAACAACCGGATCTACGTGTGGCCCTATTTTGCCGAGGTGCCGCTCGCGACCACGACCCCGGCCCAGGACGTCGAGCTCATGCGACTGCTTGGCCTGGCCACGGCCCGTGAACTCAAGGCTAAAGGCGGCTATTCGTGGTGGCGGATTGCCATCGGCGCCGATGGCGTGTGGCACTCTTTTCGTAAAATGCCGTAAGGGCTTGGCGCGGGGAACTAAGGCGCTGGTGCACCGTTCAAGGCAAAGATAACGTTGCAGGTGGGAGCCCGCGCGCCGGCGCGGGTGCGCTGTTGACGGGCCATCAGAAAAACTGCCATCGGCCAACCGAGGATCAAAACCATGTGGCGCTTGGGACTGTTGGGTTTGGGACTACTGGCGCTGATGCCCGAGGCGCAGGCGCAAAGCTGGGGCTGGCCCTACAATCGCGGCTATTCATACTACTACCGGCCGCAACCCCAGTTGGGCTTCTTCAACGGCTGGGACAATGACGATGATGAGTATTACCGGCCGCGGGCGCGTGGGCCGGCGCAGCAGTCGGGCGGCGCGCGTCCAGCGATTGCCGCGCAAGCGCCGCCCAGCATTCATTTTCCCAGCAGCTATGCGGTCGGCAGCATTGTGATCGACACCCGGGGGCGCCGTCTGTTTCTGGTGCAGTCGGAGACCTCGGCGCTGCTCTACCAGATCTCCGTCGGCCGTGAGGGGTTCACCTGGACCGGGACGGAGACGGTCAGCCGCAAGACCGAGTGGCCCGACTGGTACCCGCCGGAGGAGATGCGCGAGCGCGACGCGCGGCTGCCGGAAAAGATGACCGGGGGCATCAAGAACCCGTTGGGGGCGATGGCGCTCTATCTTGGCAATTCGCTCTATCGCATCCATGGCACCAACGACGCCAAGTCCATCGGGCGGGCGGCCTCCTCGGGGTGCTTCCGCATGCTCAATGCCCACATCGTCGACCTTGCCAGCCGCGTGGGAGTGGGAACCCCGGTGACGGTCGTGCACCGCTTGCCCCCGGAGCTCGATAGGGTCGTGGCGCAACAGGTCGATGATCCCTATCGGCGGCGCGCCAGCCGGTCGATCGAGCGGTTCTGAGGCCTCCCGGCGACGGCACGCGGCTTGCCGGGGGCCCCAGCGAGGGGTTTGCCCGGAGGTCGGCCAGGAGGGGTGGCCAGAGGTCAGCCAGGGGCTAAATCTCGCCCAGGCCGGTCGGCCGGCGCTTTTGGAATTCGCCAGGCCCCCGTCGGCGGGACAAGTCGCGCGCGAGGCTTGCCTGTTGCGGCCCGCGCGCTTACCTGTTTGGCTCAAGATCAGGCAGCAGCTCAGCAGCAGCCCCCGGCGGCAACGGACAGCATTTTTTCCATGCGACCTGCAAATCTTGCGTTGCTCGCTGACCGCGGCATCGTGCGCGTCGCCGGTGCCGACGCCAAAAAGCTGCTGCAAGGTCTTATCACCAACGACATGGACCTGCTCGGGACGGAGCCGGCGATCCACGCCGCGCTCTTGAGCCCGCAGGGCAAAATTCTGTTTGAGTTTTTTGTCGTTGGGTCGGGCGAGGCGTATTTGCTCGAAACGGCCGCGGCGCAGGCGGCGAATTTGTCGAAGCGACTGATGCTCTACAAATTGCGCGCCAAGGCGGAGATCAGCGATCAGTCCGCGAACTACGCGGTGTTTGCTGTTTGGGGCGCGCCCTCCGGCGGTCTTGCCGCCATGCCCGGCAGCACCGGCTTTACCGATCCCAGGTTGGCTCAATTGGGCATGCGCATCATCGCGCCAAATGCGGCTCGCGCCGCCGTCGAGGCCGCGCCGGGCACCCAGCCGGCGACGGCGGCGGACTGGCACCGGCTTCGCATTGCGCTGGGCGTCCCGGAGGCGGATCGGGACTACCGGTTGGGCGACACCTTCCTGCACGAGGCCAACTACGATCAGCTGAGCGGTGTGTCCTTCAGCAAAGGCTGCTTTATCGGCCAAGAGGTGGCGAGCCGCATGCAGCACCGCGGCGGCGGACGCAAGCGCATCGTCGGCGTCGAGGGCACGGCCGCCTTGGCGGCCAATGCGGCAATCAGGGCCGGCACCGTGTCGTTGGGGTCGCTCGGCTCGGTCGACGGCAGCCGCGCGCTGGCGCTCGTGCGCCTTGATCGCGCGGCCGAGGCGCTGGCGGCCGGCGCCGCCCTCACCGCCGATGATGTCCCCATCAACCTGATCAAGCCGGCTTGGGCGCACTTCGCGATGGCCCCGACGCCCCGCACGGAGGCGGTATGACGGCGGGCGAGCCAGCGCGCTGTCCCTGGGTCGGTATCGCCGATCCGCAATACGCGCGCTATCACGACGAGGAATGGGGCGTACCCAAGAGCGATGAGCGCGCGCTGTTTGAGAAGCTCGTGCTCGAGGGTTTCCAATCGGGCCTGTCGTGGCTGACAATCCTGCGCAAGCGGGAAAATTTCCGCGCCGCCTTCCATGCCTTTGACCCCCAGCGCATCGCCCGCTACGGCGCCAAGGACGTGGCACGTCTCATGGCCGACGCCGGCATTGTGCGCAATCGGCTCAAGATCGAGGCCACCATCGACAACGCCCGCGCGCTCTTGAAGCTCAACGAGCACATGAGCCTGGCGGCCTTTGTTTGGGACCAGGTGGACGGGCGGCCGCAGATCAACACCCACCGCACGTTCAAGGGCGTGCCGGCGCAGACCGCGACGTCGAAAGCGATTTCGAAGGCGCTCAAGGAGCGCGGGTTTCGCTTCGTCGGTCCCACCACGATCTATGCTTTCATGCAGGCGACCGGCATGGTCAACGACCACCTTGTCAGCTGCCACCGCCACGCGGCCTGCGCTAAGCTGCAGCGCCGTTTCAGCCCGCCGCGCGCGGGGCTGCCGGCATGAGTGACAAGGACACGGCCGCCGGCGAAGGCACCCGGCGCCTGGCGCGGGCCTGGCAGCGCATGCTGTCCGGTCGCCGGCTCGATCTGCTCAATCCCGCCGCCACCGATATCGAGATCGAGGACATCGCGCACGGTCTTGCCCGCGTCGCGCGCTGGAATGGCCAGACCGTGGGCGAGCATGCCTTTTCCGTGGCCCAGCACGCGCTGCTGGTCGAGGAGATCGCCACCAGCATCCACCCCGACCTGACGCGCCGCTGGCGGCTGGCGGCGCTCTTGCATGATGCCCCCGAATACGTCATTGGCGACCTGATCAGTCCCTTCAAGGCCGCCCTCGGCCTCGACTACAAGGCCTTCGAGCGCAAACTCTTGGAGGCCATCCATCGCCGCTTCGGCTTGCCGCCGTCGCTTCCCGATCGGATCGCCAACACCATCAAGACGGCCGACCGCATCGCCGCCTACTATGAGGCAACCGGGCTCGCCGGCTTTACACTGGCCGAAGCCAACCGCTATTTCGGGGTGCCGCGCGGCGTCCCCGATGCCCTGCGCGGTCGCCTGGAGGCGATTGCGGCCAAACCGATCGCCTTCGCCCAGAAGGAGTTTTTGCTGCGCTTTCAAGAACTATCACAGCAATAGTCTGCCGAAACCACGGCGCGGCGGGGAGGCAGGCGGCCATTGATGCGCGAGACTGACGGGGAGCCCATGGCAAAGACCGGCGTTCTGCACGTGTGCCCGCTCAGCGCAGTGCCAAGTCTCGTCGAGCGTGCCAAGGCCTCCCACCTCATCACCTTGCTGCAGGACGAGATCCTGGTGGAGCGGCCGCTCGGCATTCTGCCGGAGCGGCATTTGCGCCTGTGCGTGCACGACATTTCAGAACCGCTCCTGGGCTGCGTGCATCCCGAGCCGCCGCACATCGATGAAATTATCGCCTTTGCCCGCGCCTGGGCGGGACAAGGCCCCATGGTGGTGCACTGCTGGGCCGGTATCAGTCGCTCCACCGCCGCCGCTTACACCGCCTTGTGCTCGATCAACCCGGAGGTGCCGGAGGTTCTGATCGCCGAGCGCCTGCGCCGCGCCTCGCCCACCGCCTATCCGAACCGCTTGATGATCCGCCTCGCCGATCAGGCCCTCGGTCGAGAGGGACGCATGGTGCGCGCCATCGAAGCCATCGGGCGCGGGGTGGTCGCCGGCGAGGCGGCCCCCTTTGCCATTGCCGCGGATCTCTCGCTGCGGGGCTGATTTTTCATACCGCCTTAAGCTAGTGCGGAAAATTGCCACGATTGCCATCGCAATCTAGCGCCACCCGCGAAATTTTGCCGCGAGGCATTCAATGACATGGCCCCAGCGCCATCCCGAAGGCGCGCGCAGATCGATGAGTTATGCCAGCGTCGCCCCCGCCACGGGGACGATCGCGGTCGGACTGACCGCCGTTGTGCTGGCCGTGCGCGACGACGAGCCGGTGGTGGCCGTGTTGGCCGACGCCGGCGAGGCGCGGCCGCGGCAGGCCTTGCCCGGCGGGCTCTTCCGCGCCGGCGAGCACGACAGCCTGGACGCCGGCCTCATCGCCGCCGTCGCGCGCCAGACCGGCCTGGAGTTGCGCCAGACGCGGCAGATTGCGGCCGCCAGCACGCGCGCCAGCGGCGACGGTCCGGTTGCCTCGGTCGTCCTCTCCATCAGCTACCTGGCCCTGATCGGACCCGAGCAGGCCAACCAACGCGGCGTCGTCGTCTGGAGGAGCTGGTATCACTATTTCCCCTGGGAGGATTGGCGCCACGGCCGACCGGCCTGCCTCAAGCAGGAGATCGAGCCGGCGCTCAACGCCTGGGCCGGCGCCGAGCCGGCCTGCGTCAGCGAACATCCGGGCCGTGCTCAGCGCGTGCGCTTGTGCTTTGGCTGCGACGGTGCGGCCTGGGACGAGGAAAAGGTGGTCGAGCGCTACGACCTTTTGTGCGAGGCCGGCCTGATCCGGGACGGCGACACCGCCGGCGCCGATGGGCGCCTGCCCAACGGTGCCCTGGCCCAGTTGCGCTATGCCGAGCTCGGCGATCACGGTCGGGCGCTGGCCAGCGCCATCGCCGAACTGCGCCGCATGATCAAGTATCGCCCCGTGGTGTTCGAGTTGATGCCGGAGGCCTTCACGCTGTTCGAATTGCAAAAGACCGTGGAGGCCATTCTTGGTCCGCATCTGCACAAGCAGAATTTTCGCCGCCTGGTCGAGGGCGGCGGTCTGGTTGAGCCGACCGACCAGTATCGCTTCCGCACCGGCGGACGCCCGGCGCGGCTCTACCGCTTCCGGCCCGACGTGCTGCTCGAGCGCTTGGCGCCTGGCGTGCGCATCAAGCAGGGCCGCGTCTAGCCGGCCCCCGCGTGTCGGCGCCTCGGGTCGTCCCGTCGCGTCCCGGTCAGCCGGGTGGCGGTCGCGGGCGCGATACCCTATAACGAGTGGCCAACCGCCAACTCCGGTCCTGCATGGCATCGCAACCCACCTGGGCGAGACCACGGCAGGTCGCCCTCATCATCCTGGCCTACCTTCTCGTCCACATCGGCGTGCGCCTGTGGATCGGTCCTACGCTTGGCCTCGATGATGCCGAGCAGGCCCTGTTTGGCCAGCAATGGTTGCTCAACTATCGGTTTCGGGCCCCGCCGCTGTTTACCTGGGCCCTGCTCGCCACCGGCCAGCTGACAGACATCAACGCGCTGGCGATCAGCCTGTTGCGCTATGGCTTGCTCGCCATGATCGCGGGCTTCACCTATCTCACGGCGCGCGCCCTCATTCGCGATCCGCGTCTGGCCGCGCTTGCCACCTTCAGTTTCGCGGCGATCTACGTGTTTGGCTACTACAGCCACCATGACCTCACCCACACCACCGTGCTCGCGGCCTTCCTGGCGGCCAGCTGGTACGCCTTTGTACGCCTGTGCGAAAAGCCTTCGCTTGGGCGCTACCTTGCGCTTGGCGGGGCCTTCGGCCTGGGCCTACTGGGCAAGTGGAATTTCATGATGTTCGCCATCGCCCTGCCGCTCGCCTGCCTGACGCAGCCCCGCGAGCGCGGCCTGGTTTTGAATTGGCGCATTCTGCCCGCCGGCCTCCTGACTGCGGCCATCGCACTGCCCTCGGCGCTGTGGGCCATCCACGTCGGCCCCGCCGTGGGCGACGGCCTTGGCACGCTCTTAGGCGAGCCGGCGCGCAGCCGGCTCGGCGGCCTCGTCCTGGGCTCGGCCGACCTCGTCTTGGCCGCCATCGTCTACCCGATGCCCTTTCTGGCGATCTTCCTCGCCGTGCTCGGACCGGCGGCCTGGCGCGGGCACAAGGCGTCGGTGCCATCGACGCCGCCCGAGCCGATCATCGGCGCGCACCTGGTCGGCATGGTGATGGCCATCGCCCTGATTGGGCATTGGCTGCTGGTGCCTCTGGCCGGCGCCACGAACTTTTCGGAGCGCCTGCTGCAGCCCGCCTTGCAGATCTTGCCCGTCTATTTGTTCATGCTGGTGGAACGCGGTCGGGCGTCGGACCGCGGGCTCAGTCTCTACGCGCATGCCATCGCGGCCGTGGTGGTCGTCGCCGTCGTCGCGCGCATCCTCGTGCAGGCGGCCTGTCCGGGGGCGTGCCGTGCGCTAGTTCCCTTCCAGGACGTCGCCCAGCACCTCAGCGCCGCCGGCTTCGGCGGCGCCGGCACGATCGTGGTGTCCGACTTTCATGTCGGCGGCAATATGCGGGTGCAGTTTCCGCGTGCCAGGGTGGTTGAGATCAGCTATCCGCCGCGCGTCTGGCCGCCGCCGTCCGGACACGGACAATGCCTGGTGCTGTGGCCCGGCAAAGGTAACGCGGAAGGCGCCTTGGACGCCTACCTCAGCCGCGACCTGGGCGTGTCGGCCGACGCGCGCCGGCGTGAGGGCGAGATGGTCATTCCCTTGCCGGTGCTCATGCCCGGCTCCAAGCCGCGCGCTTACCGTCTGTTCTATCGACTGTATGAGGAAAGCCAGGGCGACTGCCGATGAGCGACGCGTTGAGTGGGATGGCGACGGGCGAGACCGTGGCGCGCGAGGCGCACGCCTTGAGCATCGTCATTCCCGCCAAGGACGAGGAGGAGTCGCTGCCCCTGGTGGTGGCGCGCATCATTGCCGCCTGCCGCGTCGGCGGCCACACGTTGCGCGACATCGTGCTGGTCGATGATGGCAGCAGCGACAACACCTGGGAGGTGATGTCGAAGCTCGCCGGCGAGAGCGAGGTGATCCAGGCGATCCGCCTGCGGCGCAATTTCGGCAAGGCGACGGCCTTGATGGTCGGCATCGGCGCCTGCCGCGGCGATGTGATCATCACCATGGACGCCGATCTGCAGGATGACCCCGAGGAGATTTCCCGTTTTGTCGAGACGCTCGATCGCGGCTACGACTTGGTGTCGGGTTGGAAGAAAGAACGGCACGATCCGCTCAACAAGACCGTGCCCTCGCGCCTCTTCAACAAAGTGACGGCGACGATCAGCGGCGTGAAGCTCAACGACTTCAACTGCGGCTTCAAGGCCTACCGCCGCGAGATCTTCGATGCCATCCAACTTTATGGCGAGCTGCACCGCTACGTCCCCGTGCTCGCCAATGCGCTCGGCTATCGCATCGCCGAGATCCCGGTGCGCCATCACGCGCGCCGCTTCGGCGCCTCCAAGTACGGCGTCGCCCGCTACCTGCGCGGCTTTCTCGACCTGTTGACGGTCGTTTTGATCACCCGCTTTGCCTATCGACCAGGACACTTGTTCGGCGGCATCGGCAGCCTGTTGGCGGCGGGCGGTGGTCTAGCCCTTGGCTATCTGATCGGGCTCAAGCTGCTGACCGGCGCCAGCATTGGCAACCGGCCGCTTTTGTTGTTGGGCGTCTTGGCCGTCATAGTTGGCGTGCAACTGATCCTGTTTGGCATGCTGGCGGAGCTGATCATCCATCGCACCCAGCGGCCGGTCGAGACCCGCCACCTGGTGGCCGAACAGCGAGGGCAGCAGCGCCCATGAGGCGAGTTCTGATGGCGCTAGTTGCGGCGGCAATCACCGCGCTCTGCCTGTGGGTCTTGCTGACGCCACAGGTGCTGCACGCGCTGGGGCGACTGCGAGCCGAGGCCAAGCCCGCGCCGCTGCTCGCCGCCTTCGTGCTTTCGGGCCTGGTGCAATGGCTCCGCGCCTGGCGATTCGCGGTGATGACCAGCGGCCGGCCGACGTTGCCCGATGCGCCGATGGTGCTGATCGCGCTCAAGTTGAATTTCCTGAATTTCGTCTTGCCGTTCCGGCTGGGCGAGCTCGGCTATCCTGCCCTCATGCACCAGCAGTATGGCCATGGCTTGCTGCGGTCGGCGGGCGTGCTGTTGCTGGCACGACTGTTCGATCTGACCACGGTGGTGGCCATTCTGGTGGGCGCGGCAGCGCTGTTCCTGAGCGCGCCCGCGGTGCAGGCCGCCCTGCTGATCGCTGCCTTGGGGTTTGGGCTGGCCCCGTTCGCCCTAGTGGGCCTCGGCGCCGCGCTGCTGCCGCGACTAGGGGACGGGCTTGCGGGGTCGGGCCTGGGATCGAGATTGGGATCGAGATTGGGATCGAGATTGGGATCGCGCTTCGGATCGAGCTTGGGGCAGAGACTGGGAGCCGGGCTTGCCCGCTTCGCCCGCGGCCCCGAGCCCGACGCCGACTGGGTCGCCGGGCTGCGCGGGATCGGCCAGGGTCCGGTGCGTCTGGTGGTGGGGTTGGGCTTTGCCATTTGGCTGGCCTTCGGCCTTGCCGCGGTGTTGGTCGCCGCCGCCGTGGTGGATACGGTGGCGCCGAGCGCGGCGCTGTTGGGGGCCGCCGCCGGCAATATCGCCTTCGCGCTACCCCTCAACGGCATTGCCGGCCTTGGTCCCGCGCAAGCCGCCTGGGTGTTGGCCACGACCTGGGCCGGCGTGCCCCGCGATGACGCCATCGTCAGCGCGTTGGCGCTGCACGCCGTGGTGCTCGCCAATGCGCTCCTGCTCGGTGGCCTGGCGCTCGGCTGCGGCCTTGGCCGCAGCCGGCCTCTGCCCGGCGGCCAGCCGTCGCCTTAGACCCAGCAGGCCCCAGTTCTTAAGTCTGAGTTTGGCGCGCAACGGCCCCAGGCACAGCGTTTTTTCTTTTCCTTGCCCCGGCCCCGCGACGGCGTTGTGCCGCACCCGGAGAAAGTTTCTTTTGGCAAAGCAAGTACTTCCGCCGGCCCTGCGTTTCGGCTACCTGTACCCCGGGTGCGGTGCCGCTGCAAACGGGCCTTCACTCACCGGGGGGGAATCCGGGACCGCACCCATCGTTTGTCGGTTCGGCGCGATTTTGTGTGTCGGCCGCCTTGCAGTCCTGCGACGCCGTAAGAGGGAGCATGGCCATTCTTTTGCGTTTGAGCCGAGCCATCGATTGGGTGAACGGTCAGTTTGCGGTGCTGGCGAATTGGCTGGTGCTGCTCGCCTGCCTGATTAGCGCCGGCAATGCGGCGAGCCGGTATCTGTTCTCCGAAAGCTCGAACGGCTGGCTGGAGATCCAATGGTACATGTTCGCCGGCATGGTGCTGCTGGGCGCCCCTTTCACGCTGAAGATGAACGAGCACGTGCGCGTCGACCTGTTCTACGGCATGGTCTCCGAGAGGACGCGCATTTGGATCGACATCATCGGCGGCTTACTGTTCCTGCTGCCGATCTGCCTGATCCTGATCTACTACACCTGGCCCTGGTTCGTCGCCTCCTGGCAGGGCCATGAGGGCTCCTCGAACGCCGGCGGCCTCTTGCGCTGGCCGGTCAAACTGCTGCTGCCCGTTGGCTTTGCTCTGATGGCGTTGCAGGGCGTCTCCGAGATCATCAAGCGCGTGGCGGCGATCGAGCATCTGATCGACGCCGAATTCAAATACGAAAAGCCGCTGCAATGAGTTTGATCGCGCACAACATGGCGCCGCTGATGTTCGGCGGCATGGTCATATTCATGTTGATCGGCTACCCGGCCGCCTTCTCGCTTGCCGCCACGGGTTTGTTCTTCGGCTTTCTCGGCATCGAATTGGGTCTGATTCGGCCGGACTTCCTCGGCAATTTGACCTTTCAGCTGTTCGGCATCGTCTCCAACGACCTGTTGTTGGCGATCCCCTTCTTCACCTTTATGGGCGCAATCTTGGAGCGCTGCGGTCTGGCCGAAGACCTGCTCGATTCCATCGGCCAGCTGTTCGGGTCGGTGCGCGGCGGCATGTCCTATGCGGTGATTTTCGTCGGCGCCATTCTCGGCGCCATCACCGGCACTGTTGCAGCCTCGGTGATCGCCATGGGCGTCATCTCCATGGTGCCGATGCTCAAGTACGGCTACTCGACGCCCCATACCATGGGCGTGATCGCCGCCTCGGGCACTATCACCCAGCTGATTCCGCCCTCCCTGGTGCTGGTCGTGCTGGCCGACGTGCTCGGCCGCTCGGTCGGCGATATGTACGCGGGCGCCATAGGGCCGAGCTTCATCCAGGTCGGGCTGTTCTGCATCTGGGTCGCCATTCTCAGCGTGCTACGGCCAAACGACGTGCCGGCGCTGCCGCTCGAGGCGCGAACGCTGCGCGGCAGGGCGCTGTGGATGAAATGCCTGCGCGGCATGATCCCGTCCCTGGGGCTGATCTTCCTGGTGCTCGGCACGATCTTCATGGGATTGGCGACGCCGACCGAAGCAGGTGCGATGGGCGTGGTGGGAGCGATCGCGCTAGCGGCCTCCTATGGCACGCTATCTTGGAGGTTTCTCTACGAAGGCATGGCCAGTACCATGCGCATCACCGCCATGGTGGTCTACATCCTGATCGGTGCGCGGGTGTTCAGCCTGGTGTTCCAGGGCGTCGGCGGCAAGGAGTGGATCGAGGCGCTGTTGACCTCGTTGCCGGGCGGTCAGGTGGGCTTCCTGGTATTTGTCAACGCCTTCATCTTCGTGGCTGCCTTCTTCCTCGATTTCTTCGAGATCGCCTTCATCATCATCCCGCTGCTGGCTCCGGTGGCCGACAAGCTCGGCATCGATCTGGTTTGGTTCGGCGTGCTCATTTGCGCCAATATTCAAACGAGCTTCATGCACCCGCCCTTCGGCTTTGCCCTGTTCTACCTGCGCGGCATCGCGCCACCCACCATCAAGACCTCGGAAATCTACTGGGGCGCCATTCCCTGGCTGTTCCTGCAGCTGATCCTGGTCGTGATCTTGATCTTCTGGCCGGGCTCGGTCACCTACTGGCTCGACAAAGGCCCCCAGATCGATCCCTCCAAGGTCGAGATCAACGTGCCTTTGCCGACGATGCCGCCGGCCCTGGATCCGTCACAGTTCAAGTAGGGCCGGTTCAGGTTGCCGGGTCAGGTAGGGCCTGGGCCGCCAAAAAAGCCGTCTTTGCGCGCTGGGGACGCGAAAAAGCGCACCGTCAAGACGTCGAGAAGGGGTGCGGCAGGCGCCACGCCCACCATCGTTCAATCACGATTGGGCTATATTAGGCCGTACCCGGCAAAGATTGGCCGCGGGGAGCCGCCGCTGCTGCTGAGGACGAAGATGGTCAAGGTCATCGCCTTTTGGGGCATCATCTCGATTTTGTGTGCCTTCGTTGCCGGTATCGTCGCTGGCCTGAAGCGGCGCGATCATTCCTTCTGGGCGGCCTGGAGCTTCCTGTTTCCGCCCATGCTCATCCTGTTGCTGCTGATCCGCCCCAACCGGGGACCGCGCCCGCGGCGCCCGGGCTTGGACGAGCTGGAGGCCGACGAGCGGCGCTTGCTCTGAGGGTTCTGTGAGCTGGGGCCGCCGCCGTCCTTTTGGCGTGCCGCGGCAATGCCGGTTGCGGTTGCCGCAACCGCACCGCTTATCGGGCGCCGCCGGCGCGCTTTTGTCCGATCGCGGCCTGCGCGGCGGCCAGGCGGGCCACCGGCACGCGGAAGGGCGAACAGGAAACGTAGTCGAGTTTGGTGGCGTGGCAGAAGGCGATCGAGGCCGGATCGCCGCCGTGTTCCCCGCAGATGCCGACCTTCAAGTCCGGGCGGACGGCGCGGCCGCGTTCGGTGCCAATCGCCACCAGCTCGCCCACGCCCTCCAGATCGATCGAGACGAAGGGGTCGACCTCGAAGATCCCCCGCTCCGTGTAGTTGGCAAGGATCGGGGCGGCATCATCGCGCGACAGCCCGAGGCAGGTCTGCGTCAAATCGTTGGTGCCAAAGGAGAAGAACTCGGCGCCTTCGGCGCCCTCGGCGATCTCGGCGGCGCGCAGGGCCGCGCGCGGCAGCTCGATCATGGTGCCGATCTGAAATGCGAGGTCGGCGCCGGTCTCGGCCCGCACCGCATTTGCGGTCTTGACGATGACGTCGCGCAGCACGGCAAATTCGGTGCGGTAGGCAATGAGCGGGATCATCACCTCGGGCACCACCGGCTTGCCGGTCTTGCGTCCGGCATTGATCGCGGCTTCGAAGATGGCGCGCGCTTGCGTCTCGGTGATTTCCGGGTAGCGCACGGCGAGCCGGCAGCCGCGGAAGCCCAGCATTGGATTGAACTCGTGCAGCTCGGCCACGCGCCGGTTCAGCTTTTCGACGGGCATGCCGAGCTCCCTGGCGACGGCCTCCGCCTCTTTGGCTTCGTGCGGCAAGAACTCGTGCAGGGGTGGATCCAGCAGCCGGATCGTCACAGGCAGGCCCGCCATGATCTCGAACAGGGCTTCGAAGTCGGCGCGCTGCACGGGCAGGATTTTGGCCAGCGCGCGCCGGCGACCTGCCTCATCGTCGGCGCAAATCATCTCGCGCATGGCGAGGATGCGGCCTTCTTCGAAGAACATGTGCTCGGTGCGGCACAGCCCGATACCTTCGGCGCCGAAGGCCACCGCCTGTTTGGCATCGCGCGGCGTATCGGCATTGGCGCGCACGCCGAGCGCGCGTCCCCGATCGGCCCAGGCCATGACCTTGGCGAAGTCGCCGGAAAGCTCCGGCTGGCGCATCTTCACGCGGCCGGCCAGCACCTCGCCCTTGCCGCCATCGATGGTGATGATTTCGCCCTTGCGCAGCGTAACGTCACCGGCCGTGATCGTGCCCGCCTTATAATCGACGCGCAGGCCGCCGGCGCCGCACACGCAGGGGCGGCCCATGCCGCGCGCCACCACGGCGGCATGGCTGGTCATGCCGCCGCGCGTGGTGAGGATCCCTGCCGCCGCGTGCATGCCGTGGATGTCCTCGGGACTGGTCTCGATACGCACCAAGATCACCTCGCGGCCCTGGCTCTTCAGGGCTTCGGCTTCATCGGCGTCGAAGACGATCTCACCCGCGGCCGCGCCGGGTGAGGCCGGTAGCCCCTTGGCGATGATCTTTTTCTCTGCCGCGGGATCGATGCTGGGGTGCAGCAGCTGGTCGAGCGCGTTGGCGTCGATGCGCATCACCGCCTCGTCCTCATCGATCAGGCCCTCGGCGACGAGGTCGACGGCGATCTTGAGCGCCGCCTTGGTGGTGCGCTTGCCCGATCGCGTCTGCAGCATCCACAGCTTGCCGTCCTGCACCGTGAACTCTACGTCTTGCATATCGCGGTAGCGGCCTTCGAGCTTGGCCAAGACGCCGACCAGCTGCCGAAAGGTTTCCGGCAGCAAGGTTTCGAGCGAGGGTAGCTTCTCATCGGCCGCCTGGCGCGCGGCTTCGGTCAGCGGCTGTGGCGTGCGGATGCCGGCGACCACATCCTCGCCCTGGGCGTTGAGCAAAAATTCGCCGTAAAGTTCGCGCGCACCGGTGGACGGATTGCGCGTGAAAGCGACGCCGGTGGCAGAGGTGTCACCGAGATTGCCGAACACCATGGCTTGCACGTTGACCGCGGTGCCCCAGCTGTCGGGGATGCCGTTCAGGCGCCGATAGGTTTTGGCACGCGCATTGTGCCAGGAGCCGAATACCGCGCCGATGGCGCCCCAGAGTTGATCGTCGGTTGATTGCGGGAACGGCTTGCCCGTCTCTTTCTCGACGGCTCCCTTGTAGGCCTCGATCACGTCGCGCCAATCGGCCGCGCCAAGGTCGGTGTCCAGTTGATAGCCGTTGAGGTTCTTGTGATTGTCGAGAATGTCCTCAAACACCCCGTGATCCACCTCGAGCACGACGTTGGCAAACATTTGGATGAAGCGCCGGTAGCTGTCATAGGCAAAGCGCTCGCTGCCCGATCGCGTCGCCAGGCCCGCAACCGTTGCGTCGTTGAGACCCAAATTGAGAATGGTGTCCATCATACCGGGCATTGAGGCGCGCGCGCCCGAGCGCACCGAAACCAACAGCGGAGCCTTGGGGTCGCCGAAGCCGGCGCCGACGGCGGCGCCGATCGCACCCAGCGCCGTCTCCACCTCCCGCTCCAGGGTCACCGGCATGGCGTTGGCATTGGCGTAATAGGCGTTGCAAACCTCGGTCGTAATGGTGAATCCCGGCGGCACCGGCAGGCCGAGGTTCGCCATTTCGGCGAGGTTGGCGCCCTTGCCGCCAAGCAGCTCCTTCATATCGGCACGGCCGTCCACGCGGTCCGGTCCGAACACATAGACTTGCCGCGCTGCGGCTGCCACGCTGGAAACGGGGCTCCCCTTCATGGCTCGAACTCCATGTCACATTGGCGATCAGTACGGCGGGAAGGTCTCTCAAATAGTCCTCGGCAACGCTTTGCAACAGCAAAAGTTCTCGAGCCGCGGCGGCGGTCGATTGCCGCCCTCGGCATGGAATGTTTTGACAATGCTCGTTGTTTGCGCACTCTACGCGTCCCAGCTCAGTGTTTACCCGCCCTTTGAAAGGTGCCGCGACCGATGTCGACGCAGCTCCGCCGCGTGCTCAATACGCTCGATGCCACCCAGAGCGAAGCGCTCGATCGGCTGTTCGAATTCATCCGCATCCCCAGCGTTTCCACGGATCCGGCCCACAAGGTGCATTGCCAGAGGGCGGCCGAGTGGTGCGCCGGCCAGCTCAAAGCCATGGGCTTCGATGCCCGCGTGGTAGCGACCCCAGGCCACCCGATGGTGGTCGCCCATGACACGCCGCAGGCGCTGAGCGCTGGGCCGCACGTCTTGTTCTATGGTCACTACGATGTGCAACCGCCCGAACCGCTCGAGCTGTGGAAAACGCCGCCCTTCGAGCCGCGGCTCGCCAACGATAAGGCGAACGGCAAGGTCATCACGGGGCGCGGCGCGGAAGACAACAAGGGCCAACTCATGACCTTTCTCGAAGCGGTGCGGGCCTGGAAGACGGTGGCCGGCTCGGCCCCGCTGCCGATCAGCATCCTGTTCGAAGGCGAGGAGGAATGCGGCTCGGCCTCGTTGCCGGGCTTTCTCGCCAAGCACGGCAAGGAGGTGAAGGCCGACCTCGCGCTCGTCTGCGATACGGGTCAATGGGACAAGAAGACACCTGCCATCTCGACGCAGCTGCGCGGCATCTGTGCCATCGAGATCGTGGTGGCGGGGCCCAGCCGCGACCTACATTCGGGCAGTTTCGGTGGCGCTGCGCAAAACCCCATTCGGGTGCTGGCCCGCATCCTGGGCGACATGCACGACGGCAACGGCAAGGTGCGCGTGCCCGGTTTTTATGAGGGCATAAGACCGCCGTCGGCCAAGGTTCTCAAGCAGTGGCAGGGGTTGGGCTTCGACGCCGGCGAGTTTCTGGCCGAGGTCGGCTTGAGCGCGCCCGCCGGCGAGCGGCGCTATAGCGTGCTCGAACAGATCTGGGCCCGGCCGACGCTGGAGTTCAACGGCATCACTGGCGGCTACCAGGGCGTGGGGACCAAGACCGTGATCCCGGCGCGCGCCTCGGTGAAGATCACCTGCCGCCTGGTGCCGGGACAGGACCCCGCGAAAATCCTGAAAGGCATCCAGGCCTTCGTGCGCGATCGCTTGCCCGAGGATTGCCGGGCCGACTTCCAGGCGGGCCAAGGCTCCGCCGCGATCGCCTTTGATCCGGAGGCGCCGTTCCTCGCCCGCGCCGCCGAGGCCTTGGGCGAAGAATGGGGCCGACCCGCGGCGCTGGTTGGCGTCGGCGGCTCGATCCCGATCGTCACCGCCTTCAAGACCGCGCTCGGTATGGACAGCCTGCTCGTGGGCTTCGGCCTCGACGATGACCGCATCCATTCGCCAAACGAGAAATATAACCTGTCGTCCTTCCGTAAGGGCGCGCGCAGCTGGGCCCGCATTCTGGACAAGCTCGCGGCCTGACGGCAAAGCGCGCCCGACCTGAGCCCTCGCCCCGGACCGGCAAGACGGCGGCGGGGACAGGCGCAAGCGGCGGGGCGACGGTTTCGGGCCTCGAGCTCATCGCCATGGTGGAGGTTTGAGATGGCAATCGCGCCCGTCTTTTTGCGGCCTGCGCCGGTCCTGCGACTGGCGGCCGCGCTCATGGTCTTGGCCGGCTGCAACGGTGATGCCCTCGCCCAGGGTGTGCCCTACCGCGAGCGGCCCGATAGCTATCAGCGCGACTATCAGCGCGACTGGGGGGCAGCTGAGCACCGCGCCGGGGTCTTCGACTATTACGTGCTGGCGCTTTCGTGGAGCCCGACCTACTGCGCGCAGTTGCGCGAAACGCGCTATGACCCTCAGTGCCACGCCGGCGGGGAACGACGTTATGCCTTCGTGCTGCACGGGCTGTGGCCGCAATACCAACGGGGCTGGCCCGAATACTGCCGCAGCCCCGACCGCGGCTATGTGCCGAGACCCGTGGCCAATCGCATGCTCGACATCATGCCGAGCGACAAGCTCATCTTCAACGAGTACCGCAAGCATGGCACCTGCAGCGGGCTTGGCGTCGACGGCTACTTCGCGCTCGCCCGACGGCTCTATGACAAGATCACGATTCCGCAGCGCTTCGTCGGCTTGACGGACGACCGCCTGATGCTCTCGCCAGGCGAACTCGTGCGCGACTTTGTCGAGGCCAACCCCGGTCTCACGCCGCAGATGCTGGCCATAGAGTGCGGCGGGCCGGGGCAGCGGCTGCGCGAGGTGCGCATCTGCTTCGACAAGAGCGGAACCTTTCGCGCCTGTGGCAGCAACGAACATGGGCGCCGATTGTGTTCGGCAAACCGCATGTACGTGCCGCCGGTGCGCCCCAGCGCGACGGGAGCTCCCCCGCCCGCCGCCCCGCGCGAAATCCTCCCCGGTCCCCGCGACGAGCGCCGGTTTTGAGGCAGGGCCTGCTGGCCGCGCGCGCAGGCCTGTGGAAAGCGCGAATATCTTTAAGGGTGGCGCGGGCGGCATTGCTGCCGCCCGGGGACGGCCGCTAAAGCCTCGGGCGCAGCGGCTCTCGCGCCAGTTGCGAAGCTTAAAGGCGGTTGGGCAAGGAGTGATCGTGGAGTGATCGTGCAGGGGCAGCGACGCAAACCAGGACGCTTGCCGGGACGCTTCCCGATCGTTGGCCCACGGCGGGCGGCGGTCGCGGGTCTTTTGCTCGGCGCTGGCCTGTGGAACCTTGCGAGCCTTTGGCAGGTGGCCGGCCTCCTGCTCGGCACACCCGCCGCTCCCAGCCGGGGACCGCCCGGGGAGGGCGGCTGCACCTCCCTTTTGCTCGATCGGCCGAGCGGACGCACGGTGGCCTGGCCGTGTCCGGAACCGGCGGCGTGGATGGAATCGGCAGTGCCGGCCGCCCGCGTGGCCTCGGCCGCCCGCCGCTAATTGCGGGCTAGCGCATCGCTTGCATGCGCTCGAGCAATTCCGGCGTCGGGTAGGAGTCGGCCGGCAGGCCCAGTTTCAGTTGCGCGGCCTTGACGCCCGCGCGCGTGGCCGCGCCGATCTTGCCGTCGACCTCGCCGCTAAAATAGCCGCGCTTGGCCAACAGCATCTGCAGCTCCTTGACCTGCTGCTGGCTCATTTCGGCCACCGTGCCATTGCCTTTGTCCATTGCCGGCGCGCCGTCGAGCCGATCGGCCAGGTGCGCGGCCGTGATCGAATAGTTGAGGGACTGGTTCCACTTCAGGTAGACCTGGAAATTGGAATAGGCGAGGAAAGCGGGCCCGTGTCGCCCCATTGGCAGCAGCAGCGAGGCGGCGGGCGCGCCGGCGGGAAGCGGCTGGCCGCCCACCCGTTTCACGCCCCAGGCCGCCCATTTCTCGATTTCGTGCTGGATGGCGAGGTCGGCCTCTTGCCACGGCAGCTCCCGGGTCAGACGCACCTCCTCCAGCCACGGCTGGCCGCGCTGCCAGCCAAGAAAAGCGAGAAAGTTGGCCGTCGAGGCCAGCACATCCGGTACGCTCTGTAAGAGATCACGGCGGCCATCCCCGTCATAGTCGACCGCGTGCTGCATGTAGTGGGCCGGTAAAAACTGCGTTTGGCCGAGCTCGCCAGCCCAGGACCCGATCATTTCCTCGGGCCGCAAATCACCGCGATCGATAATGCGCAAGGCTTCCATCAGCTCGCCGCGAAACAGCTCGGGGCGGCGGCAGTCGTAGGCCAGCGTCGCCAGCGAGCGCAACACCGGTAAATTGCCCATCATCGAGCCGAAATCGCTTTCCAGTCCCCAGAAGGCGACGATCACCGGTCCCGGCACGCCCCACTGCTGCTCGATCCTGGCGAGCAGATCACGGTGCTGCCGCAGCCTGGAGAGGCCGTTCTGGATGCGGTTCGGCGTGATGAGCTTGCCGGAAAACGCCGTGAACGTCTGGGCGAAGAAGCCCTGCCGGCGGTCGCGCTGGATGATGCCGGGATCGAGCGTCATGCCGCCAAGCGCGGTGGCAATGGTGGTATTGGAAATGCCGTTGCCGCGTGCCTCCTGACGGAATTGATCGAGCCAGCCTGCGAAGCTGCCGCTGTTGCGGCAGTTGGGATCGCTGGGTGCTGCCGTCTTGGCTTGCTCGCCGGCTGCCGGTCGCGCCTCAGCCCCGACCCACACCAGGCCCGCCAGTAAAAGCCGACCGAAGGTTTTCCACATCGCGCGCTGCCGTCCGTTAGCTTCGTTTGTCGGGCGCCGGGGCAACCTGAGGCGCGCCCCGGAGCTTTTAGCCGCTTTCGGCGCCGCCGGCATCCGCGCGCCGGCACGCGGCACCGCTGGCGTCGCCCAGCTCTCATGCGGCAATTGCGGCGCCACCATGGCGTTGGCTCGCAGAACGCCGCCGGCGTCGCGCCGGGGGCGCACGCCGAGGCTTGCCGCGGGGCGCTGAAGGGGTCGCGGTCCGGGGGTCTGGGCGCGCCCGCCGGAGCGCGCTCTCCCGCGCCCGCGCCTAGCCTTCCGGGCAGAGCTCGAAGGCCTTTTCGAGCGCCTGCGCTTGACTGCCGAACTGGCCGGCGATGGCACCGTTTTTGGCGTAGGCGGAGATGAACGCCTCGGCCTCGCGCGCTTCGGAACCTTCGTTGACGTCGAGCACGGTGTAGTTCACCACCTTGTCGATCTGGGACTTGATGAGCATCGCCTTTTGCCCACCGTAACTGGCCGTCCAGACCCGACACTTCTGGGCGGCGGTGGTGGGCGGGGCCGCGAGCGACTTGGCGGCAGCGGCCATCGAGGCCGTCTGCAGCGGCTTGTCGGCGCCGGTGCTTTTGTCGGCTTTGCCGCTCTGGCCGGGAAGCTTTGCCATGCCGGCCGCGCCGGCGGGCTTTTCGCCGCGATCGAGCTTGCCACCGCCACCGTCGTCCGCGGCGGTCCCGGATCCCGGTGCGACCTCCCCTTTCGCCTCCGCCGCCGGCTGATTGAGCAGCCGCAACGGCAGGGAGGCCGACGCCGCCGCTTGGCTCGGAGCTGGCTGCAGACCCAGCGCCGAGCGCTTCTGGTCGCTTTCTGTCTTGCCGGTATCGATCGCTCGCTGCGCCAATTCGGCGCCGGCCGAACGCTCGGGCTTTGCCTCCGTGGCCTTGGCCTCCGTGGTGCGCTTGTCTTTGCGAGCTTCCTGGACCAGCTCCGGTCTGGGATCGGGCTTGGCGCAAAACTCCTCGAACCGCTCGGCGATGCCCTCGATCATCCGACGATAGGAGCGCGTGCCGGGTGCCCACTTGGCGGCGAGGTCGCCGAAGGTCACGGGTCGCGCGAAGCCCTTATGCCAATCCGTCAGCACGCCCCACTCCTGGACGTTGCGCGTGCGCTCGGCCACCGGATTGTCGACCCGTTCGCCGGCGTAGAGCAACAGGTGCTCTAAATGCGCGCGCACGCCGCTGGCGATGTCCTTGAAACTCTCGCCGTGCGCGCCGCGACCGGTGGCGCCGAGACCGGCAAAATTGTTTTGCGCCGGCTTCACATCACCGGAGCGGTTGCCGTCGCGAAAGCTGAGCGATCCGGTCTCGAGCAACATCTGATAAAAGGCATAGTCCCAGCGCACACCCAGCGTTTCCCCGAGCCGCATGTATTCGCTCGCGATGGCCTGAAAGCGCGGGTCGAGACGGGGGTTGCGGCTTTCGAGGTAAGCGAGCAAACGGCCGGGCGTGACACAGGCGGGCACGGTGTTGTTGCGGGTGGTTTTAATCGCCGGCAGGTCGGCGGCGGCCAGCGGAATTGGGGCAGCAAAGAAGGCAAAAAGGAAAAACGCTCCGACGCGGCGTTGCATGGAACACCCACCCTAAGCTCACCCTTGTGCCCCCGGCTTGAAGGCGCACGCGGATTTTCGATCTGTTGATAGGCCCTTAACGTTAAGGGCCGGTTAGCGTCCCCGCAGGCGATGCGCTGTTGCGGTCGCTCGACCCTCCGACTTGGCCCTGATGCCCATTCCGCGATGTCCCATTTTCCCCCAGATCCCCCGTGCGGTTTCGCCTTCGGCTACGAATCGCGGCGAACCGTAAGCTTCAATGTGCACTACACTTTTGGGCGCAAATTTGGCGGTGGGCCGCCGCCGGCACGGGCGCGCAGGGGGCCCGGTCCTTAAGCCCGCGACCGCTCGATCTCGACGCCTACGGAGCGACACATCGGCAGCGCGTCGGGTTTCTCAATCCGTACCCTGACGCTCTCCACGCGCCGATCGGCCAGGCAGTGCCAGGCGATGCGCTCCGCCAAGGTCTCGAGCAGATTGACGTGCTCCTGTTGCACCAAAAGGGCAATGCCCTCAACCAGGGTGCTGTAATCCAGGACGTCCTCCAGCCGGTCGGAGACCCCGTCATAGTCGTCGCGCACCGCCAAATCCGCCGATAATAAGATGCGCTGCTCGTAACGCTTTTCATGTTCGAAAACGCCGACGCTGGCGACGATCTCGAAATCGCGCACGAACACGCGGCGGAGCCCAGATTGGCGCGGCGGCTTGCCGCCGGCGGGAGGTGGGGGCATCGACATGGCGTTCAAGGGCCGCTCGAGGTGGCTTCGGGGGTCTGCCAGGCCAAGTGCTGGCCGCCATCGAGGGCGAGCATCTGCCCGGTGAGCGCCGGCGCTTCCAGAATAAAGCGGATGGCGGCGGCAATTTCCTCGGGCGCGGTGCTGCGGCCGAGCAGCGTGGCCTGGTATTCGGCGCGGAACTCCGCCTCGGTCTGATAGGTGCTTTGCAGCACCGGGCCCGGGCCGATGGCATTGACCCGGATGCTCGGGGCAAGGGCCTGCGCCAGGGTGCGCGTTACCGCCCACAGTGCCGCCTTGGACACCGTGTAGGAAAAGAATTGTGGCGTGGGCTTCAACACGCCCTGGTCGATGATGTTGATGATGTTGCCGGCGGCGCCGGGCGGCAGGTGCTTGGCAAAGGCCTGCGCCAGGAACACGGGGGCCTTGAGGTTGACGGCGAGCTGGGCGTCCCAGAGGCCCGACTGGAGCCCCCCGACCGCGTCGGGGGCAAACATGGCGGCGTTGTTGATGAGGCAGGTCGGCGGCCCCAGCAGGCGGGCGCACTCGGGCAGCAAGCGCTCGACGTCGCCTGGGACCGCCAGATCGGCCGTCAAAACGGCGGACGGGGTGCCGCTGCGGCCTAGCTGCTGGGCTAATTGCTGGGCCTGTTGGCGCGACGAGTGGCAGTGGATCGCCACCCGCCAGCCCCGTTGCGCAAATTCAGAGGCGAGCACGCGGCCGATGCGCTGGGCCGCGCCCGTGATGAGAACGGTCGGGACGGCGTCGCCTGACACCTAGATCCTCCCGATGCACCCCAGGCTCGTCCGATCGGCGCGGGGCCGGCCGGGGGTTCTTAGCGCATTGGCCGCCTATCGGCAAAAGCGCGCTCGGTCCTCCCGGCGGCAGGGCGCGGGCGTGAGGTGCTGGCCTGCCCACGGGAACAGCAAAATTGGCGCGCGCAACCGCCCGATTAATAGGCAAAGGCGCGCTAAAAAATCCCATTGCCGGCCGCCTGTTGCGCGCGTGGCACGTAGGGTCTTTGACCGTGGCCGCGCGCCCCCTTTTTCGTTGCATCCGCGGTCAAATTCGCCAGATTGGCGAGACAACGAATCGCTAGGGAAGCAATCATGAACGTCAGAATTCCGGCCCTTGCGGCCCCAACCGCGGCAGCGCTTGCGCTGGCACTCATGGCCGGACCGGCCCACGCCGATGGTATGCGCCGCGGCAGCGTCAAGGATGCGCCGCCGCCGCCCCCACAGGAGCGCTGCAAGCTCTCGGCCAACATCGGGCTCGCAACGGAATACGTGTTCCGCGGCATTTCGCAAACCTCCGAAGGGGCGGCTGTGCAAGGTGGCTTCGACGCGACGTGCGGCATGTTTTATGCCGGCGTGTGGGCCTCCAATCTCGACTGGGGTGCCAACGACGGCGGGAGCGGCAGCAATATCGCCAACATCGAGATGGACTGGTACGCCGGCGTCAAATTCAACACCGGCCGTATCGCCTGGGACCTAGGGGTCATCTACTACACCTACCCCAGAGGGGCGGACATTGGCACCTCGTCCACCGGCGTCTTCCCGGTGAACGCGGAATTCAACTACGTCGAACTGAAAGTCGGTGCCAGCGCCGAACTCTGGAAGGATGGGACGCTGGGGGTCACGGGCTTCTTCTCGCCCGACTACCAGTATGAAACGGGCAACGTTTGGACCGTGGAGGGCTCCTTCACCCAGAACCTGCCGAAGTTCATGCTCTTCGGCCGCGAGTGGTCGCCAAGCGTGAGCGCGCTCCTCGGCTATCAGGGCGCCACCGGCAGCGACGGGGACAAAGCGCGTTACGTCAACAACGTTACCGGCGACGCCGACCACTACCTTTATTGGAACGCCGGCTTGACCCTCGGCTTCCTCGACAAATGGTCGATCGATGTGCGCTACTGGGATACCAACATCGACCGGGCGGACAACTGCAAAGGTCCCCTGTTCGCCTGTGATGAACGGATCGTGGGCACCCTCAAGTTCACCTTCTGAGGCTTGCGGCTTTCCTGACGGCAGCGGGCCCCGAACGGGGCCCGATTGCTTTGTGTGCCAAGCCTGGTGTTGATGCTGGCGGTGATAGGTTAAAGCGCCTCGGCGGCTGGCGTCCGGGCTCGGCGGTCAAGGGGTCACTCCCCCCACCGGCAAGGGCCGCCAAATGCGGTCAAGCGCCGTGGGGCCCACAATCGTGGCCGCGCGCGGGTGGGTGTGGCAGCGCCTCAGGTTTGACCCCGGGGCGGCCAGGGCCAGCAAGAACGGTGCGGTGGCGCGGCGCTTGGGGCAATAAGCCCCGGCCGTGGGCCGCCTAATGCTTCCTTCCTCCTTGTTTCCACCTTGTTTCCACCTTGTTTGCTGGCGGGGCCGGGGAGCACTGGACCTCGGACGATAGCCCCCTTAAGTCACTGCCTATGTCCGATGAGACGGCCCCCGAACGACCTGACGGTGCGACCGCTGCGCCCCCGGCGCCGGTGCCGGAAAGGACAGTGACCGGGGCCCTCCGCATCGCCGGCTACCTCAAGGCTTTGCCCAGCGGTCCCGGCGTCTACCGAATGATCGATGCCGCGGGCACCGTCATCTATGTGGGCAAGGCGCGCAATCTGAAGGCGCGGGTGACGAACTACGCCCGCGCCGGCAATCACCCCGCCCGCACCATGCGCATGATCGCGGCGACCGCGGCCATGGAATTCGTGACCGTGCGCACAGAAGCCGAGGCCCTGCTGCTCGAGGCAAACCTGATCAAGCGCTTTCGGCCGCGCTATAACGTGCTGCTGCGCGACGACAAGTCGTTTCCCTATATCCTGATCGCCACCGATCACCGGGCGCCGCAAATCCTCAAACATCGCGGCGCCCGTAATCGCAAGGGCGAGTACTTCGGCCCCTTCGCCTCCGCCGGTGCCGTCAACCGCACCATCAACATGCTGGAGCGGGCGTTTCTTTTGCGCTCCTGCTCGGACGCTGTGTTCGAGAGCCGGACCCGCCCGTGCCTGCTTTACCAGATCAAGCGCTGCTCGGCGCCCTGCACGGGCCTGATCGGTCTTGAGGACTACAACGGGCTGGTCGAAGAAGCGCGCCGCTTTCTGCGCGGCGAAAGCGAGAACGCGCGCCAGATGTACCAGCGCCTGATGGAGGAGGCCTCGGCCAATCTCGATTTCGAGCGGGCCGCGGCCTACCGCAATCGTCTGTGGGCGCTGGCGCACGTTACTTCCGACCAGACCATCAACCTGGACGGCATCGAGGAGGCCGACGTCTTCGGGGCGCATCAGGAGGCGGGGCAGACCTGTATCCAAGTGTTCTTTTTCCGCTCAGGGCAGAACTGGGGCAACCGGGCCTATTTCCCGCGCGCCGATCGCACGCTTGGCCTCGAGGAGGTGCTGGAGAGCTTTATTGCCCAGTTTTACGATGACAAGCCGGTGCCCTCGCGCATCTTCGTCTCCCACAAGCTACCCAACGAGGCGCTGCTGGCCGAAGCCCTATCAACCAAGGCCGAGCGCAAGGTGGAGGTCAACACGCCGCAACGCGGCGCCAAGGTCGGCATCGTCGCCCATGCCGCCCAAAACGCCCGGGAGGCCTTGGCCCGCCGGCTGGCCGAGAGTTCCTCGCAGCGCCAGCTGCTCGGGGGGCTTGGCCAGCGTCTCGGCCTCGCGCATTCCCCGCGCCGGATCGAGGTCTTCGACAATAGCCATATCATGGGGACCAACCCGGTCGGGGCGATGATTGTTGCTGGCCCGGAGGGCTTCGTGAAGCCGCAGTATCGGCGCTTCAACATTAAGTCCGCCGACCTCGTGCCCGGTGACGACTACGCCATGATGCGCGAAGTTCTGAGCCGCCGCTTGAAGCGGCTCGTGCTCGATGGGGTGGGCGGCGAAGCCCCGGCCCCGTCGGCAGCGCCCGCGGCGGTAGCGGAGCCCGCCGGCACCGTCTCGCGGCTGGCGCCACCGGAACCGCCGCCGATCGATCGGCGCGGCGGCAGTGCGCTGGCCTTTGGGGTGTTGCGCGTCGACCCGCAAACGGGCGGTCCACCCACTCCCGCCGATGAGGCGGAGGGCGAGGACGCCCAGCTTGCGGAATTCCCCGCCCGGCCCGACCTGATGTTGATCGATGGCGGCTTGGGCCAGCTCGGCGTCGCGCGCGAGGTCCTCGCCTCCTTCGGCCTCGATATCCCCGTCGTTGGCATCGCCAAAGGTCCAGATCGCGATGCCGGGCGCGAACACTTCCACATTCCCGGCCGCGACAAGCCCCTGTTGCTCGAGACGCGCGATCCGGTACTTTACTTCGTGCAGCGATTGCGCGACGAGGCCCACCGCTTTGCCATCGGCGCGCATCGCGCCAAGCGCAGCAAGGCGCTGGGCGTCAACCCGCTCGACGAAATTGCCGGTATCGGCCCAACACGCAAACGTGCGTTGCTCAAGCACTTCGGTTCGGCCAAGGCTGTGGCGCGCGCCAGCCGCGAGGATCTCGAGGGCGTGGCCGGCATTAGCGCCCAGATGGCGCAAACCATCTATGATTTTTTTCACGAACGCCGTGACTGACGCAGCCAATACCTTCATCGCAGGTTGGGCCGCGCGCATGGCGGTCAGGCCCCATTGACGCTCTGAGACCCAAGTGCTCTTGTCTGCGGAATGGAACGCGCGGTGACTACGCCAGGGCTTGCCAGCCTGCCCAACGTATTGACGTATTTGCGCATTTTGGCGGTGCCGGCGGTCGCGCTTTGCCTGATGGCAATGGAGGGCAGCGGCGCCCGCTGGTGGGCATTGACCGTTTACGTGGTGGCCTGCCTCACGGACTGGCTCGACGGCTTTTTGGCCCGGGTCTGGCACCAGCAGTCGGCGCTGGGTCGCATGCTCGATCCGATCGCCGACAAGCTGCTGGTCGGCACCACGCTGTTGATGTTGACGTCCGACAATACCATTAACGGTGTGCACATGGTGGCGGCGGTCATCATTCTCTGTCGCGAGATCCTGGTGTCGGGACTGCGCGAGTTTCTGGCCGAGCTCAATATGCGCGTGCACGTGACGCAGCTCGCCAAGTGGAAGACGACCGTGCAGATGATAGCGCTGGGCGTGCTGCTCGCCGGTCCGGCCGGCGACAAGATCCTCCAGGGCATTACCTCGGCGGGGCTGGCGATGCTGTGGGTGGCTGCGCTGCTGACCTTGTGGACGGGCTTCGACTACCTGAAGGCCGCGGTGCGCACCGCGATCGACAATTAGATGGGCCGCCGGGCACGCCGATGCGGGTAAAGCTTTTGTATTTCGCCTGGGTGCGCGAGAAGACCGGCAAGGCCGAGGAGCACGTCGACCTACCGGCGGGCATCGAGACCGTTGCCGAGCTGATCGCCTGGCTGAAGCAGCAGGGGCCCGAGTACGCCGAGGCGTTTCGGCGCTCCGAGGTGATCCGCGCCGCCGTCGATCGGACGCATGCGCCGCCAGGGACGAGCATCGCTGGGGCCTCGGAGATCGCCTTCTTTCCACCGGTGACGGGAGGCTGACCCTGAGCGTGCGCGTGCAGGCCGCCGACTTCGAGGTTGGCGCGGAGATCGCCGGGCTGACGGCCGGCCGCAGCGATATTGGCGCCGTCGTCACCTTCACGGGGCTCATGCGCGCCGACAATGCGGGCAAGGCGGTTGCCGGCATGACGCTCGAGCACTATCCGGGCATGACCGAGAGCGAGCTTGAGCGCGTCGAGGCGGAGGCGCAGGCGCGCTGGCCGCTGCAGGCAAGCTTGATCGTGCATCGGGTCGGGGCCCTCAAGCCGGGCGACAACATCGTGCTGGTCATCACCGCGGCGAGGCATCGCCAGGCGGCGTTCAGTGCCGCCGAGTTCCTGATGGACTATCTCAAGACCAAGGCGCCCTTCTGGAAGAAGGAGATCGCCGCCGACGGCCGCGCCGCATGGGTCGATGCGCGCGCGAGTGACGATGCGGCCGCCGGCCGTTGGCAGCGGCCATCGGCGAGCGAGGACTAGGCGGACGCCCGCGGTCCTGGCACCATCACCTCACACGATAGTGCGTAAAGAGTGGGCACGGGCCCGCGCCGTCGCCCAGCGCAGGAGGAAGCATGTCTAGCAACAAGCCGCAGAGCACCGTTGCCACGCGCATGTCCGGTATTCGTGAAGACTGGTTGGCACAAATGCGCGAGGAGATCCTCGAACCCGATCTGCCGATCGTCGATCCGCACCATCATCTTTGGGATTTTCCCGCGCACCGCTATTTGCTGCCGGACCTTTTGGCCGACACGGGCAGCGGCCACACCATCGAAAGCACGGTCTTCATCGAGTGCACGGCCTGCTACCGAGCCGATGGCGCAAGCGAGCTGCGCCCGCTGGGTGAGACCGAGTTCGCCAACGGCATTGCCGCCATGGCGGCGAGCGGCACCTATGGGCCAACGCGCGTGGCAGCCGGCATCGTTGGGCTGGTCGACCTGACGATCGGCGGGCGCGCCGAGGAGGTGTTGGCCCGGCACATGGCCGCGGCCGGGCCGCGCTTCAAGGGCATCCGGCACGCGGCGGCGTGGGAGGACAAGGCGTCCGAGATTCACAATTCCCACACCAATCCGCCGCCGCACCTGTATCGCGATCACGCCGAGTTCCGCGAAGGCTTCGCCGCGCTGGGCCGGCTGGGACTGAGCTTTGACGCCTGGCTCTACCATCCGCAGATTTCCGACCTCACGCATTTGGCGCGCGCCTTTCCCTCGCAACCAATTGTGCTCGACCATGTCGGCGGGCCGCTGGGTCTTGGCTGGTATGCCGACAAGCGACAAGAGATCCTAAGCACCTGGCGGCGCGATATCCGCGAGCTGGCGGAGTGCGCCAATGTCAGCGTCAAACTCGGTGGCCTTGGCATGCGCATCAACGGCTTCCGCTTCCACCATCGCGACCGGGCGCCCTCCTCGCAGGATCTGGCCGACGTCTGGCGGCCCTACGTGGAGACCTGCATCGAGGCCTTCGGCGTGTCGCGCTGCATGTTCGAGAGCAACTTTCCGGTCGACAAGATCTCGGGCGCCTACGCCATCTACTGGAATGCCTTCAAACGGCTGGCGGCGGGTGCATCAGCCCAGGAGAAGGCCGCCCTCTTCCGCGATACGGCAAAGCGCTTCTACCGCTTGGATTGAGGCGGCGCGCTCGGCTCCCAATCCCAGCACGACAGGCGCGCCAGCATCGCCGCTTTGACTTGGCGCGCGCCGTCGGACCAGGACGCAAGCTTCGATGCGATCAGGTTGGCTTGCGACTTGAGGATCACGCCGTCGCTCAGCACCTTGAGCCCGTTGGCGCGCAAAGTGGCGCCGGTGGTGGTGATATCGACGATAACTTCGGCCAGGTCGGCCGCCGGGGCGCCTTCGGTTGCGCCCAGGCTGGGCACAATGCGGTAGCCGGCGACGCCGCGCTGCGCGAAAAAGCGGCGCGTCAGGTTCATGTACTTGGTGGCGACGCGAATGGGGCGGCCGTGCACGCGCCGGTAGATCAGCGACGTCTCTTCGAGGTCGGCCATGCTGCCGACATCGATCCAGCAAATGGGAACGGCGACGACGACGTCGGCGTGACCGAAGCCGCAGCGCTTGAGAAAGCTGACGCGTGCCTCGCAATCGGGGATCGTCTCGCGCACGAGGTCCTCCCCCGTGATACCGAGGTGTACCGTGCCCTGCTGCAGAAAGTGGGCGATTTCCGAGGAGGAGACGAAATTGACCTCCACGTCCGGTAGCTCGGCGATTTCGCCCCTGTAGCCGCGCACCGAGCCCGATTTGGCAACCGAGAGGCCGGCACGCGCCAGGGCTGTCGCGCACTGCTCCATCAGCCGCCCCTTCGAGGGCAACGCAAGAATGAGCTTCTCGCTCATGCCGCCGTTCCTTGCAGCGCCGCCAGCAGGCGCTCGGTGTGAATGCAGGACCCGACGGCGGCTACCGCCACGGGGGCGCCGACCTCCGCCAGCAGGCTGTCGTAGCGTCCGCCGCCGGCGAGCGGGCTCTTGGGCCCCAGTTCCGGCACCACGATCTCGAATACGAAGCCGGTATAGTATTCGAGGTTGCGCCCGAACTCGGCGGAAAATTCCGCCTCATCGGTGATGACGCCGGCGGTGTCGAGATCATCAAGCCGCCGCTGGAAGGCCTGCAGCGGCTCGCTGAGATCGATGCGATGGCCGCGCAGCAACCGATTGAGCTCGCGCACGGCCGCGCGTGCGGGGGCCTTCACCGCCACATAGCTCTCGATGGCATTGGCGGTAGCCGCGGGCAGCGGGCTTTCGCGCGCGTCGGCCGCCGCCGCGAGCAGGCGCTCGGTGATCTCAGGCAGGGTGCGCGTGCCCAAGAGCGTCAGGCCGGCCCGCTCCAGATAGGCCTCGACCTCGCTCTGCGCCCCGGCCGGCTGGTCGGGATCGAGGCGATCGATCACCTCGGCCTTGAGCGCCGGCGCCCGCAAGGCTGCCGCCGAGGTCAAGCGATTGAGCTCGGCGCGAAAGGCGTCAGGTCGCCAGAACTGATGCTGCAGCCGTCGACGCCAGCGCTCCGGCAACGACAGGGCGCCGAGCAGCGCGCGAAACAGCCCAAGATCGCCGAAGCGGAGCTGGAAGCTGGCAATGCCGGCGTCGCGCACGGCCTCGACGATTATGGCCAGAACCTCGGCGTCGGCCTGCTCGCGGTCGGCGGCCGCGAAGGATTCAACGCCGGCCTGCCGGAACTCGCGCGGGTGCGCACTGGTATCCCCGCCTTGCTGGTAGCGGAAGGCGGAGCCGTTGTAGCAGTAGCGTGCCGGCACCGCGCCCTGGGGATGGCGCGCCAGGTGCAGGCGGCAGGTCGGCACGGTCAGGTCGGGACGCAAACACAGCTCGTCGCCGCCGGGGTCGGTGAAGACGTAGGTGCGCGCGCGCAGCGATTCGCCGACGACGTCGAGGAACATGTTGGCGGGCTGAATGATCGACGGGGCAACGTGCTCGTAGCCGGCGCGCGTGAAGCTCGCCAGCAGGCGCTGCGCCTGGGCTTCGAGGGCTTCGAACCGTTGTGCGCTTTCCGCGATCATGGCTGCCGGCGGCGGCGTGCGCGGGGCGGTGGCATGCGAGCGCCGGCGGCGGCGTTAGCCATGGTTCAGTCCTCTTGGCGGGCGAGCAGATCGCGCACGGCTGCAATCAGGTTGTCCTCGGGGATGGAGAATTGTGCCGGACGGCTGGAGCGCCACTCCTTGGCATCCTTGATGCCGGCGGCCGCCTTCGCGCCCGCCACCAGGTCCTTGATCTCGACCTCGCCCTTGGCGCGCTCGTTGCTGCCCTGGATCACGACGCATGGGGCCCCGCGCTTATCGGCGTATTTCATCTGCGCCTTCATGCCAGCGCTGCCGAGATACATCTCGGTGCGAATGCCGGCCTGGCGCAGCGACTGCGCCATCCTCTGGTAGCGCGGCAGCTCGGCCTTATCCATGACGAGCACGACGACGGGGCCATTAGCGGGGGCGCGCCTGTCCTGGTTGAGGGCGGCGAGCGCCGCCTGCAGGCGCGAAACGCCGATGGAAAAGCCCGTTGCCGGCACCTTGCTCCCCAAGAAGCGCTCGACCAGACCGTCGTAACGCCCGCCGCCACCGACCGAGCCGAAGCGGACGGTCTGGCCGTCCTCGTTTTTGACCGGGAAGCTCAGTTCGGCCTCGAACACGGGGCCGGTGTAGTATTCGAGGCCCCGCACCACCGAGGGGTCGATGCGGATGCGTTCTTCGCCAAAGCCGCTGGCGCGCACGAGCTCAGCGATCGCATCGAGTTCTTGAAACCCCGCGGTGAGCATCGCATTGGGCTTGAGCGTGAGACCCGCGTCGCGCCCCTCGAGGCGGCGCAGGGCGCCCGTCACCACTCCCAAGACGTAGTCGCTCTGCTCGCCAGTAAGACCGGCGCCTTGGGTGAAGTCGCCGCTGTCATCGGTTCGGCCCCGGCCGAGCAGGTCACGCACGGCCCCGTCCCCCAGGCGGTCCAGCTTGTCGATGGCACGCAACACGGTCAGGCGACGTTTGGCATTGTCCTCGCCGCCAAGGTCGATGGACTCCAGCACCCCGTCCAAGACCTTGCGGTTATTGACCTTGATCAGGTAGTCGCCGCGCTTGATGCCCAACGCCTCCATCGTGTCGGCCGCCAGCATGCAGATTTCCGCATCGGCGGCGATATTGTCGGTCCCCACCGTATCGGCATCGAACTGCATGAACTGGCGAAATCGTCCTGGTCCCGGCTTTTCGTTGCGCCACACGGGACCGACGGCATAGCGCCGGAAGGGTTTCGGGAGGCGGTCGAAGTTCTCGGCCACAAAGCGGGCGAGCGGCGCGGTTAGATCATAGCGCAGGCTCAGCCACTGCTCGTCCTCGTCTTGAAAGGAAAAGACGCCGGCATTGGGTCGCTCTTGATCCGGCAGAAACTTACCGAGGGCGTCGGTGTATTCGATGGCCGGCGTTTCCAGGGGCTCAAAGCCGTAGCGTTCGTAGGTGTCCCGAATGGTTGCCAGCATGCGGGCGGTGGCCCGGATGTCCTCGGCGGGCGTATCCTGAAAGCCCTTCGGCAAACGGGCCTGCGGGCCAGCAGTCTTGTTCGATTTGGCCATGCAAGTTTCGCAACAGTTGCGGGGAGAGTGGGCGGCTGCGGCGGCTTATAGCGGATGCGGGCCGGACCGCAAAGCCGGCGCCGCCGCCATGGCAAAGCGCCAGCATAAAGCTTTCCAAGCGGGCGACCGATGGCGCCAGGGACGCGGGCGGCGGTCACCGTACCAACACCTGCGGCTGTGCTCTGCGGTGGGTGGCGCGGCCGCGGCCCCAGATCGACTGTCAAATCGTGTCAGCTATCGCGGCAGGATGAGCGTTGAAGTGATGGCAGGCGCGGCGTGGGCGTTTATAGTCGTCGGTCGTCACCTGCAGGAATGGAGCACCCCATGCCGACCGTATCGGAGAAGCGCAAGGAGTTTCGCCGCTTGCACCAGAGCGGCTGCTTCGTCATCCCCAATCCCTGGGATGTCGGCACCACGCGCTACCTTGAGAACGCCGGCTTCAAGGCGCTGGCGACGACCAGCGCCGGCTTCGCCTGGTCGCACGGCTTCGGCGACGGGGCGGTGCCCCGCGATCTGATGTTGGCGCACATCGCCGAGATCTCGGCCGCTGCCAAGGTGCCCGTAAACGCCGACTTCGAGGGCGGCTATGCGCACGAGCCGGCCGGCGTGGCCGAGAGCGTGCGGTTGTGCTGTGAGACCGGTGTATCTGGCCTCTCCATCGAGGACTACACCGGCGACAAGGCCAAGGCGCTTTATGATTTCGAGCTGGCGGTTGCGCGCGTGCGCGCGGCGCGCCAAGCGATCGACGAGGCGGGCGGCGACGTGCTGCTCACCGGGCGCAGCGAAGGCTTCATCCGCGGCCTGCCGGATCTTGAGGAGACCATCCGACGGCTCAAGGCCTATGCGCAAGCGGGTGCCGATTGCCTTTATGCACCCGGCATCAGCACGCGCGAGCAGATTGCGGCCGTGGTGCAGGCCGTAGCGCCCAAACCCGTCAATTTTCTGATGGGTGGGCCGGGCGAGCTGACGGTGGCCGATTTCACCAACCTCGGCGTGCGCCGCATCAGCGTCGGCGGGGCGCTGGCGCGCGCCGCCTGGGGCGGGATCATGCGCACAATCAAGCTGATCACCGAGCAGGGCAGCTTCAAGGGTTTTGCCGATGCGGCCCCGGGCGCGGAGATCATGAAGGGTTTGGCGAAGTAGCGCGCCGCCTCGCCGGTACGCAGAGGCGATCGCGCCGGGCCGATTGCGAGCCGCAAGGGTCAGGGCGCGATCACGATCGGCTCGAGCGCGGCGTGGCCGCGGATCAGGTCGGAGGCCTTCTCGGCCAGCATCAAGGTGGCGGCGTTGAGGTTGGCCGACAGCATGGTCGGCATGATCGAGGCATCGACCACGCGCAGGCCGCCAAGGCCGTGGAGGCGCAGCACGTCGTCGACCACCGCCCCGGGGTCGCTTACGGGTGCCATGCGGCAGGTGCCCGCAGGGTGGAAGGTGGTGGTGCCGCGCTGCTTGGCCGCCGCCAACAGCTCCTCGTCGGTCTTGACGTCGGGACCCGGAAAATCCTCCCGCTCGTAGTAGGGCTCGAGCGGTTTGGACGCCAACAGGCGTCGCGCCAACTTCATGCCGGCGAGCAGCACGCGTCGGTCACTGGGCTCGGCCAGATAGTTGGGCTGAATTAAAGGCGGATCGAAGGGATCGGCCGAACGGATGCGCACGTAGCCCTTGCTGTCGGGCCGCTGCTGCCAAGAGGCGACCGTCATGCCGGGCTCGGTTTCGAGCTGACCCTGTACGCCCTCCCGATAGCTGGCCGGCGTGAAGGTCAGCTGCAGGTCGGAGTTGGCGACGTCGGGCTCGGAGCGCCAGAAGCAATAGACCAGCGTCGGGTTGAGGGCGAGGATGCCCTCGCCGCGGGTGGCCCAACGCAACACCTCGCGCGCCAGCTTCAAGCCCCGCGAGCGTTCGTTGATAGTGTCGCAGTTCTTCACCCGTGCCACGAAGCGGGGTGCGTAGTGGTCCTTGAGGTTCTCACCGACGCCGGCGAGCGCATGCTTGACGGGAATGCCCAACGACTGCAGCAGCCCCGGCGGACCGATGCCGGATAGCTGCAGCAGCATCGGCGAATTGTAGGAGCCGCCCGACAAGATCACCTCGCGACGCGCCGCCACCGTGCGTTCGACACCGCCGCGCCCGCCGCGACTGAAGCGCACGCCGGTCGCGCGCTTGCCCTCGAGCACGATCTCGGTGACGTGCGCGTGCGTCAGCACCCTCAGGTTGGCACGCTTGCGGGCGGGATGCAGGAAGGCGGTCGCGGCGCTGACCCGCCGGCCGCGGTGAATCGTGCGCTGGACGTAGGACACGCCTTCCTGGATCGCGCCGTTGTAGTCCGCATTGCGCGGAATACCGAGCGTGACGGCACCCTCGATGAAGGCCTCGCACAGGGGGTGGTGCCAATCCATGTCGGTGATGGTGAGATTGCCGGTCCGTCCCCGGAGGCGGTCGTCGCCGCCGCCAAGCCGACGCTCGAGCCGCTTGAAGTAGGGTAGCACGTCGGCATAACCCCAACCGCGGTTGCCGAGTTGGGCCCAGGTGTCGAAGTCCATGGGCTGGCCGCGATTGAAGACGTTGCCGTTGATGGAGCTGGAACCACCCAGCGTTTTGCCGCGCGGCGCGAGGATGCGCCGGCCGCCGGTCCACTGGCTCGGCTCCATGCTGTAGAGCCAGTTCACGCGCGCATCGTGAAAGGTCTTGATGAAGCCGGCGGGCACATGAATGTAGGGATGCCAATCGCTGGGCCCGGCCTCGAGCACCAGCACCGAGGTGGTGCCGTCCTCGCTCAGCCGACTAGCGAGCACGCTGCCCGCCGAACCCGCGCCGATGATCACGTAGTCGTAGGACTCCAAGGCCATCGCCTTCCCGATCGTGCTGTCGTTCATGCCAGCTGATTTTTCTGCTGAGGGGCAGGCAAATCAAGGCCTGCGGCCGCCGCGTCTCCGTTTAGGCCGTCAACGCCTTTCTCAGCATGTTGAGCAGGCTGATGACGGCGAAATCGCGCAGCCGGCCGCGATCGGCGGGCAGAATGATCTCTTCGTGCTGCCGGCGATCGCCGATGCGCGCGGCCAGCACGACGGGCGCCGTGACCGGGCCACCGGCCTGGCGCGCCGGGCCGGCAATGGCGGCGGCACCCACCGTGCTGTTGAACGCGCGCCGCGCCGCGTCCGCCGCCGCGGCGGCGCGAGCTTCGAGCCCGGCCGTTCCCTCTTCGCTGGGCGCAGACGCGATGCGTGCCCCCCGAAAGGTCGCCATGGCCGGATCGACCGTCGTCATGCGCGCCGCCAACAGTCCGCCCGTGACCTCTTCGGCGACGGCAAGCGTCAGGCCCTTGGCCTTGAGCGCCGTCAGCACGGCCACCTCCATCGACTCCTCGTCGATGCCGAAGATCACGTCGCCGAGCAGCCGGCGGATCAAGGCTTCTTCGGCGCTTAAGACTTGTGCCGCGGTTGCCTCATCCTTGCATTTGGCGACCAGGCGCACCTTGATGCCGTCGATGCCGCTGGCCTGGTAGGCGATCGTCGGATTGCCAAGCTGGTCGAGCTCCGCCATGCGCTCGGCCAGCACCTCCGCCAGCCCCGATTCGCTCATGCCCCAGGTGCGCAGCACCCGGCTGCGGATCACCGCCGATTGCCCCGCGCGTTGCCTGAGGTCGGGAAGGATGGTGCCCAGCATCATTTCGCGCATTTCGCTCGGCACGCCGGGCACGGCGTAGATGACCTTGGTTCCCACCGGGCAGACGAGGCCGGGGGCGGTGCCGGGCATTTGTGCGATTGGCCGGGCGCCGATCGGGACATCGGCCTGCCGCAGATTGTTTTGCGACATGACGCGCCCGCGCGCTTCGAACATGCGCCTGATTTTATCGGCAATGGCCGCCTCACGCTGCATGCCGACCCCCATGACCTGCGCGATCACGTCACGGGTAATGTCGTCCTGCGTCGGCCCGAGCCCGCCGCAGCAGATGACGGCATCGCTGCGCTCCAGCGCCTGGCGGATCGAGGCTTCGATGCGCCCGAAGTTGTCGCCGACCTTGACCTGAAAGTAGGAGTCGATGCCGCTGAGCGCCAGCTGCTCGCCGATCCAGGCTGAGTTGCTGTCCACAATGATGCCGAGCAGAAGCTCGGTGCCGATGGCAATGACTTCGCACCGCATCCCTGGTCCTCGTCTTTTCGCCGCGGCTCACGTGGCTACTTGATGGGCGAAAACGGCGCGGCGAGCAGGATTTTTGTTTCCTGCCGCACGACTGGGCTGTCGCCGGGCGGCGGCCAGATGCCCTCGGCTGCGGCCTTGCGGCGTACCTCGAGGCGCTCATCGAGGCTGCGATAGGCCCAAATATGCACCCACTGATTGAGCCCGCCGATGTCGGAGCTAAAGACGCCGATCAGGGGGGAGAGCTTGAGACGGCCGGGAAGGAACTCGCCCCAGCGCTGGGCCATCACGGGAAGGCTGGCCGGCTTTAGCGCATAGCTGCGCATTTCGAAGTAGGGCCCGTGATTGGAGGGCTCGAGTGCCGGCGAATAGGGCAGTGGCTCAAAGATTTCCGAGCGCATCTCCTCGATGAGATCGTGGGTCTTCGGCGGCCAGATTCCCATTTTTACGGCTTCGGCGCGAATGCGCGAGCGCTCGAGCACGGTCTCGTAGGACCAGACATGAAGGACCTGGTTGAGGGGCCCGATTTCCGTGTACCAGAAGGCGGCGAGTTTCGACAGCGCGAGCCGGGGCGGCAAGGCCTCGCCGAAGCGCTTCAGGAACTCGGGCAGCGTGCGCGGCTTGAGCGTGTAGGTGCGAAACTCATAGATCATCGGCGCTTGGCCCTCCCTGGCGGCTGAAGAGCCGGCGGACGAAAGCGGCCGCGCGTGCCCGGCCGCCAGGATATGCACCTTCCCCTGGCGCCGGCAAGTCGGGCGCCTGGCGCTGCGCCGTGGCGAGCCACGGGCAAACGCAGGCCCCGGTGCCCGGCGCTTCCAGCCTTTCGAAGCGCCGGCGAGGGCGTTATGATTTGCGCCGAGGAAGCCGCCAACGGAGCCCACGCCATGCTTGACGTCACCAAAACGGCCGCCGCCCGCCCCGCCATCCCCTTCGACACGGGCCGCCTCGATCGCCTGATGGAGGACGCTGGTATCGACCTGTTGCTGGCGACCTCGAAACACAACGTGCAGTACCTGCTGGGTGGCCACCGCTCCATTTTCTTCGACTACATGGATGCCACGGGCATCACGCGCTACCTGCCGATCCTGGCCTATCCCAAGGGGGCCCCCGACAAGGCCGCCTATATCGGGCATCGCCTGGAGAGCCACCAAAAGGAGGTGGCGCCGTTTTGGACGGCGGAGGCCCCAACCTCGAGTTCAGGTTCGATCGATGCCACGGAAAAGGCCATCGCCTACCTGCGCAAGGCGGGGCTCAAGGTCAAGCGCATCGGCGTCGAGATGCCGTTTCTGCCCACCGATGCCGCCGCCACCCTGCGCGCCGGTTTGCCCGACAGCGAGCTCAAGGACGCCGTGTTCGTGCTCGAGCGGCTGCGCGCCAAAAAGCGGCCCGACGAGCTGGCTCTGCTGCGCCGCGCCTCTGAGCTCGTGATCGAATCCATGCTGGCCGTGATCGGCGCCCATGGTCCCGGCACCAGCAAGCGCGAACTGTTCGAGGCGCTGCGCCGCGAGGAGGTCAACCGCGGCATGACCTTCGAATATTGCCTGCTCACCGCCGGCACCAGCCTCAACCGCGCCCCTTCCGAACAGCGTTGGGAGCAGGGCGACATCATCTCGCTCGACTCGGGTGGCAACTATCACGGCTACATTGGCGACCTATGCCGCATGGCGATCCAGGGCGAGCCCGACGCGGAACTGGAAGACTTGCTGGGCGAGATCGAGACCATCCAGCGCAAGGCCATGGCACCGATCAAGGCCGGGGCCATGGGCTCGGTGATCTATGAGGCGGCAACGCCCTTAGTGCGCCAATCCAAAAACCACAATCATCTGCATTTCCTGGCGCACGGCATGGGGCTCGTCAGTCACGAAGCGCCCCGTCTCGCGCCGCGCGGAAGCATGGCCTATGATCCTTACGACGCCGACCACCCGCTGGAGACCGGCATGGTGATCTCCGTGGAAACGACCCTGCACCACCCGCGGCGCGGCTTTATCAAATTAGAAGACACCGTGGCGGTCACCGAGGCAGGCTTTGACATCTATGGAGAAGGCGCCCGCGGCTGGAACCGGGGCGGCACGGCGGTTTCGGCCTGAGGCGGCGAGGCAAAAAGGGCTAGCGGATCAAGTCGAACTTGTAGGACAGCCCGGCGCCGCCGAAGAAGGCGTTTTCGGTCTCGATCACGGGACTGTCGGCGGCGTCCCCGATCAGGCGCGAATAGCGGCCGGTCAAATAAAGGGTCCAGCGCGGATCGAGCTCGATGGTTGCCGTGGCGCCGACGCTGACGTCTTTGAAGCCGGCGGAAGGGTCAAATTGCGGCAGTCCCGCCAGGGAGGCCGCCGACTGGGCAGCGGTGACGCCGAAGTAGGTCTGCATATAGTCGCTCGAGGCGTAGGCCGTACCAACGCTCGTGACCAGCTTGGCGGTGGGACTGAGGCGCCAGGTGTGATCGATGGCAAGGCGCAGCAAGCCACCGGTGTCGTCGTCCCCGGTCACTTGATGGTGATAGGAGGCGGAGAAAAACCACGGGCCGGCGCGATAGCCCGCGTAGGCACCAACGACGAGCCCGCCGTCGATGTCGCCGAGGCCCTGCAAGCGGGCGGCGTCGTCCTGATCGCGGCCGAAGCGCCATCCCGCCAGCGCGCCCGCCTCAAAGCCGTTGTTCTGGATCAGCCGAAAGCGAATATCGTCCGCGCCCCTGATGTCGATCGTGCTTCCGTCCTGGCCGAAGCCCGCCGGCGCGATGAAGGGGAAGCCCAGAACGTCGTAGGACTTGGCGCCCTCGAACTTGGGGGTGACGAAAACAAAGCCACCGACCTGCCAGGGCGTACCGGCAAAGCCGAAGAGGTCGGGCCGGCCTTGCGCGCCAGCCGGCGGCACGGCGAACAATAACGCCGCGCCCGCGAGGGCCGCACCGATTAGCGCTTTGGCTCCACCACTCAGCATCGCCTCATCCTGTGCGTCTTGGCCCAGTCCGTCTTGGCCCAGTCCGTCTTGGCCAGCCCATCATCACTTGTGCGCTTGAGTGTATCCGATTGCCGATAAATGCCGGCCCTTGCAATCGCTGCGGCCGCCGGGATCCCGCCCAAGTGTTGCCGGCACGACACGCTGGCGGTGCGGGCAGGGGGTTCGGTCGCCGCCGCACCCCGATGGGCGGCGCCACGCAGGAAGGGGCGTGGCGTGCTCAGGGCCCTTCGACTAGACTTGGGGGGTGAAGTCCGCGGAGGCGCGCGGGCGCGCGTAAGGCAAAGGGGGGTGAGATGACGACCGGCAGCCGGCAAGGTGTGGATCGCCGCCGATTTATCGCCAATGCCGGTTCGCTGCTGGCCGCCCCGGCGGCGTTAACTCTGGGGGCGCCGGGCGGCTTGGCGCAGCAAACCGGACAGAGCCTCAATCCCTACCGCGAGCTGGCCGCGATCGCGGCCGAGGCGGAGCGGCTCGGCCTCTCGGTTCCCAGGGTCTCCGCCGGCGTCACGGGGGGCACGGATTTCGACAAGGTAATGCCGGCGATCGTCGATTTTCTCGACAATATCCAAGCCTCGGCCAAGACAAGCACGGCCTCTGCCGCCGAGGTGGAGGCGCTATTGGACCGTGCCTCGGCGCTGCTGCAGGCGCTCAATCGCGCCGAGCGAAGCCCGCCTGACCGCGATCCAACGTCGGGCGCGGGCGCCGCCACCGTGGCGCGGCCGGCCTTCGCCGACCTTCGCCAGGGCTACGTTGAGCTCTTCGACAACTGCAGCATCAGCGAGCAGCATCGCGCCGACGTCAACTGGTGCGTGGGAAAGCTCAGCGATAGCGACAATCGCGAGCAGTACAACCGCGTCGCCGAGGAGGTCTGCGCGCCCTGGTACTTCGTCGGCATCATTCATGCCATGGAAGCAAGTTTCGACTTTCGCACCCACCTGCACAACGGCGACCCCTTGAAGGCCAGAACCGTGCAGGTGCCGAGCGGCCGGCCGCCGGTTTGGAACCCGCCCACCGATTGGGTCTCGAGTGCCGTTGACGCCATGACGTTCGATCACTTTGCCGATCAACAAGATTGGAGCCTGGCGCGCACGCTCTACAATTGGGAGGGCTACAATGGCTGGCGCAGCCGGGCCATGGGCATCAATACGCCCTATCTATGGAGCTTCTCCAACCACTACAACAAGGGCAAATTCGTCGCCGACAACGTCTGGGACGCCAATGCCGTGTCCAAGCAATGCGGCGCCGCCGTCATGCTGAAGGCGTTGGTCGAGCAGGGTCTGGTGACGCTGCCGAGCTAGACCGAGCCCACGCGCCTCGCCGGTCACTTCGGCGCGCGCTTGGCGAGAATCCGCTGCAGGGTTCGCCGATGCATATTGAGCCGGCGCGCCGTTTCCGAGACGTTGCGGTTGCACAGCTCATAGACGCGTTGGATATGCTCCCAGCGCACGCGATCGGCCGACATCGGGTTCTCCGGCGGCCGCGCCTTTTCGTCGTGCGGCGCCAGCAGCGCATCGGTCACGTCGTCGGCGTCGGCGGGTTTTGCCAGATAGTCGACGGCCCCCAGTTTGACGGCGGACACCGCCGTGGCGATGTTGCCGTAGCCGGTGAGGACGATCGTGCGCGCCAGCGGCCTTAGCTCCGAGAGCGCGGCGATGACGTCGAGGCCATTGCCGTCTTCCAACCGCATATCGACGACGGCGAAGGCAGGCGCCTTCTGGCGGATCAGCTCCAGGCCCTCGGCAACCGAGTGGGCGGTGCGCACCTCGAAACCGCGCGTTTCCATGGCGCGTGCCAGCCGCAACACGAAGGAGCGGTCATCGTCGACCAGGACCAAGGAACGATCCTCGGGCAGCTCGTCCGGCTTAAATGCGAGATCGTCGACCACTGCTCTTCTCCTTGTGCGCCATTATAGCGAGCCTCGGCGCCGTGCCAACGCTGTTTAGGAAGTAGGCTTATTAACTGATGCCGCGTTCGTGGGCCGCAACCAGGGTCCGCGGCGCCTGTGCATCCCAGCCCTGCACGGCCTGGCGCTTGCTTTCGAATACCTGGCGGGGCCAGGTGACGGTCACGATCGCGCCGTGGTCCGGACGCGGACGATTCTCTAAGGTTACCGTCGCCCCTGACCGCTCCAGCAGGGTCTTGGCAATGAAAAAGCCAAGGCCCAGCCCGGCGTGTTCGGCGTCCTTGATCTGTCTGGCGCGGCGGCTTCCGCGCGTGGTGACGTAGGGCTCGCCCAGGGCGTCGAGCACGTCGAGGGGAATACCCGGACCATCGTCGCTGATGGTCAGCAGCACCTCGCGAGCCGACCACCGGGCGACGATCTCGACGCGCGCGCGCGCGAAGTCGACGGCATTCTCGATCAGATTGCTGAGCCCATAGATCACGCCCGGCCTGCGCTCGCCCACCGGCTCGAGCGCCGCGTCCCCCTCGACAGCCTGGTCGGGCTTGGCGGTAACACCCAAGCGTGAGCTGGTGGCGCGGTAGGGCTCGGCGGCTTCGTCGATCAGCTGCGTGACGCTCATGCGCGCGTGCAGCGGATCGGGCTCGCTCGGGCTGCGCGTCAACTTGGTCAGGATCTCCCGGCAGCGCATCGCTTGCGCCTGCAGCAGGGCGATATCGTCGGCGAACTGACCGCCGCCCTTTGTCTCGCGCGCCAGTTCCTTGGCAATGACGGCAATAGTGGAAAGCGGCGTGCCGAGCTCGTGCGCCGCCGCGGCGGCCAACCCGTCGAGGGCATGCAGTTGCTGTTCGCGCGCCAGCACGAGTTCGGTGGCGGCCAGCGCATCCGACATCTGGCGCGCCTCCTTGGCCAGCCGCCAGGCGTAAAGCGCGAGAAAGACCATGCCCGAGAGCACGGAGGCCAACACGCCCACGCTATAGAGCATGGGAAGGTCGGGGCGGGTGCCGGGATACCAGGGCAGCGGCATCGAGTAGAACAGCAACAGCACCGCGGTGCCGGCGCCGAGGAGGCCAAGGGCGATGGTGTTGCGTGGCGGTAGCGTTGCGGCCGACACCGTCACCGGTGCGACCAACAGGAAAATGAACGGATTGTCGGCGCCACCGGTGAGAAACAAAAGGGCGGCGAGCTGCAAGATGTCGTAGGCAAGCAGGCTGGTGGCGAAGCCCGTACTGAGGCGGGTGCGGGCAGGAAAGCGAATGCGCAGGAAGACGTTGAGCCAGGCGGAGAGCGCAATGAAGGCGAGGCAGATGCCGAGCGGCAGCGCAAAACCCAGCGCCAGATAGACGACGCCGACGGTCAACAGTTGGCCGATCACGCCAAACCAGCGCAGCCGAACGGCCGTCTGCAAGCGCAGCCGGCTCCCGGCCGCTTCATCCCAATGTCTTTCACGCCGCCGTAGCATGGGGAAGGTGCGTTTGTGCGACAACCGCCGGGGAACCGAGCGGCCCCTCGCGTCGCGCTTGCGTCGGCGGTCTAGCTACCCCAGATAGGGCAAGGTTACCAGCCGTACTGCCAGTTGCCGCGGGCTGATCTTAGCTGCAGCTTGGCCAAACCCCTCGCCCCAGGCATGCAGAAGCCGATCTCACCCCATCGCGACAGCCGACCGCCTCCCGTGGAGGTGGTCCGCTTGCGCAAGGTCTATCGCGACGTTGCGGCCGTCGACGGCATCGATTTTACCCTCGCTTCCGGCGCCGTCACGGCGCTGCTCGGCGGCAACGGGGCGGGCAAGACCACGACCATCTCCATGCTCATGGGCCTGGTTATCCCGACCGCCGGCGAGGCCCGCGTGTTCGGCGCCAACATGGCCCGCGAGCGGCACCGGGTGTTGCACCGGATGAATTTCGAAAGCCCCTACGTCGATGTACCGATGCGGCTGACCGTGCGCCAGAACCTGGAAGTCTATGGACGCCTCTACGGCGTGCGCGACCTTAAAGGTGCCGTGGCGGCCACCGCCGACGACCTGCGCCTCACCGAGTTTCTCGACCGTCCTTACGGCAAGTTGTCGGCGGGGCAGCGGACCCGCGTCAGCCTGGCCAAGGCACTCTTGAACGAGCCGGAGCTGTTACTGCTCGACGAGCCGACCGCGTCGCTCGATCCCGATACGGCCGATTGGGTGCGCGCCAAGCTTGAGCACTATTGCCGGACGCGGCGGGCCACCGTTGTCTTGGCGTCCCATAACATGGCCGAGGTCGAACGCTTGGCCGATCGCGTGATCATGCTGGAAACGGGTCGCGTGATCGCCGATGAGACCCCCGCCGATCTCATTGCCCGCTTCGGGCGCAGCACGCTTGAAGAGGTCTTTCTCGCCATTGCCCGGCGGCCACGCGCCAACGAGGAGAAAGTGGTATGAACGGCGGCGAGCCCGGGCAGCCCTCCCTGCGCATTGGCGAGCAGACGACGCTCAAGGCCTCGGCAGGGCGCATCTGGGGCATGATCCTGCGCTATTGGTATGTGATCCGCTCCTCCTGGCCGCGTACCGCCGAGCTGATCTACTGGCCGCTGGTCCAGATGCTGATGTGGGGCTTCCTGCAGAGCTATTTGGCCAGCGCGACGAACTTCGCAAGCAAGGCCGCGGGTCTGTTCATCGGCGCCGTGTTGCTGTGGGACATCCTGGTGCGCAGCCAGCTCGGCTTTGCCGTGGCCTTCCTCGAGGACATCTGGTCGCGCAACCTCGGGCACCTGATGATGAGCCCGCTGCGCCCGGCCGAACTCGTCGCCGCCCTGATGGCCGTCAGCTTTATCAAGTTGATGGTCGCCATGGTGCCGGTGGCGTTCCTCGCCTACTTCTTCTTCGGCTTTAACGTGCTCTCGCTCGGCCTGGCCTTTGCGGCATTCTTCGCCAATCTGGTGCTGACGAGCTGGGCCCTCGGCCTGGTGTCGACCGGTGTGGTGTTGCGCTGGGGACTTGGTGCGGAGAGCTTCGCCTGGCTGATCGTCTTTGTGTTCTTGCCGCTGTGCTGCGTTTACTATCCCGTTGCCACCCTGCCGGCGTGGCTGCAGCCGGTGTCGCTGGCGCTGCCGCCGACCTACGTGTTCGAAGGCCTGCGCGCGATTGTCTTGGAGGGAAAGTTCGTGGCAGCCTACATGCTCAAGGCCTTCGGCCTCAATATCATCTATTTCGCGCTTGGGTTTGCAGCCTTTGCCTACTTCCTGCAGAGTGCGCGCAGGCACGGAACGCTTGTGCAGATGGGCGAATGAGGTAGCAGTGCTGTGACCAAATCGAGCCTGAGGCTCGCGCTCATCGTTCTAGCCGGATTGATGGTCGGTGCGGCGGCTGCGCTGGCGATCTTTCCCGAGGCGCGCGAGCGCCTATTGCCCGCGAGCGCCCCCTCCGTCGGTCGCGCCTTGGTCGGCGGGCCGTTTACCCTCACCGATCAGACCGGCAAGCGCATCACCGACAAGGACTTCCGCGGCCGCTACACGCTGGTCTTCTTCGGCTTCACCTACTGTCCCGACGTATGTCCGTCGGCACTGCAGGTGATGGCGGCGGCGCTCGACAAACTGGGGCCCCAGGGCCAAAAGATCACGCCTCTGTTCATCAGCGTCGACCCCGAACGCGATAGCCCCGCCCAGCTTGCAAGCTACCTGAAGAGTTTTCATCCGCGTCTCGTCGGCTTGACCGGCACGCCCGCGGAGATCGAGGCTGTCACCAAGGCCTACCGCGTCTATGTCAAGAAGGTGGCCGATCCCAAGTCGAGCGCGGGTTACACCTTCGATCATTCGGCCATCATCTACCTGATGGGGCCCGATGGCGCCTACCTTGCCCACTTCACGCATGCGACCAGCGTCGATGCCATGGCCGAGCGCCTGGCCAAGCTGTTGCATTGAGGTCACAACGCTTTAAGGAACTGTCGAATCAGTGCACTGTTCGTTGCGCGCCATGCCAGAATCGACCGGCCAAGCGGGCTCAAAGACGGCGTCAGCCGCACAAACGCTCAACGCCGGGGTTGGCGCTGGGACTGAAAAACCTGGGGACCTATTTCGTGCTCTATCACTGGTATGAGCTCGGTCGAGCCGCGTTTCGGCCGGCCCGAGCTGCCGCCGACTCCTGCCGTCTGTTTTTCAATCCACTCAATCCGTTGACGCACACACCGGTCGGACGCAGTGCGGTTGCCGCCTGCGAGGTGTTTGAGCGCGCCACGCGGCGCTACACCAAGCCCGCCTTTGGCATTGCGCAAACCCAAGTGCGCGGTCGCACGGTAAGGGTCGAGGAGGACGAGGTGTGGCGCACACCGTTCTGCCGCCTCGTGCGCTTTCGGCGTGACATCGATGCCAGCGAGGGAGCACGCGACCCGCGCTTGCTGCTGGTGGCGCCCATGTCGGGTCACTTCGCCACGCTTTTGCGCGGCACGGTCGAAACCTTCCTGCCCGACCACGACGTCTACATAACGGATTGGCAGGACGCGCGCACGGTGCCGCTGGCGGCGGGATCCTTCGACCTCGACGACTACATCGATACGATGATCGGCATCTTTCGCTTTCTCAAAGGCGATGTGCACGTCTTTGCCGTTTGCCAGCCGGCGGTGCCGGTGCTCGCTGCCACCGCCCTGATGGAGGAGGACGCCGATCCGAGCCTGCCCCTGTCCCTAATTTTGGCCGGCGGGCCCATCGACACGCGTATCAATCAAACCATGGTCAACGAATTGGCCGAGCGCCGCGGCACCGATTGGTTCCGGCGCACGGTGGTGACCAACGTGCCCTGGCCAAATCCGGGTCACGGCCGCATGGTCTACCCGGGCTTCCTGCAGTTGTCGGGCTTCATGACCATGAACCTCGACCGCCACCTTGAGGCGCAAAAGGAGATGTTCCTCCACCTGGTGCGCGGCGACGGCGACTCGGCGGAAAAGCATCGCGAGTTCTACGACGAATATTTGGCCGTCATGGATCTGACCGCCGAGTTCTACCTGCAAACTGTCGATACCGTGTTTGTGAAACACCTGCTGCCGCGCGGATTGATGACGCATCGCGGCCGGCCCATCGATCTTGCCGCCATCCGCGGACCGGCCTTGATGACCGTGGAAGGCGAGAAGGACGATATTACCGGAACCGGGCAGTGCCGGGCCGCGCTTGGTCTGTGCACGGGCGTCACCGAAGCCAATAAGGCGCACTTCGAGTGCCCGAAGGTTGGGCACTACGGCATCTTCAATGGTTCGCGGTTCCGGTCCCAGATCGCGCCGCGGATCAGCAAATTCATGCGTGCCCACGATCCCTGCTCGGCCGGAGGCCTCAGCATCGCCCAGCTGGAGCATATGGCGACCATGCCGCGCCGCCGGCGCAACGCGGCGGACCTCGACGCTTTGGCGTTCAGCTTCGCGACGCGCTGACCCACGCTTCTGTGGCGCTGTCAACCGGTCTCGTCGCGTCTGTCGCAGCGACGCCACAGCGCAGCGCGCAACGCGATTGTTGCCACTGTTCTGCTCGCAATATTTTGCTAGGCCAACCGCATTCCTGTTCGTGCGCTGGGCGCGTTATTTGTTGGCGTTGCGCACGCCGTTGTCGCGAGAGGGGGGTACACATTGCCGGCAGGCAAGCGAAAGTCCGTGGCGCTAAGAGTGCAGGGCATCAGCGCACCCGTCGAAGTGCGGCGCCACCCGGGCGCGCGCCGATTGACATTGCGCGTCAGCAATACCCGGCGCTGGGTAGTGGTGACCCTGCCAGAACAATGCCGCATGGAGGAGGCGGACCGATTCTTGCGCTCCCACATCGACTGGGTGCGCGAGCGTTTGGGCTCCGTGCCCGAGCCGGTTCCCTTCGTCGACGGGGCCATGATCCCGTTGCGCGGGGCGATGCATCGCCTCCGCTTCATCGGACCACGCTCGGGCGGGGCGGTGGTGCGGGTCGTGCGCGCTCAGGGTAAGGCGCCGACCTTGGAAGTCGCCGGCCGCGCCGAGCACGCCGCCCGGCGCCTGACCGATTGGCTGTTGGGTCAGGCGCGCGCCGATTTCGAGGCCTGCGTTGCCAAGCATGCGCGCGCGCTCGGCGTGCGCGTGCGACGCATTTGCCTGCGCGATCAGACCACGCGCTGGGGCTCCTGTTCCACCAGCGGCCTGCTGTCGTTTTCCTGGCGCCTGGTCCTGGCCCCGGCGCACGTGCTCGACTACGTGGCGGCGCACGAAGTTGCGCATTTGCGCGAGATGAACCATGGACCAAAATTCTGGACGCTGGTGTCGCGTCTGATGCCGGAGCTCGACGCGGCACGGCGCTGGTTGCGCCACGATGGCGCCGATCTGCACCGCTACGGCGCCGTCGAACGCGGCCTGCCCGCCGCCACGGCCATCAAGTTTCAGCGCACGACAACCTGAGAGAACGCCGGTGACGCCGAGGGCGGCTCGACACCATCATGCGCCCGCGCAAAAAACTCAGGCGCAAGGCGCTGCGCGGGCAGACCCGGGAGCGGGCCAGCCGGCGCTGGCGTGGCGCGCGGCGCGCTCAAGCCCGCGCGCTCGCTGGGCACGGCCCCGGCCAAGCCTCGCGCCGGCAGGCCCTCGTGCGCGATCGTCATGACGTCGTGCCACAGGCGCGCCGGCAGGGTGCCGCCGGCAACCTTGCGCATTGGGTAAGCATCGTCGTTGCCAACCCAGACGCCGGCGATCAGCTGCCCCGTGTAGCCGACGAACCAGGCGTCGCGAAAATCCTGCGAGGTGCCGGTCTTGCCGGCCGCGGCATGCTCGCCGAGCGCCGCGCGCCGGCCGGTGCCACTGCTGACGACGCCGCTCAACATCTCGGTCAGGGCGCCGGCGACGGCCGGAGCCACCAGCACCTTAGTGGTCTCGGGCTTGCGCTCGAACAACACCTTGCCCGACGCGGAGCGCACGCGGCGGATCAGGAAGGGCTCGAGCGCACGACCGCCGTTGGCGATGACGCCGTAGGCTCCGGCCAACTCGAGTAAGGTCACCTCGGAGGTGCCGAGCGCCAGCGAGGCGTCCGGGCGCAGCTCGGAGCGAATGCCGAGGCGCCGCGCCGCCGCCATCGTCCGCGCTGCACCTAAGCCCAGGTGCAGGCGCACCGTTGCGGCATTCATGGAGTGAGCCAGGGCCTCGCGCAGCGGCACGGCACCGCGGTAGCCGCCCCCTTCGTTGCGCGGGCTCCAGCCGCTGCCGACCAGGGGCAGGTCCTGGACGATGCTGTCCGGCGTCAGGCCCCGCTCGAGCGCGGCCAGGTACACGAACATCTTGAAGGCGGAGCCCGGTTGCCGCTTGGCCTTCAGCGCGCGATTGAACTGGCTCTCCGCGTAGTCGCGGCCACCGACAAGGGCGCGGATGCCGCCGTCCAGATCGAGCACGATGAGGGCGGCCTGGCTTGCCTCGACAGCGCGAGCCTCCCCGCTCATCAGGTCGTGGACGAGCGCTTGGCTCTTGCGCTGCAGGCCGCCGTCGATGGTGGTTTCGACGATGAGATCCTCCTCGTCGGCTTGCCCGATCAGCATCGGCAGCCGCTCCAGGGCGGCATCGACGGCATAGTCGGCTCCCGACTGGCGCTGCTTGGCCAAGGCGGCGAAGCGGAAGGCTGTGCGGGCCACCTGCTCGCCCCGTGCCGGATCGAGGCGTCCCGCTTCCACCATCTTGGCCAGCACGCTGCGGGCCCGGGCGCGCGCCAACACCGGATTGGTGACGGGCGAGAACCGCGAGGGGGCCTTGAGCACGCCGGCAAGCACCGCCGACTCGGCCAAGGTCAGGGCCTGGGCCGATTTATCGAACAAGCGGTGCGCCGCCGCCTCGACACCATAGGCGCCGGCGCCGAAATAGACGCGATTGAGGTAGAGTTCCAGAATATCGCGTTTGCTGAGGCGGAACTCGAGCCATAGCGCCAGCACCAGCTCACCGAGCTTGCGCGTCAGCGTGCGCTCGGGGCCGAGAAACAGGTTCTTGGCGAGCTGTTGGGAAATCGTCGAGCCGCCCTGCACCAAGCGGCCGACGCGCAGGTTGGTCAAAAGGGCGCGCATCACGCCGGCCAGATCGACGCCCCAATGCTCAAAGAAGCGGCGATCTTCGGTGGCGACGACGGCGTCGATCAGATGCGGCGGCAGAAAATCGATGGGCACGTAGGAGCCCTCGCCGCCGCGCCCGCTGAGCAAACTGCCGTCGCGTGCCACAATACGCACGACGGGCGCGCTCTCCTTGCGGCGCAATTGGATCGGATCGGGAATGGCGGCGCTGAAAAAGGCAAACGCGCAGCTGATGAGGAAGCCGATGGGAAGGCCCAGGTAGACTGCGGCAACGGTGAGCAAGCGCAGTTCCCAGGGTAGGCGCTTGAACAGGGTCTTCTTGCGCGCCGCCGCGCTCGGAGCAGGCGCGCGCGCCGATTTTGCCGCTGTGCCCGATCGAGACCGACGCAACAGTCCCATGGCTGCCGCCAACCCTCACGCCACCTCAGTGCCGGGTTACGCCCGGCCGGCACCAGCCTAGGGCCGGCGCATGAAGGGGCGGTTAACTGTCCGAGCCCGCAGACCTGCCGCCCTTGGCCCGTTGGCGCCGCGCGCCCGGCGTGCGCGCCGGCTAACTCTTTTCCGTCAAGCGGCAAGAGGGATATCGCCGCGGGCCGCAGGCGAGCTAGGCTGGCGCGCCGAAGAAGACCACGAGGCCAAGCCAAATGCCAAGCACCACCCATCGTCTGGACGCCGGGCCCGAGACCGTGCACTGGGGCTATTTCGACGCCAAACTTCCCCCCTTGCTTCGCATCGCGAGTGGCGACACCGTCGTCATCTCCACCGTCTCCGGCGGTCGCGAGGTGATGCCGCCGCCGCCGCTCACCGTCCCCGCTGCGCTCAGCGCCATTCACGCCGCGTGCCAGCCCAAGCTTCCGGGCCACATCTGTACCGGCCCGGTGGCCGTCAAAGGCGCCAAGCCCGGTCAAGTTCTCGAGGTGCGCATCAAGGAGATCACGCTCAATTATGACTGGGGCTACAATTTTTCGGGGCCCTTGACGGGCGCGCTGCCGGACGATTTTACCGAGCGCCATCTCATGCACATTGCGCTCGATCGGCATCGGATGATTGGCCGGCTGCCCTGGGGCGCGGAATTGCCCTTGCGGCCGTTTTTCGGTGTCATGGCCGTGGCGCCGCCTGCCGCCTGGGGAAGCGTTTCGACGCTGCCGCCACGCCGCAATGGCGGCAATCTCGACAACAAGGAGTTGGTCGCCGGCACCACGCTTTTTCTGCCGATCCACGTCGAGGAGGCGCTGTTCTCGGTCGGGGACGGACACGGGGTGCAGGGCGATGGGGAAGTCTGCGTGACCGCAATCGAGACGGGTCTGATCGGAACCTTTGAGCTCATCGTGCGCGATGACCTCACCCTGACGTGGCCGCGCGCGGAAACGCCGACCCACGTCATGACCATGGCGTTCGACCCCGACCTCGACACCTGCGTGGTCATTGCCTTGCGCCAGATGCTCGAACTCCTCGCCAGCAAGACCGGGCTCACCCAACAGCAGGCCTATGCCTTGTGCAGCCTTGCCGCCGATGTACGCGTGACGCAGGTCGTGAACGGGGCCAAGGGCATCCACGTGATGCTCGAAAAGCGCCACCTGGCGTGATCCTCGTGCGGGCCAGGGATCCCTTGGCCCGGCAATTGCCAATACCGGCGCGGCTGGCTAAAGAGGCCGCCTTGTTTGCCTGGAAGGTCAACGCGCATGAGCGACACCCCGCCCGATCGTCTCTCGGCCAACGAGAGCAGCCCTTTTTATGATGCCGCCGTGCTCGAACGGGGCGTGGGCGTCCGCTTCAAGGGTGTGGAGAAAAACAACGTCGAGGAATACTGCGTCAGCGAAGGCTGGGTGCGGCTGGCGGTGGGCAACACCAAGGATCGCCACGGCCGACCGCTCACGATCAAGCTGGTGGGCGAGGTCGAGCCCTACTTTCGCACCGCCGCCAGCGGCGCGACGCCCGAGGAGGGGCCACACGACTAGGGATAGAGCAAGGCTTTGCGCCAGCCGTTGCCCTCGCGCCTGAAGGCCACGCGCTCGTGCAGCCGGAACGGGCGGTCGTGCCAGAATTCCATCGCCAGCGGCGTCAGGCGAAATCCTGACCAGTAAGGTGGGCGCGGGATATCGCCGATCAGATGCTTGGCGGTCATGGCCGCCACCGCCTTCTCCAGCGCGAAGCGGCTTTCCAGCGGCCGCGACTGCTGCGAGGCCCAGGCGCCAATGCGGCTGCCGCGTGGGCGCGTGACGAAATACTGATCGGCCTCGCCGTCCTCCACCACCGTCACCGTACCGCGCACGCGCACCTGCCGGCGCAGCGACTTCCAATGAAAATTGAGGGCGGCCACTTTGGCCGCCAGCAGCTCGCGGCCTTTGGCGCTTTCGAAATTGGTATAGAAGACAAAGCCGCGCGCGGGGTGCTCCGGCCCATCCAAGCCCTTCAGCAGGACGATGCGCAGGTTCGGAAGGCCGGTCGCATCGACTGTAGCCAGCCCCATCGCATTGGCATCGCTGGGTTCGGAGCGCGTGGCCTCGCCAAACCAAATTTCAAACAGCGCAAAGGGATCTTGGCTTTGCGTGAAATCGCCTGCCGGCTGCCCTGCGTCGGCGTGCGCCTTGTCCTCGGCCATCGGCGTCGATCTCGTTGTTTGCCTTTACGCGTTTTTTACCACGCTCGTTCACAGTTCGGCCGGGCGTTGTTGCGCGCCCAGTGCTCGCCCGGCTATGGGCAGTGCAACGAGTGAGTTGGTCATGCGTTTTTCAGCATATCGCGGCTTGCTGGCGGCTGGAATGGCCGCCGCGCTCCTGCCAATCGACCTGTCCCAGCCCATGCCAGCAAAGGCCCAAGAGCTTAGGCCTTGCGCGCCGTGTCTCGAGCGGGTGCCGCCGCGCGCCGCCGAACGCGTCGGCCACGACACCATGCTGGATGAGGACGATGAGATTGCCGCGCTCGAGGCCATTCGGGTGGCGCTGACCGAAGTGAGCGACGGCGCCTCCTATGTCTGGCATCGCCGCTATGGCCAGCTGGGCGGGCTGGTGCAACCGACGCAGTCCTTCAAGGATCCGGGCGGCCGCATCTGCCGCCGCATCATTGTGATTTTGAGCGCCGGCCTGCGGTCGGGACGATTTGAGGGCACCGCCTGCCGCATCGTCGGGGGGCGTTGGCAGCTCGAGGGCTAGCGGTGGGCGCGAGCAAGCGGGAGGAGACGACGTGAGCTTTGGGCGTTTACGCGGCGCTGGCCGTTGGGCACTGCTTGCCGCTCTGGCGCCGGGCCTCATTGGCTTAGCGCCGGCGGGAGCGGAGGCCAAGCGCATCAAAATCCGCATCCGTTCGGACCCAGGCGGGGCCTGGCCCATCGGCCGCGCCGCCGTCGCGCCCTCGCGTGGCGAGGAGGCTGCGGCCGCCGCGGTCGCCACACCGGGCAGGGCCGAGGCGGCCCAGGCGCGGGCGCGCGCAGCCTTAGCCGCAGAGCGGGCCGCAGAACGGGCTGGGGCGGATGCCGCCGCGGCGCGGGCGGGAGAGGCGGGGCCGCTCGGCGGCACGGCCGGCCCCGAGGCCGCCGTCGTCTGCATTGCCGGCTGCTGAGCCAACGCTTGGGGAGTGTTGGGGGGTCGCCGCGCGCGGCGACACCCCAGCTGGTCTTTGGCCCCCGTTCGGGTGGGCCGATAGGGACAGCCGGCCACCTGGGGCCGCCGGCGCCTCAGGGTTAAACACCGTTGCATGTCGCCGCAAGGAAGGGGCTGGACCAAAACCGCGGGAGCAGGCACAGATGGGGGAGGCCGTTCCAGCCTTGAGCACGGCAAGAATGACGATCCGAACCCGTCTTGGAATGATCCCGGTCTGCTTGGCGCTGTCGGCGGCACCCGCGCTGGCGGCCGTCGACTGCCGGGCGCCCAGGATGGCGCCGGCGGACCTGGCGATTTGCACCGACGCGCAGTTGTCGCGCCTGGACGACCTGTTGAGCCGACGGCTGGCGCGAACGGCACGCCAGCTGGCCTACGGGCCCTATATCGGCTTGCGCGTGTGGCAAAGCGATTGGCGCCAGCAGCGCAACGACTGCAGCGCCGACCGCGCCTGTATCGCCGCCGTCTACAACGACGCCAACCGCTTCCTCGATCGTTTTCAGCGCTGCCTCGGCACCAGCCTGCGCGGGCGCCGTTGCCTACCAGTAAGCGTTGAGGGCGAGCGTGCCGCCGTCCGCCGCCCCTAAACGCGAGGCCCTGGCTTATTTCGCCTTCTCGAGCATGGCCTCGACGTGCTCCCAGTTCACCAGGTGGTCAAAAAAGGCTTCCAGGTATTTCGGGCGCGCATTGCGATAGTCGATGTAGTAGCTGTGCTCCCACACATCGACGCCGAGGATTGGCGAGGCGCCGTGCATCAAGGGGTTCTCGCCATTGGCTGTCTTGGTGACCTCGAGCTTGCCGCCCTTGACGGCGAGCCAGGCCCAACCCGAGCCGAACTGGGATACGCCCGCCTGCACAAAATCGCTGCGCATCTTGTCGAAACCGCCGAGGTCCTTGTCGACCATGGTCTGCAGCTTGCCGGGCAGCTTCTTGCCGCCCCCGCCCTTTTTCATCCACTGCCAGAAGTGGATGTGATTGTAGTGCTGGCCGATGTTGTTGATGACCGGGGCATCTTTTGCCGCGAAGGCCTCCCGGCAAATGTCCTCAATGCTCTTGCCGTCATATTTGGTGCCGGGCCCAGCAACCTTGTTGCCATTGTCGACGTAGGCTTGATGATGTTTGTCGTGATGAAACTCGAGCGTCTCCTTGGACATGTACGGGCCGAGGGCGTCGTAGGCATAAGGGAGTTCTGGGAGCTTGAACGTCACGGCGATACTCCGTTGCGTGTGCTGGGGGCTAAGGGGTCGCCGACAGCGTACCTGAGAGGAGGCGTCAAAGACAAGCGTGCGGCCGTCACCAGCGCTGCGCCGGCGCCTCGCGCTGGCTGGGCCGGTCATTGCTTGGCCACGCCGGCGCTGCTGCTCTTGCTGCTGGACGATGCCGACGATGCGTCGCCGCCACCGGCTTTGCCGGCGGTGCCGACCTCGGTCGACCAGCTTTGAGCGCGCCGCTCTCTGGAGCGGGGATCCTCCGGCTGCGGTAGATTGAGGTCGCGAGGCTTGTCGACCATCACGGCCAAATTGTGCACGGTGGCGCAGCCCCAGTTCGGGTGGGGAATGGGCTCCTCGCTGCGCCCGACATCCTGGCTCCAATTCTCGCAGGTTGGTGCGATGGCGATCGGGCGCTCGTAGGCGAGCCGGATGCTTGGCATGGTGTTGGGGCCCCGCTCCCACGCCGTCATCTTGATAATCCGGTAGCTGATACCGGCATCGGCGAGGTGGCGCTGGATGTCGTGCAAGGATCGGGCGATCGAAGCGGGGCGCGCGGCCCGCGGTACGAACACCACCAGCCGCCTGTTAGCCTCGTGCTGTTGGGGCTCAAGAAAGCGCACGACCTCGATGTGCTGATTGGGGCTCAGGCCGTCGGCGTCCGGCGGCACTTCGACGTCGAGCGTCTCGCGCTTTGCCGCGAATTGGATGGGGTGGCGCAATTCTGGATCGCTCAAGCCGACGGCGGTCGCATTGTCGAGCCGACGATGTTCTTCGCCCCGATAGTGATCGCAGGCCGCAAGCTGGAGACCCGCGAGCGTGGCGATCAGCCAACGGCCGGCCACCGTTCCCACCTGCGTTGCGGCGGCACGTTGGGCGCTTGCCTTCATCCCTTAACCACCGCGTCCGGATATTCGACAATGAAGCCGCAGTCGAAGCCGTAGTCGTAGCGCCCGCGCGGTAGGTGGCCAGGCACCCCGTAGATGCGGTTGGTGTGGCCGAGAACGAGCTCCTGCAGGTTGCGTGACGGCGCAAAACCCTTGTCCGGGCGGGCAAAGTCCGCCTTGGCGGCGTGCCTGGCCAAGTAGGGCGTCACCAGGATGACGAGCTCGCTCTCCTTGCGCTGATAATCGTTGCTGCGAAACAAGGCGCCGAGAATCGGGATGTTCTTGATACCCATGGCGTCGAGGATTTCCGGATTGGAGACGATGAGGTTCCGCAGATCGACGGGCAATTCGATCAGCATCGACTTGTCGACACCGATGCTGATCTTGCGCGTCAGGGCAAAGCGCGTCGGCGCTGGCACCACGATGGGGGAACGATGCGTGGTATTGCCCGGCGGGCAGGGATCGCGCCCCGGTGCCTGGGCACCGGCCGATCCGCCTGCGGCAAGCATGGCGAGGAGGCACAACGCCGCTGCGGCCCACCCGGGCCCGGTCCTGCGCCCTGGCGGGCTCACCATGGCAACTTACCCCCGCTGATTGCCGCAGCTCGGCCTCGAGCTTTGCCGCCGCCGCCGAACCTACCCGTGACACGCAGGCTGAACGCGGGCCAGTCTTGCGGCATTCCCAGGCCGAGCTCTAGCGCCCGCGGGCGTCCTCAACGCTTGTCCCCAACCTATCGACAGCTTCTGCCCAGCTTGGCGGCCACGCCATCGCCTGCAGCCCCGCCGGGCTAGCGGCCAACGCCCGCGCGCGCCGCCCGGCTGCTCGCGCATTTGGCTGCGCCCCCAATTAGATGTGCACAAACAAGCCGGGCCGGAAAAAAGTGGCCTTTGCCGGGCCTCAACTGGCGATGCGCAATTTCGCGATTTCGCGCGCAATCGCCTCGAAGGCCTGCACCAGGGCGGCTCCGTTGTTCGCCGCGTAGGCTTCCGCCACACTCGAGGCGCAGGCCGCCAACAGGGCGCGCGTGTTGGCATCGTTCTCGAGTCGGAAGGCGACCGTGTAGACGGTGATGCCAGCGGCCTTGGCGTTCTCGCAGGCGGCGCGCGTCTTGTTGTTCATCTGGCCGATGAGGGCCGTCGACGTCGCCGTGACCCCCAGCCTGCCGTTCGAGGCATAGCCGAAGGCATGGTAGTTCGACTTATTGTGGTTGGCGGCGGCCTGATGGTTGTTCTGCCCGTCGGTCATCAGGATTAGATATTTGCTGTTTTCCGGATCGCTGTAGGGACGCCCCTGCGTGAACGGCTCTTCGGGCGACAACACGCGCCATCCCCACATCAGGCCATCGAGGATGTTGGTGCTGCCCTTGGCGCGCATTTGCGCAAGGACGGTTGCAACGGCGCTCTTGTGCTCGGTCAGCGGCAGGATCGGTCGACTGTCGCAGAGCGCGTTGGGACCGGACGCGGAAGCGACGGAGCCGCCATCGTATTTGCAGGTGCGGGCCTGGGCTTCGGCGGCGGGGAGCGTGGGCGTCGACCACGATGTACAGCGGCCGCGACGGCTCATGTGCACGCAGGTGGGCGTCGGCGCCACACAGCGTCCGCCGGTGTCTGACAGATAGTTGTTGGCGTAGCCGTTCCCCTCGGCATTGGCCGGGTCGGGCTCGTCTGGCGCGAACATCGGCACGAACAGGCTGGCCGGCACGCTCCGCGTCGGTACGCTGTCGGTGACGTCGTGTGGGCTCGGGCGCATCTCGACGCAGCCGCCCCAGCTTACGCCCAGCGCGGCGAACAGCTGGAAGCGCGTGCGCTGTTCGGCGAAGTTTTCCGAGTGTACCGGCGACAGGCCGCCGCTATCGAGCCAGGCCGCGCCCTGATTGGCCGCGCCGACGTTGACGGAACCGGCGAAGGGCACGACGCCGACCTTGACTTTGTCGGTGCCCTCGTAGCCGGCGTAAAGCACGCTCGTGAGGTTGTTGGCCGCCACGATGAGGTCGCTGATGGGTTGGCCCACCAGCGATCCGGAATTGTCGAGCACCAGCGCCACCTCGACCGTACCCCTGCCCGGCTTGACGGTCGTACTGGTGCCCAAGCCGATGGTCTTGATGCCAACGGCCTTGAGTAGGCTTGTGAGCATGTTGCCCTTGGCTGTGGCAACAACCTCGCCCTGGTCGGCGTCCATCACCACGCCGTTTAGGACGCCCACGCCCTTGTGCTTGGTCGTGTTCACCTTGAAGTAGGCATCGGCATCTTGGCGGCCGGTGGCATCCTGGTCGGGCAGGCCGAGCCGGTGCGAGGCGGCCAGCGCCGCGGCATCGAAGGCATTCTGTAGGCGAACGACTTCGGTTTGCGTGCGCGCATAATCGATGGCCACCGCGACGGCCAGAAAGAGGGCCGAAAACGTGATGGCGAAAATCATTGCCACCACACCCCTCGCATCGCCTGCGAAGCGCTGCAGCCTTGGTGGCACGCCTCCTGGGCGGAGCGCCGCGCGCTCACCCCGCGTGCGCAAATCGCGCCAGCTCATGACCGCCCAAGTCCCCGCAAAGATCCCCGCCAAAGTCGCCTGGCGGCTGAGAATGCCGCAACAGGTGCTGCCAACGCCTCAAGGCGCCGACGGTGCTTTAGTTCAATTTGAAGACAATTGGCGCCCGCGCCGCGCTCGGCGCAAATCGGAGGTGGGGCGGTTTGCGGCCCGCCGTCGCGCCGAGCCTTTTGTTGCGTTCCCGCGGCGCCGGCGCGCCGCGGCGTTTGCTGCCGTTTGGGTGCCTTTAAAGAGTGCGGCGACAAGCGATGGCGTGTGCATGCCACTCAAGAAACGTTACCTCGCGACAACGTTACCTCGGGCAACGTTACTAAGAGTTCATTCACATCCCAGCTCTAGCTTTGCTAGCCTTCATCCGTCGTGACCGAGTGCGGATCGAAAAAATTGATCGCGTTCGAGTTGTTGTAGCTGGAGTGGTCATATCGATCGTGCTACGGGAGCGGCGCTTTTTCAGCGCAAACGGGCTGCGCGAATCACCATGGCCACGAGCACGACCAGTCCCAAGCCGACGCGCGCGGAAACCGATAGTTTCGGCAGCATCGAGGTGCCCGCCGACAAGTATTGGGGTGCGCAGGCGCAGCGCAGCCTCGCCAATTTCAAGATCGGCTGGGAGCGGCAGCCCAAGGCGATCGTCCGCGCTCTGGGTATTATCAAGCGTGCCGCCGCCGAGACCAACGTGGCCCTCGATCGGCTCGACCCGAAGATCGGCAAGGCCATCGTCGCGGCGGCCCAGGAGGTGATCGAGGGTAAGCTCGATGAACATTTCCCGCTGGTGATCTGGCAGACCGGCTCGGGCACGCAGTCAAACATGAATGCCAACGAAGTGATCTCCAATCGGGCCATCGAAATGCTGGGTGGCAGCAAGGGCTCGAAGAAGCCCGTGCATCCCAACGATCACGTCAACATGAGCCAGTCGTCGAACGACACCTACCCGACGGCCATGCACATCGCCTGCGCCGAGGAGACGCAGCATCGCCTGCTGCCGGCGCTCAAGCACTTGCACGCTGCGCTCGACGCCAAGGCCAAGGCCTGGGCGCATATCATCAAGATCGGCCGCACACATACGCAAGACGCCACACCCTTGACGCTCGGTCAGGAATTCTCCGGCTACGCCACCCAGGTCGCAAACGGTGTGCGCAGGATCGAATCGACCCTGCCCGACCTGATGCAGCTGGCACAGGGCGGGACGGCGGTCGGCACCGGCCTCAACGCGCCGAAGGGCTTTGCCGAAGGGGTGGCCAGGCGCATCGCCGACATCACCGGTCTGCCGTTCACCACCGCCCCCAACAAATTCGAGGCGCTGGCGGCCCACGATGCCATGGTGATGAGCCACGGCGCCATCAATGCCAGCGCGGCGGGGCTGTTCAAAATCGCCAACGATATTCGCTTTCTCGGCAGCGGTCCCCGCTCCGGTCTGGGCGAACTCGCCCTGCCGGAGAACGAGCCCGGCTCATCGATCATGCCCGGCAAGGTCAACCCGACGCAGTGCGAGGCCCTGACCCAGGTCTGTGTGCAGGTGTTCGGTAACCACGCCGCCGTGACCTTTGCGGGCAGTCAGGGTCACTTCGAGCTCAACGTTTTCAATCCGGTCATGGCCTATAATTTTCTGCAGTCCGTGCAGCTGCTGGCCGACGCTGTCACCAGCTTCACCGACAATTGCGTTGTCGGGATCGAACCGCGCGAAGATAACATCAAGGCTGCGCTTGAGCGGTCGCTGATGTTGGTAACCGCGCTCGCGCCCAAGCTCGGCTATGACGCTGCGGCCAAGATCGCCAAGGGAGCACACAAAAACGGGACGACCTTGAAGCAAGAGGCTGTCGGCGGGGGATATGTTTCGGCTGAGGAGTTCGACGCGATCGTCGACCCGAGCAAGATGATCGGACCGGAGGCGTGATGGGCACCGTCGTCAACTTGAACCGCTATCGCAAGGAGAAGCAGCGCGCTGCCCGGGAACGCCGCGCGAATGAAAAACGCGTGCTCTTTGGCCTACCCAAGATCGAGCACAGCAAGAATGCCGCGCAGCGCAGCGTGGACAAACGGCGCCTCGATGGCATGCGACGCGAGGAACGGTCGCCCGAGCGCGAGGACTGACGACGCGCCGGCACCGCGCGAGGCCGGCGCGGTGGCCCCGGTGGGTGGCCCCGGTGGGTGGCCAAGGGCTAGGCAAAAGCGGGTGCGGAACGATTTGTCGGGGTCGCCCATGAGCCGGCCTGTAAAACGTTCCTTTAAGATTGACGGGCACCCCACGTCGATTTCCCTCGAACAGCCCTTCTGGGATGCGCTGAAGGACGTCGCGGCGAGCGAAAACGAGCCCGTCAGCCGGCTGATCAGCCGCATCGACGCCGAGCGCGGCTCGAGCGGCCTTTCCAGCGCCGTGCGGGTGTGGTTGTTGGCGCACTACCGCGCCGGCGCGCGGCACCCGGGCGATTAGCCCGGCGTTGCCGGCCGCGCCGGACTGGCGGGAGCGACCGGCAGCGGCTGCGGCGGGGTGGCGTTTTCCATTTCCTGGCGCAGGCGGTCGGCCTCACTGCGTCGGCGCGCCTCGTCGAGCTGGCGCAAGCGCTCGAGCGTTTCCACATCGTGTTCCATCTTGCGCACCGCCAGTTCGCGCTCGAGCGCCTCGCTATTGATGACCGGCTCGACCTTATCGAGCGCCGCCAGCGGGCCGCGGTAGCTGATGATCACCGGCGGCAGCAGTGGTTTGCTGGCGAGCGCGGTGTCCTTGCCGGGGACTTGCTGCAAGCGCCATTCGGACTCGAACTGGAAGCTCAAGAGATTGATGGCGGCGCTTCCCGAGGCGCGTTCCGCGCTCATGTCGATGACGATGGGGCGCGTGCGCAGCTGACCATCGCCGATTTCCAAGGCAATTTCCTCAGGCAAATTGAGCCGACCGACGCTGAGGCCTTGCGCCAGCGCCTCCTTGAGGACACCGCGCAGGCGCTCGGGATCGTTTTTCAGAACCTGCTCGGTGGCGAGCCCGACCGCGCCCGGCCACAGACCAGCAAGCTTGCCGTCGCTCTGCAGGCGCCCCTGCCCCTGTAGGGCGGCTATGAGGTTGCGCGGATTGGCGCCGCGGCCGCTGAAGGACAAGTCCGCCTTGATGCCGCCCACCGTCCCCGCCTTGGCGCCGACGCCAAGTCCCCTCAAGGCTTCGAGCCTGCCGTCGCTGAGCTGCAGGGAGCCGTTCACGGCGGCGCCGGTGCCCGTGCTCTCGATGGTAAATTGCATGCGGCCGCGGCCGCCGAGCGCGGCCCCTTCGATGCCGCCGACGGTGATCTTGCCGCCTTTGAGGCTGAGGTCGACCGTGGCGTCCTTGAGCCCCAGGCCGTCGCTCAGGGCCAAGCGCCCGAGCCCGAGGACAACGTGGCCGTCGATGCCGGCAAGCGCGCCCAGATCAAAGGGCTCGTCGGGCCAAGGGCTTTGCCGGCCGGCAAGGGCGGCCTCGGCGGCGCCGGTGATGGCGGCAAGCCGCAGGTCGAGCAAGGGGGCGAGCAGCGAGCGGACGCTGAGGTCGCTGAGCTCGAGGCGGGCGTCGACCTGGCGCCGCTCGGCGGCCCGGGCAAGCGCAATGCGGCCGCGAATCTCACTGCCGCCGACCGTCATGAGGAGCTGCTCGAGGGTGACGGCACCGTCCTCGACCACAAGCTTGAGCCCACCGTCGACGCCGACGCCCGCCAAGCTGAGCGGTGGCGAAAGCCCGGCCATGGCCGCGAGCCGCTCGCCATCGGCTGCCTTGAGGCGCAGGTCGCCGGCTATTTTGTTGTCTTTCTCGAGCACGCTCAGGAGGCCCTGGAAGTCGAGGGCCAAATCGCCCGCCGACAGCGTCAGCACCGAGGAGAGCCCCTCCGCCGGCACGCCCTTGGCCTTGAAGAAGGCCTGCCCGGGCGCCACCTTGTCGGCGCGCGCCTGACCGCCATCGGAGATGAACGCCGTCAGCTTGCGGGCGTCGGGGGCGTCGAGGGTGGCGACAACCTCGGCCGGGCCTGAGCGCCAGCCGCCGGGCGCGCCGTCGAGCCGCCCGGAGACTTTGAGGGTCGAGCCGTTGACGTCGCCGGCAAGGGTGAGGTCGCGCGAGCTGGCCGTTCGTCCCCCAAACACCAGGGTGCCGGCAAGGCGCAGCGGCGCCAGCTTTTGGGCAAGGCGCTCGTCGGGTCGCAATCCGTCCGGCAGGCCGATCAGGCGCGCCAGCTCGCCGAGGTCGGCGGCGCTCCCAACCGCGACCATGCCCGACAGGCTGCCCTTGGGGCGGGTGGCGACGTTTTCCAGCGCACCTTTGAGATCGATCAGGAGGCCGCGCTCGTCGGCCAAGCGCAGCAGCGGCACCTCGAGGTTGCCCGACTTGACCCTGAGCTGCATGGCCACGTCGCGATAGCTGTGAGTTGCGGTGAGGAGCCGACCCGTCTCCAGGCTCAAGCGCAGGTCGGGCTCGCCGCCGTCGCCGCGTTTGCCGAGCGCCGCGTTGGCCGCCAGCCCATCCGGCCAGGCCCCGCCTGCCCAGGCATTGAAAGCCTCGCCGATGCTGGCTTCGACCGGTTGAAAGGCCCGCACATCGATCTGCGGTGCCTCGAGCCGCAGGGTCACTTCCGGGCGTCCTTGCCAGCGCCAGTCGGCTTCTCCCGACAGCGGCGTTCCCGAGACTTCGCCGACGATGTCGCGCACGACGGCGCGACCCGTACCGATTGCCAGCTGGGCGCTGACGCCAAAGGCGCCGTCGCCCTTGCCGTCCGCCGGGGCGGGGATTTTGGCGACCCAGCCGAGCGCCCTGAGCAGACTGGGCCCGCGCAGGTTGATGCTTCCGGCAAACTCGGGCGCCCCGGCCGGCCCTGTCAGGGCGCCCTTGAGCTCCGCACGGCTGCCGCCAGGCATGCCGACCCGCAACTGCTCGATCTCAAGCCTGTCCTTGCGGCGCGTGACGGCGAGACGGACGCCGCTGACGGCCTCGCCGCCGAGGTTGGCCTGATCGACCGACAGCGCCAGGCGCGAGCGGCCATCGGCCGGCAGCAGCTCGCGGGCGCGCAGGGCGAAGGGGACCAGGCTTTCGCTCGGCCGCGCGCCTTCGCCGGCGCCGGCGATGCGGTCAAGATCGAGCCAGCGCGAGGAGAGATCGACCTCGAATTCGAAGCTATCGCCCCAGCGCGCCGATGCCTCGCCGACGACGAGCTGTGGCCTGCCGCCCTGTTCGAACGACAGCGCCAAGTCGGAAAGCGTGCCGCCGGCCGCGTCGGCCCTGAGCACGGCCTTAAGATCGAAGGCTTGTCCGGCGGCGCCCTCGCGGTCCTCCTCGGTGCCGGCAAGCGGCCGCGCGGGAGGTGCCCGGGCGAGGCCCACGATCGGCAGCCGCGCCGTTAGCTCCCCGTCCAGCTTGGGTTCGGCCATCAGGTCGGTGAGGCGGGCATCGAGCAGGTAGGCGGCGCCCGTCTCCGCCAAGCGCAGCGAGGCGCGCACGCGCACGCCGGCTTCGCCATCGGGCTTGGCGGTGACAAATCTAATTTCGCGTTCGCTGCCGCCTTTGCCGAAGCTGCCCCGAAACCGATAGGGCCCGTCGATGGCCGGCGCCGACAATTCCCCGTCGACGCCCTCCAGCCGCAGGCTCTCCGCACCGCCCGGCCCATGCACGGCGAGGGTGCCATCGGTGATCTTGAGCGAGGTAATGGCGATGTTGGAGGGCAGATAGGCCGCATTGGCGAACACTTGCCCGAAGCTTTGCCAGTTCCAATTGCCGCGCGCTTCGCGTGCCAGCCTCAGTACCGGGCGGCGGAACTCGATTTCGTTGGCTTCGATGATGCCGCGAAACAGCGGTGCGATCGACAGCTTGAAGGCCAAACTTTCGGCGCGAAAGAAGGGTTCGCGCAAATTGCTCGAGGCCTCCGCGATCCTGACCCGCTCCAAGCGAAAGGTGGGTGTGGGGAGCAGGTGCAGGTTGACCGCGCCGCTGACCCGAACCTCCCGCCCTAGAAAGCGCGTGGCCTCGTCCTCGAACAGGCCGCGGTAGGAGTTCCAATCGACGAAATAGGGGATCGCAAACAGGGAGGAGATCACGGTGATCATGAAGACGGCGAGGCCGACGAAGAAATTGCTCATCGGCCGCCTCCGGCCGCCCGCGCCCGGCAGGCAGCCGCACGGGCGACCCGTCCGTACGGCCGTGCCGCATTGCCCAAACCGCGCGTCTGTTCGCCGCTTCGCCTACGCATTGCCGACGGATTTGCCCGCTCGCATTTCACGCTTTTATTTTGGCTTCAACTATACACGGGATGACCACCAATATGGACCGCGAATTTGGTGCCACGGCGACCAATTGGGGGCTTGTGGGCATAGTGGACGGCCGATTTGCCCGCGCCGGTCCAGTGCTATAGTCAACTTCAATGCCAGCGAATCGCAAATTGTCACCGAATTCTGCGCCCCCGCCGCCGCCGGCGAACCCGCAAGGCTCCGTTTCCGCTCGCGCTTTGGGCCGCCTTGCCGGCCCCTATATGGCCGAGCTCAATCCCGAGCAACGCGCCGCCGTGGAGGCGCTCGATGGTCCCGTTCTGGTGCTGGCGGGCGCCGGCACGGGCAAGACGCGCGTGTTGACGACGCGCATTGCCCATATCCTGTGCACGGGCCGGGCGCGGGGCTCCGAAGTCCTGGCCGTGACCTTCACCAACAAGGCCGCGCGCGAGATGAAGGAGCGCATCGGCGGCCTGATCGGTGGGGCGGTGGAGGCCATGCCGTGGCTCGGCACCTTCCACGCCATCGGCGTCAAGATGCTGCGCCGGCACGCCGAGCTCGTCGGCCTGAAAAATGGTTTCACGATCCTCGATACGGACGATCAGCTCCGGCTGCTGCGGCAAGTGATCGAGGGGGCCGGCCTCGACAAGGATCGCTGGCCGGCGCGGCAGTTGGCGGGGCTGATCGACAGCTGGAAAAACCGCGGCCTGACGCCCGCCAAGGTACCGCGCGGCGAGGCCTTCGGCTTCGCAGAGGGCAAGGGCGCCGAGCTTTATGCCGCCTACCAGCAGCGCTTGAAGGAGCTCAATGCCGCCGATTTCGGCGACCTGCTGCTCGAGGTCTTGCGGCTGTTCCTCGACAATGCCGATCTGCTAGCGGACTACCGCAGGCGCTTTCGCTATATTCTGGTCGACGAATACCAAGACACCAATGTTGCCCAATACCTTTGGCTGCGGCTGCTGGCGGGTGGCGGGGTGCCCAATATCTGCTGCGTCGGTGATGACGACCAGTCGATCTACGGCTGGCGGGGGGCCGAGGTCGACAACATTTTGCGCTTCGAGCAGGACTTCCCCGGCGCCAAGGTCATTCGGCTCGAGCGCAACTATCGCTCCAACGGCCATATCCTGGCGGCGGCATCCCACCTGATCGCCCACAACAAGGCGCGGCTGGGCAAGACGCTGTTCACCGACCGGGACCTGGGGCGCCCGGTAAGCCTTGCCGGGGTTTGGGACGACGAAGAGGAAGCGCGCGCCATCGGCGAGGAGATCGAGGCGCAGCAGAAGGCCGGGCGGCGGCTGAGCCAGATCGCCATCCTGGTGCGCGCCTCCTTTCAGATGCGCGCCTTCGAGGATCGCTTTGTCACGCTCGGGTTGCCTTATCGGGTCGTCGGCGGCCCGCGCTTTTACGAGCGCCAGGAGATCAGGGATGCCATCGCCTACCTCGAGGTCACGCTCAATCCCGCCAACGATCTCAAATTCGAACGCATCATTAATGTCCCCAAGCGCGGCATCGGCGACAGTACGGTGCGGCGCCTCATCGAGCTGGCGCGCGCCCGCGCCATTTCGCTCTACGCGGCCGCGCGCGAAATCGTCGACAGCGAGGAGCTCGCCGCTAAAACCCGCAAGGCGCTCGCCGACTTGATCGCCACCTTCGAGCGTTGGCGTGGCCAGCTTGCCGGCATGAAGCACACCGAGCTCGCCGAGCTGATCCTGGACGAGTCGGGCTATACGCAGATGT
>DATMZT010000019.1:0-7405 GCA_035573335.1 Hyphomicrobiaceae bacterium | reverse complement strand
GCGCCGCATGGCGATCAGACAATTGGAGGTGCCGAGAAAGGCCGTGCCCAGGCCTTCGATCATGGCCTGCACGCACCAGTCTTGCCACAAAAAGCCGTGCCGCCGCCGGGTGCCGAAGTCGGCGATGTTGAGGCCGGGCAGTTGTTTGAGGCGACCGATTTTCTCCCAAACGCGGGTCATGGCGCGGGCGTACAATACCTGCAGCTCGAACTTGCCCATGCCCTTGGTAACGGCACGGCTATGCAACTCCATCAACACCGCGAGCGCGGGAATCTCCCACATCGTGGTTTCGATCCAGGAGCCCTCGAACATAAGCTCGTACTGATCGCCGCTGCGTTCCAGATGATAGGCGGGATAGCGGAAGCTCTCGAGCCACTGAATGAAATCGGGCGCAAACACCTGCCGTTTGCCGTAAAACATGTTGCCCCGCAGCCAGGTGGATTCGCCGCGCGAGAGGGTGAGGGTGCGGATGTGATCGAGCTGCTCCTTGAGCTCGCCGGGGTCGACGAGCTCCGCCAACCGCACCGAGCTTGTGCGGTTGATAATGCCGAAGGTGACGCGCGCGTCCTTGTGGCGCCGAAAGATGGTCTGGGCCATCAGCAGCTTGTAAAAATCCGTATCCAGCACCGAACGGATGATCGGATCGATCTTGAAGCTGTGGTTGTAAACGCGGGTGGCGATATCCGTCATGGAGCGCTTTCGAACGGCTGCGGGTCGTTCTCAAGATCGAGGCCCCGATGGTAGCCGTTGGCGGCGGCTCAGCGCAATGCGCCCAGGGGCTGGCCAGAAGGAGGCTTGGCTTGGCGCCACCGGGGCGCCAATATTCCCGCGGGTCCGCAGGGGTTAAAGCCTAGCCAAACACGGCTTGGGGACGCGGGCGAGGGGGAGCAGCGTGCCGATTGAACCCACAACTGTGCCACGCCGGTGGGCGCATCTGAAAAGCCTGATCATCGTCTGCGGCAGCCTGCTCGCCGCCGTCTATACGGTCGCCAACGTACTGGCTCTTTACTATGCCAAGGCCTATCTGATCGACAGGCCAGCGCTCACGGTCAACATGCAGGTCGAGCAGATTGGGCCGACGGAGGCGCAACGCTACCTGTTGGTCACGCTCGCCTTTGAAAACAACGGTGTGCGGCCCTACGACCTGACGCTCAAGGGATTGAAGCCGATCACCATCGCCAGCGTCACGGTTGGCCTTGATGGGGAGCCCAGTTATCGGCTCTTGAAGCAGATTTCGCTGCCAAGCGTCTACCCGGAAGGCCAGTCCGTCGTCATCCACGACATCAACGGCATCATCTTCAGCCCCGGCGAGCGAGGCAAGAACGCGGTGGCGACGGCGGTGCCGGAGCCGGGGCTCTATTTCGTCGAATTCAATGCCGCGGTTGCCTATCGCTCGCTGATCGGGGAGTTCCTCTGGAACAGGATCGTTAACGCGACGCCGGAGCCGAGCTGGCTGTCGGCCAATGCCTACGTCTACATCAAATGAGATTTGCCGCGTGCGCTGAGCCGGTACGGCAAAGCCCCGGCGAAGGTCGCCGGGGCTTGTTCGTCATCGGGCCCAGTGCTGTGGGAGCTGGCGCGGGCCGCGCGCGGACCCCTTAGAAGTCCATACCGCCCATGCCGCCCATGCCACCCATGCCGCCGGGACCGCCGGGCATTGGCGGCGGGGCGTCCTTGGGACGCTCGGCCACCATGGCCTCGGTGGTGATCAAGAGACCCGCGATTGAGGCCGCACCCTGTAGTGCGTTGCGCACCACCTTCGTTGGGTCGATGACGCCCTCGCTGACGAGGTCGCCGTAGACGCCGGTCTGGGCGTTGTAGCCGTAGGTATATTTGGACTGCTCGAGAATCTTGCCGAGCACGATGGAGCCGTCCTCGCCAGCGTTCTGCACGATTTGGCGGGCGGGCACCTGCAGGGCGCGGCGGACGATGTTGATGCCGACCTTCTGGTCGTCGTTCTCCGCCTTGAGGTTCTCGAGCGACTTCATGGCGCGCACCAGGGCGACACCGCCGCCGGGGACGATGCCTTCTTCCACCGCCGCGCGCGTTGCGTGCAGCGCGTCGTCGACACGATCCTTGCGCTCCTTCACTTCGCTTTCGGTGGCGCCGCCGACCTTGATCACGGCCACGCCGCCGGCGAGCTTTGCCAAGCGTTCCTGCAGCTTCTCGCGGTCGTAGTCGGAGGTCGTCTCCTCGATCTGCGCCTTGATCTGCTTCACGCGGGCCTCGATGTCGGCCTTTTTGCCGGCGCCATCGACGATGGTGGTGTTCTCCTTGTCGATGGAGATCTTCTTGGCCTTGCCCAGCATATCGAGGCCGACGTTCTCGAGCTTGATGCCGATGTCCTCGCTGATCATCTGGCCGCCCGTCAGGATGGCGATGTCCTCGAGCATGGCCTTGCGGCGGTCACCGAAGCCCGGCGCCTTCACGGCCGCCACCTTGAGGCCGCCGCGCAGCTTATTGACCACCAAGGTCGCCAGCGCCTCGCCCTCGACGTCCTCGGCAATGATCAGCAGCGGCCTGCCGGCCTGCACCACCGCTTCGAGCAGCGGCAGCATACTCTGCAGGGAAGAGAGCTTCTTCTCATTGATGAGGATGTAGGGGTTTTCCAGCTCGGCCAGCATCTTGTCGGCGTTGGTAATAAAGTAGGGCGAAATGTAGCCACGGTCGAACTCCATGCCCTCGACCACCTCGAGCTCGGTCTCGAGGCTCTTGGCCTCTTCCACCGTGATCACGCCCTCGTTGCCGACTTTCTTCATGGCCTCGGCAATGATCTTGCCGATTTCGCGATCGCCGTTGGCCGAGATGGTGCCGACCTGGGCAATCTCGTCGTTGGAGGTCACCTTCTTCGACTTGGCCTTGAGCTCCTCAACCACCAGGTTGACGGCCCTGTCGATACCGCGCTTCAGGTCCATCGGATTGGCGCCAGCGGCGACCGACTTGGCGCCTTCGCGCACAATCGCCTGCGCCAGCACGGTGGCCGTCGTGGTGCCATCGCCGGCGACGTCCGAGGTCTTGGATGCAACCTCGCGCAGCATCTGCGCGCCCATGTTCTCAAACTTGTCCTCGAGCTCGATCTCCTTGGCGACGGTGACGCCGTCCTTGGTGACGCGTGGCGCACCATAGGATTTCTCAAGCACGACGTTGCGGCCTTTGGGGCCGAGCGTCACCTTGACGGCATTGGCCAGGATATCGGCGCCGCGCAACATGCGCTCGCGGGCGTCCTGGGCGAACTTGACGTCTTTTGCTGCCATCGTCTGGCACCTCCATGTTGTAGCGAAGGGCGAACCTTCTCGTCATTTCTGACCGGCCTGCGCCGACCAGCCAGTGCGGGCAGAAGCGCTATGTGCGAGACCTGTCCGGGCCCGGTTCACACGCGCCTCCCTCGGCGGTCAGGCCGCGGCGCGCACCGAAGCTTTACCCTCGATGATCCCGAGGATGTCGCTCTCCTTCATGATGAGCAGCTCCTCGCCATCGATCTTGACCTCGGTGCCGGACCATTTGCCAAACAGCACCCGATCGCCTTTCTTGACGTCGAGCGGCACCAGCTTGCCGGCCTCGTCCCGGGCGCCGGGCCCAAGCGCAAGGATCTCGCCTTGCATCGGTTTTTCTTTTGCGGTGTCCGGGATAATGATGCCGCCGGCGGTTTTAGTCTCCTCGTCGACGCGACGCACGACCACGCGATCGTGCAGAGGGCGAAACTTCATGGCCTCTACCTCACTCCTGTAGAACAGATTTTCCTCAGTTTTTGGCGGTCGTCCGTTGGATCAGGACCAACCGCCCGCGCCGACCGCATCGCCCGCCAGGGGGAGCCCGATCGGCATCGGCGACGGTAATAGAAAGCCCTGTTAGCAGTGTCAAGGGGAGAGTGCCAGGCGAGTGCCCGGCGAGGGCTAGGCGAGGGCCCTAGCAGGAGTGCCAGGGGCACGCGAACCGGGGGGCTCTGGGGTTGTGCAAGCCGTGCGCGCCGTCGGCGCCGTTGCTAGTCTCGGGCCGCTCAGCCCTTGCGAGGCCTCGCGAGGTTGCCCGCCGGCCTCGCCCGCCGTCCTCTCCTGGCCACGCACCGTACGCGGTCGCCCGCGCATTTTATGGGCGGGGTGCAGTGGGCACCTCGCTCCCGCCGGGCCTGGTCGGCACAAAGCGCCGAGCGCATCGGGCCATCGCGCCGGGCTAGGCCATCGCGCGGGACCCGTTGCGCGGGGTAGCTACGCCGCCCTTCCTGGCGTGCCCGCGCGGGAGGCGTTGGCACTGTCGGCACAGTGCTGCTGCTCGAGGCGGTGGTGGGGTCGTTGGCCCATCTCGGCCGGTCGGGGGAACTCGTCCACGCCACGCGTCGTTTTCGATCGCCGATGGTGGTGCCCCGTCTGGTGGTGCCCCGTCGCCGACAAAAAGGGGCGAACGCGGCGGCGGACCCGCAAACACGTCGAGCCGACGGCGCGATGCCGCATGCGACGAAGAGATGAGATGAGCTGTGGGAACTATGCAACTTGTGAATCAGCAAAGTCGGCTAGCATCGGTCCACGTGCGGCGCACCTTGAGGTCAGGGGACACCCATGCCTGATCGCGACTTTCGAACCCAGCTTGCGGGCTTCAGCCTAACGACGGCGGAGATCCTCTATCGCCTGCCGGATTATCCGCTCCTGCTGCAGAGTTTTGTCTGGCAGGAATACGATGTGCATCCGCGCTTCCCGCGCTTGACGCATTTTTTAGATTTCTGGGTGCGCAATCTCGATGGCAAGCTGCACAGCGTGAAGGTGGCGCACAAGCGGCTGATCGCGCCCGCGGAGCTGCGTCTGATCGACGGCGAGTTTCGTCTGCACTAAGCGGTGGCGCGCTTGGCGCACTTCAATCGGCGCGCAGGACCAGACAGTCGACTTTGAGGGCGCGCAGCTCTTTGCAGGCGGAGGCCGCCGCCGCCCCATCGAAGCCGGCAAAACGCGCCCGATAAAACAGCTTCTCACCCTGCTTTACCGGTTGCGTCACGGCTTCATGTTGGCCGACCACCGCGGTGGCTCGTTGGCGCACCCACGCCAGCCGCCGCTGGGCCTCATCGACGCTCTGGAAGGCCCCGATCTGGATGGTCATGCCGCCCCCGGGCCAGGCTGGGGCTGGTGCCCCCGCGGCCTCGCCCAAAGGCGCATCACGACGCAGGGTGAGGGCCTGCTCGGCAAACGTCGATGGCGGACTGCCGCGCACGAGCCGCGGCGGCGACAACAAGGTTGGCGCGCGCACCGCCGGCGCGGCTTGCAGCGCTGCTGGCCCTGGCGTGCTGGGCAGGGCCGAGGCGGCAAGGTCGTCTCGCTCCGGTTGTGCGTCCTGGCGCATGCTGCGCTCGATTAAGGCCGCAATGGTCGGTGCCGCTGAGGCGCCTTCCTCTCCCAGCCCTTGCGCTGGCGGGCTTGCGCCAACGTGCACGGGCCGCACCTGGGCCAATTCGACGCGCGTGGTGGAAGCGGTGGGCACGCTTGGCGGCCCTGGCTCGGCCGCCGGCGACGACTTGAACGACGGTCGCGACTCGGCGGCCGGCGCGGAGCGGGTGGGGGCCGCCTTGGCCATGGGCGGTGCCGCCGCAACGACCGTGCGCCTGCGTGTCTCCTCCGCGGCGCCCTTGACGAGGCCGTTGTTGATCAGCGCACGCATGGTCGTGTTGCGCGCGGCCGCCGTCGAGCCGCCGAACACAACGCCCAGCACGTGCTTGCGCCCGCGCCGCACCGACGCCACCAAATTGAAACCGGAGGCGCGCGTGTAGCCGGTCTTCAGGCCGTCGGTGCCCTTGTAGTGGAACAGCAGGCTGTTGTGGTTGCGAAAGGTCTCCGCCTTGTAGGTGAAGCTGCGCGTGGCAAACAGCGGATAGAGCTTGGGGAACTCATCCATCAGACGCAGCGCCAGGGTGGCCATGTCGCGCGCTGTCGTCACCTGCTCGTCGTCGGGCAGGCCAGAGGCATTCCGGAAGGTGGTAGCAGCCATGCCGATTTGCCGCGCCTTTTCGGTCATCAGGCGGGCGAACCGGTCCTCGCTGCCGGCAATGTGTTCGGCGAATGCGACCGCCACGTCATTGGCCGACTTGGTGATCAAGACCTTGATTGCATCGATGACGGCGATTTCATCACCCGGCTCGAGGTCGAGTTTGGAGGGCGCCGCGGCGCTCGCGTGCTCGGACACCCTGAGCTTGGTCTGGTAGTCGAGCTTGCCCTGCTCGAGCCGTTCAAACACGAGATAAAGGGTCATCAGCTTGGCGAGCGAGGCCGGGTGGCGGGGCGCATCGGCGGCGCTTTGATAGAGGATTTGGCCGCTGTTGACGTCGAGGAGGAGGGCTGCGTGCTTATCGCTGGCGCGGGCGTTGCTCGCGACGAGCCCGAACGCTGCCGCAAAAAGGATCGCGCCCAGCCCCTTGCCATGGCGGCGCCATGGCCGTGACCCAAACCGAGATTGCACCACTTCCCTCTCCGTCCGCCTGCACAGCCGCATCGGGCTGCACCGACCCCCCGCGCTTGCGCGCCGTGTGCCTTAACGAGCCAGGGCACCAGCTGTTTGGGGCGTCCGTGAGGCGCTTGAGCTGCGCCGGAAGGTCTGCGCGTGATGCTAGCGCCGGGTGGTTAACAGGAGGCTGCCGCCCCGCCAATGCTGCTCACAGATGTCGCATGTTGCATCGCAGCAAAAAGTGTTGACTTTTTTTGTGCAGTGCATATATGACGGTTGGGCAAGCAGCCAAGCGCATTTAACGCCCGCTTACGTTCCCCCCGCAGGTACGAGCCCATAGGATCATTCCAATGCTGAAGAACGTCGAAGATATCCAGAAATTCGGTCAATACAACGTCGACTCGGCCATGAAGATGTTTGGTGAGTGGAGCAAGGGTTGGCAGGCTATTGCCGCTGAGATGACCGACTATACCAAACGCTCCTTCGAAGAGGGCACGGCCACCTTCGAGAAACTGCTCTCGGCAAAGTCGATGGAGCAGGCCATGGAAATCCAATCTGGCTACGCGCGCCGCGCCTATGACGGCTACCTCCACCAGATGTCCAAGATCGGCAGCCTTTACGCCGAGTTGGCCAAGGAAGCCTATAAGCCGGTGGAAAAGGCGCTGCAAAACGCGCGCTGACCTCAAGCCAGGCGTCGGAACAGGAACGGGCTCGGGCGGACCGGTGTGTCCGCCCGAGCCATTTTTGTTGGGCGCCGTGCGGGCGGGTGCGATGAGGTTGGATTCTGCCGGCACCTCTCCCAAATAAGGGAGCGTCACGGTGAGGTTTGCGTAAGGCGCCAGGCTATCGCAAAATGCCGGGTGATTTGCGCTTCCCAGGCAGCAACCGCGGTGGTGCGCAGATTTGGTCCCAGGGTGGCGAGCACAGCAGGAACTCTCATGCGCATGGCCGGCAAGAACGGCTCACGAGGCGACGAGGAAGGCAA
>DATMZT010000018.1:0-8041 GCA_035573335.1 Hyphomicrobiaceae bacterium | reverse complement strand
GGGCCCGATCGAGGGGACGCGGCAAAGCAAGCTGGTGGTTGCCCGCGAGGGCGTGCGACGGGCTCTAACCAAGCTGCCCCCCCAGACGCGCGTTGGGCTCACGAGCTTTGGCCACCGACGGGGTGATTGCGGCGATGTTGAGGTGATGCGACGAGCCGAGCCGATCGAGATGGACCGCATCATGGTGCCGCTCGAGCGCCTCAACCCCAAGGGGCGGGGCCCTTTGACGCTGGCCTTGCGCGAAGCCGCCAAGGCGCTGCCGAGCGACGCCTCCAGACGTACGCTTCTGCTCATCCATGACGATGCCGACAATTGCCAGCCCGACCTGTGCACGCTCGCCGGCGAGCTGCGCGCCGGCGGCATCCGGGCCCATGTCATCAGTCTCGGGCCCAAACCCGAGGATCTGGCCAAGATGACCTGTCTGCCCGAGACAACGGGCGGGCGCCTGTTCCTTGCGCAGACTGCCGAGCAGGCGGAGGCGGCGATCGAGGACGCGCTGCGGTTGGCGAGCAACAGCGCGCCAGCGCCGAGCGAGAGCGCCAGGCCGCCGTCGCCGAAGGGCAAGGAGGAGGGCCCCGTCGCCCTGCCCGCGCAGCATGACGGCCGGCCGGGCCTCCTCCTGCGCACGCTCTTGGCCGAAGGTAACGAGCCCGTCGCCTGGCCGATGCATTGGAGCGTGACGCGCGTCGGGCAAGGCGGCGCGCCCGCCTTCGAAGGCCGTGCCGCCAATCCCAACGTGGCCCTGGCACCGGGTCAATACCGCATCGATGCGCGCGATGGGCCCATTACCGCCACGCAAACCGTCGAGGTCGGCGACAAAGGCCCAACCGTTGCCGACGTCGTGTTGAACGCCGGCACGCTGCGGGTGAGGGCGCAATGGCAAAAATCGGGCGCGCCGATTGGAGATGGCGTGATCAGCGTCGCCGATGCCGGCCAGGCAGCTGCCTCCGGCGGCAAAGGTGAGGGCCGCGCCGGTGCCTTGCTGGCCTCGGTGCGGGGCAGTGAGACGACCTTCTTGCTGCCGACCGGTCGCTATGTCGTGTTCGTCGAGGAGGGCTTGGTGCGCGCCCAGCGGTCCATCGTCGTGCCTGCCGGCAGCCGGGGTCGCGTCGATATGACCCTCAATGGTGCCCGCGTCCGGCTCGCCGCCGCCATTCGCGACGGCTTGGGCGAGCTCGATGCGCCCTTCTTCAGCATTGCCGAGGACGACCCTGACGCCCCCGGCGGCCGGCGCGAAATCGCCCAGTCGGCGGCCCGCGAGGCCGAATTCGTCGTGCCGCCTGGCACCTACCATGTCAGCGTGCGGCAAGGCGGTCTTGAAGGCCGCGAGGTCCTCGCGGTCGGCCCGGGCGATGTGGTGCGGCGCACGCTGACGCTGGCGGCCGGCAAACTTGTGCTCGAAAGCCGCTTGGCGGGGGCGGCGCAGAAGACCGGCGAGCCCGTGTCCTACCGCATCGAGCAACTCGATAGCGCCGAACCCCTCACCATCACCACCAGCCGGCCGGCGCCCGAACTGCTGTTGGCGAGCGGTCGCTACCGCGTCGAGGCGCGCTATGCGGCCAGCAACGTGCGCACTGTTCGCGAGTTTGAATTAAAGGGGGGCCAGACGCTGCAGCTTGCCCTGGAATTCGCCGCAGCCAACGTGCGCCTTCGCCTTGCCGGCGGTGCCGGGGCGCAAGGCGAGCCATTCTGGACCGTCCGCGACGAGGCTGGGCGCACCGTGTGGGCGAGCGGCCAGCTCGAGCCGGTCGCGATCCTGCAGGCGGGCCGATATGCCCTCGAGGTTGAGACACAAGAAAAGCGTTATCAACGCGTAGTCGACCTGCGAGCCGGGGAAGTGCGGCTCATTGAACTGGGGAACGATTGACCTGTCGCCGAACCTGGCGCGGCACTTGCCGGTAATGGCGGCCGCAGGCCGAGTTAGGCCACGCCGGGTTTAGCCAAAACGGGGGCGCAAAATGCACACCACGCGGATGCGGCGCAGGGTTGTGGCTCGCCGGTCCTGCGTCGTGGCCGCCGTGGCCGTCCTGGGGTCATCGCTCTGGGCCGTACCGCCGACCACCGCCCAGCAATCCGCACCGGGGTGGCAGGTGCAGGCGCCGCCGGCGGGTCGAGACGGCAATGGCCCGGCCAACCCGCCGGGGCTGCAAGTGCCTCCCAACACCACGATCGTGCCGCGCTCGTCGGGAGGCGGCAAGCCACCCGTGCCGGGAGGGGTGGGGCAGATCTCGCTGACGGCGCTGTTGACCGACGACGGGCAGAACATCGAGCAGGGTCTGGTGTGGCGGGTCTATCGCGTCGGCCAAGGTCCGGAAAAGGCAACTTTTGTTGCGCAACAACGCGATGCCAGTCCGACCCTGCGGTTGGAACCCGGGAGTTACCTCATCAACGTCGCCTTCGGGCGGGCGCACCTGACCCGCAAAATCGTCGTCGCCCCGGAACAGGCCGGCCAGGAGCGCCAGGAGCGCTTCGTGCTCAACGCCGGCGGTCTGCGCGTCACGGGGGTGCTGGCAAGCGGGGAGGCCATCAACGATCGGATCGTCACCTATGACATCTTCTCCGATGAGCGCGACCAGTATGGCCAAAAGACCAAGGTTATCAGCGCCATCAAGACCGGCGTGATCGTCCGGCTCAATGCCGGCATTTACAGCCTTGTCAGCACCTACGGCGATGCCAACGCGACGGCGCGGGCGGACGTCACGGTGGAGGCGGGCAAGCTGACGGAGGCGATGCTCAGCCATGCGGCGGCCAAGGTCACCTTCAAGCTGGTGCAGCGCGCCGGTGGCGAAGCCATGGCCGATACGCAATGGAGTGTGACGACGCTGCGCGGGGAACCGATCAAAGAGAGCGTCGGGGCGCTGCCGACGCACGTGCTGGCGCCCGGCCGTTACACGGTTCTTGCCCGACACTCAGGTCAGCAGTTTCGGCGCGACTTCTCCGTCCGCGCCGGCGATGTGGCGCAAGTGGAACTGGTGATGCCCTAATATCCCAGCTGTGGAAAACGCCCCTGAGGCAGTGGATGAACAGTGGATAGCCGGACTCAGTGTGGTCGCAACCTCTCGGTGCAAGCGCTTGTTGGCGCCGGCACGAAGATGGTGGCGCGGTGGTGCCGGTCGGACATAGCTGGCTGAATCCGTTAACAAAAAGAAACGAATCGCGTAGCGTTGGCCCAACAGGGGGCCGTCTACAGGTCTATGCGTTATCCAAAGAGCGGTCTTGGCGACTTGTGCATAACGCGACGCCCGACCGGGTGAACGTCTTGTGCATAATTCTCCAAAGGTCTGCCGCCGCCAAGCATGTGAGTGCGTTGGGTGTACCGGTTTACATCGACTGGTCGGGGTGCAGAGGCCTGCCTCTGGCGCCCTCCCAAAGCATGGCGGCACGTGCGGCTTGCCCTTGCGCGCGTGTTGCGTCGCCCTGACTGGCCGATCCGCGGCGCAGTCAGAACGAAGGGGGCATCAGATGATGCGACATGTTTTAGGGCTCATGGGGGTCGTCGCTGCCGGCATCCTGCTGGCGGTGTCCGCCGCCATGAACTACCGGTTCGGTTTCTCACTCGGTAAATCGGCCATCGACGGGCAGATCTACGGCCTGGCATCGGCGGCCGCCGATTGCTTCAAGGCGCTGGTGCCGTTCTTCTTTTTTGCGGCCCTGCGCAACAAGATGTGGTCACAGGCGCTGGCGGCAGCGCTGGTGTGGACGGTTGTGACCGGCTATTCAATGACCTCCGCGCTTGGCCATGCGGCGTTGAACCGGCTCGATACCAGCGGCAAGCGCGCCGTCGAAGCGGCCGCCTATGCCGATTTGCGCGCCGACTCCAAACGGGCGCAGGAGCAACTGGGCTGGATACCGCAGCACCGGCCGGCGGAGACCGTCCATAGCGAACTCAACGGGCTGAAAGGCCAACGGGCCTGGGCCACGACGTCGGGCTGCACCGACGTGACGGGCAGATCCAACCGCGAGTTCTGTCAGCAGTTCCATAAGCTCACCGCCGAGCTGGCCTCGGGGCTGGAGGCGCAGAAGCTGGAGACGCGCATCGCCGAGATCGGCGCGCGCCTTGCCAACACCGCCGGCGGCACCGTGCTGGCCGAGGCCGATCCGCAGGCGAGCGTGCTGGCCAAGCTATCGGGTCTCAACGTCGACAGGGTGCAGACGGCGCTGACGCTGTTCGTGGCGCTCTTGATCGAAATCGGCTCGGGCTTCGGCATGTATGTCGCCTTTGCCCATTGGCGTCTGCACGATCAGCCGGCCCCCAGGGCTCCCGCCCGTACCCCCGCCCATACCGTTGCGGCGGCGGTGGAGACGGCGCCGCCCGAGGCCGTGCGCCCGCTGCAGCCGGTGGCCGAGCCAGACCCGCAGGCGGAGGAGGAGACGGCGTCCGAAGAGGGGCCGCCGGTGCGCAGGTTCGGTGCCAACGACAACAAGATCGTTGGCAAGCCCCTCCTGCCCGACAGCGATGTCGAGCGCTACTACCGCGAGCGGATCGTCGCCTCGGGAGGGGCGAGCCTCACCTCGCAAGACCTCTACGAAAGCTACTGTTCTTGGTGCGAGGAACGCGACAAGGAGCCTTTTGCGATGCCGACCTTCAGCAGGGAGTTCAAGTCCTTTGGCATCCGCAAGGAGCGCATCGGCGGGCGCACGCGCTATTTCGATATCGCGCTGAGACCCACAGGAACCCAGGAAAAAGAAAAGAAGCTGGCCGACAAAGTCGCCAAGGCCGCGTAGCCGCCGTCACCGAGCAATGTTTAGAGGGAGGGCCGCGCAAGCGGCCCTTTTGTTATGTGCGCCCGGCCCTATCGCACCCCTATCCCGATTGCCGCCGGTCCGCTTCGGCGTCAGCCAGCCGTCGGCCCTTGCCTCAGGCTCGGCGACGTCGCAATGGTTTTGGCCGTGGAGCAGGAGAAAGCCGATGTCACCCCATCCCCCCGCCGCCCTGGGCATGCCTCTGGCTGACGTGGATACGCCGGCCCTGATCGTCGATCTCGACGCCTTCGAGCGTAATTTGCAGCGCATGGCTGATTTTGCCGGTCAGGCCGGCGTGCGCCTGCGCCCGCATGCCAAGACCCACAAGTCGCCGGAGGTGGCGCGCCGCCAGGTGGCGCTCGGTGCGGTTGGCGTCTGCTGCCAGAAGGTGGCCGAAGCGGAGATCATGGTGGCGGGCGGCATCGAGGATGTGCTCGTCTCCAATGAAGTGGCGGGCGCGGGCAAGCTGGCGCGCTTGGCGGCGCTGGCAGCGCGAGCCAAGATCGGCGTCTGCGTCGATGCGGCCGAGAACGTCGAGGAAATCGAGCGCGCGGCGGCCGACGCCGGGGCCAGCATCGGCATCATGGTGGAGATCGATGTTGGGGGGCGACGCTGCGGTGTAGCCCCAGGCCCGGCGGCGGCCGTATTGGCCCAGCGCGTTGCCGCCTCCAAGCACCTGCGCTTTGAGGGCCTGCAGGCCTACTACGGGTCCGCCCAGCACGTGCGCGAGGCGAGCGAGCGGGCGGACCACATTGCGCGCGCCGTCGCCCACGTCCGCGCCACGCTGGCGGCACTTGCGGCCGTCGGCCTCGACGCCGCCACCGTTTCCGGCGCCGGCACGGGTACCTACGAGCACGAGGCGGCAAGCCAGGTCTACAACGAGCTGCAGCCCGGCTCCTACGTCTTCATGGACGCGGACTATGCACGCAATAAGCGGTCCGACGGTGGGCCCTTTGACCGCTTCGAGCATGCCTTGTTCATCTACGCCAGCGTCATGAGCGCGACGGTGCCGGAGCGCCGCGTCCTCGATGTCGGGCTGAAGGCGGTTGCAATCGACAGCGGCATGCCCGTGCCGTGGCAGCTTCCGGGCGCGGTCTACCTGCGGCCATCGGACGAGCACGGCAACCTCGACGTTGCCGCCTGCGCCCGCGCGCCGGCGCGCGGCGACAAGGTGCTGCTGGTGCCCGGCCACTGTGACCCCACGGTCAATCTGCACGACTGGTACGTGGGCGTGCGCGGCCTCGGCCGGGCGGATCAACGGGTTGAAAGCCTGTGGCCAGTAGCCGCCAGGGGTGCGCTGTTCTAATTCGGGCTTGGGCCCCGGCGCCCGGTGGGCCGGGTGGCATTGTGGAAACGGCGGCAAATGCCGATATGAGGCCTCAGTCACGTCGTCATCGAGGAGGATCGCATGACGCCAGAGGAACGCAGGCTTATCGAAGACCTATTCGATCGCATGCTGAGCTACGGCGCCCCGGACAAGGACAGGGAAGCCGAAACTCTCATCCGCGAGCGCGTGCGGGCTATGCCCGACGCCGTCTACATGTTGACGCAATCGGTGTTGGTGCAGGAGCAGGCGCTGGAAGCGGCCAATGAGAAGGTCGTGGAGCTCGAAGACCGCCTCCGCGCCCTGGAGGAAAGCCAGGGCGGGCCGCCGCGACGCTCCGGCGGCTTTCTCAGCGGCGCCTTCGCCGGCCGCAGGGGCGATCCGGACCCCCGTCCGAGCAGCGTGCCCCAGGTTGGCGCCCGCGCCACGCCCTCCCCCTACGACCGGCCCTCGGCCTGGGGCGCGCCGCCCCCGCCTGCGGGGCAGCCGCCGCCCGCCGGCGGTGGTGGTGGTTTCATGCGCTCGGCCATGGCCACGGCGGCCGGGGTTGCCGGCGGCGTGCTGGCCGCCGAAAGCATTCGCAATATGCTGGGGGGCAGTCACGCCAAAGCCGGCGAGACCGGCGCCAGGGAGGACCCCAAGCAGTTGGCCGACCAGGATCGCAAACAGGATCTGGAGCAGGACCGGGAACTCGACCAGGATCGCAAACAGGATCTGGAGCAGGACCGGGAACTCGAGCAGGCCCGCGACCAGGATCACGGTGCCCACGATCAGGGCGACTACGACAGCGTCGAGGACGACGGCTTGGATAGCGACGGCGATTTCGGCGACGACAGTCTTGACGTGTGAGGGGTGGCCAGAAGGTCCGAAGGGGCGAGCCTTGTGCGCGCCCCTCGCGTTCACTGGCCTCGACCTTCGCCCCTGAGGGGGTGTCGAAAGTGGTGCCAACGGCCGCCACCCCCAGTGGTGCCGATGCCTAGGCGTCGGCTTTGGCCGTGATCTTGAGCGCAAAAGCGTAGTCGACGGCCAGTTCCCTCAGCGCCTCGAAGCGGCCGGAGGCGCCGCCATGGCCCGCCTCCATGTTGGTCTTGAGTAGGATCAGATTGTCGCTGCTGTTGTGCCGCCGCAGCCGGGCGATCCATTTGGCCGGCTCCCAGTAGGTGACGCGCGGATCCGTCAGGCCCGCAAAGGCGAAGATATGCGGGTAGGCCTTGGCCCCCACGTTGTCGTAGGGCGAATAGGCGCGGATGCTGTCAAAATCCTCCTTCGAGGCGATCGGGTTGCCCCATTCGGGCCACTCCGGTGGCGTCAGGGGCAAGTTTTCGTCGAGCATGGTGTTGAGGACGTCGACGAAGGGGACGTCGGCGATGATGCCGAGGAAGAGATCGGGCGCCATGTTGGCGATCACGCCCATCAGCATGCCGCCGGCAGAGCCGCCGCTGGCGATGATGCGGCCGCGGCGCGTGTAGCCCTGCTGCGCCAGAAATTCACCGGCGGCGATGAAGTCGGTAAAGGTGTTCACCTTCTTGGTGTGCTTGCCTTCGGTGTACCAGCGGTAGCCCTTGTCCTTGCCGCCGCGGACGTGGGCGATGGCGAACACGAAGCCCCGATCCACCAGGGACAGGCGGCTGGTGGAGAAGGCGGCGGGGATGGTGATGCCGTAAGCGCCGTAACCGTAAAGAAACAGCGGCGCGGAGCCGTCCAGCGGCGTTCCCTTCTTGTAGATGAGCGAGACCGGCACGGTCTCCCCGTCGGGTGCCGGCGCATGCAGGCGGCGAGTGACGTAGTCGGCGGGGTCATGGCCGCTCGGCACCTCCTGCGTCTTGCGCAGCGTGCGCGTGCGCGTCTCCATGTCGTAGTCGAACACCTGGGCCGGCGTCGTCATCGACGAATAGGTGAAGCGCAGCGTCGTGGTCTCGAACTCGTAGCCGGCCTGCATGTCGAGCGAATAGGCCGCCTCGTCGAAAGCGATGC
>DATMZT010000017.1:0-3566 GCA_035573335.1 Hyphomicrobiaceae bacterium | reverse complement strand
TTTCTGGGGCCTGCATTTCTGGGGCCTGCATTTCTAGGGCCTGCATTTCTAGGGCCTGCATTTCTAGGGCCTGCATTTCTAGGGCCTGCGTTTGTGGAGCCTGCATTGTCGCGCCTGCCTTATCGTGCCCTGCGTTCTAGGGCCGCAATTATCGGCCGGCATGTTCGGGTTAACCCATGGCGGCGATGATGCGCTCGCGCGTGATCGGCAGATCGCGCACGCGCACGCCGAGCGCGTTAAAGACGGCGTTGCCGATCGCGGCCGCCGTGGGGCTATGGGCAGCCTCGCCGGCGCCGAGAGGCCTCTCCTGCGGGCGGGCGAGGATCTCGACCTCGACGGCGGGCACATCCGAGAAGCGCAGGATGGGATAGCCCTCCCAGCTATCGCTGGTAATGCGCGTTTTATCAAAGCGTACGGCTTCCAGCAGGGTCCAGCTCGTCGCCTGAATGGCCCCGCCCTCGATTTGATTGGCAATACCGTCGGGATTGATCACTTCGCCAACGTCGACGGCGGCCACTAGGCGGCGCACGCGAAGCTCGGCGGTGGTTTCGACCTCGGCCACGACGGCGCAATAGGCACCGAAATTCTTGTAGCGGGCAAAGCCGATGCCGTGGCCGGCGCCATCGCGCGCGCGCCAGGAGCTCCAGCCGGCGCGCGCCGCCGCCGCCTCGAGCACGGCGCGCGCCCGCGCATCGGAGAGGTGGCGCAGACGAAAGGCCAAGGGATCCTCGCCGCGTTCGTTGGCCAGCTCGTCCATCAGGGATTCGATGGCGAAAACGTTGGCAAAAGCCCCCAGCGTGCGCAGCGCCGAGGTCCGGATCGGCATGGTGAGCAGGCGATGGCAGGTGATGGTCCAGGCCGGCAGGTCGTAGAGCGGCACTTGATTGCGCTCGGCGCCGCCGCCGTTTGCCAGCGGCGGATTGAAGGCGATGAAGCGCTCGAACGGCTCGGCCATTTGCGAGGCCGCGAGCACGGTCGGGGTGCGCGAGCGTCCGGGGCGCGAGACGTGGCCGTTGCTCCAAACGTCGCTGCGCCAGCCGACGATTTCGCCGTCGGGGTCGAGGTCGGCTTCGATCTCGATGGCCATCGCGGCGCCCATGGGCGCCCAGGCGAGCTCGTCTTCGCGCGACCACTGCACGCGCACGGGACGCCCTGGGGCTGAGCGCGCCAACAGCACGGCGTCGAACGCCACGTCATCGGCCCCGTTGTGGCCATAGCAGCCGGCGCCTTCGACGTGGCTCACGACAATGTTCTCCACCGGCAACTTCAAGGCCAGGGCGACATCGGCGCGCAGATTGTAGACACCCTGGCAGTGCGACCAGACCCGGACGCGATCGCTGCCGGTCCACTGGGCGATGGCGCAGGAGGGAGCCATCGATCCATGCGCGATGAACGGTCGGCTGTACTGGCGGCGGAGCGTGCGCGCCACCCGGGGCGGCACGGCCGCCGTGCGTCGATCGACGGTGGTGGTCTCGGCGGGCGCGGTTCTGAGCCACTGGGCGAGATTGGCCTCCTCGGGCAACGCTTCCCCGCCGCTCCAGGTCGCAGCCTTGCGCAGGGTCGTCAGGGCCGCCTCGGCCGCCGCCTCGGTCTCGGCGATGACGCCGGCAAAGCTGCCGTCCCGCACCACGGCGATCACGCCTTCGAGCTTGCCGACGTCGGCGGCAAGGCCGGTCAAGCGGGCGCCCGGTGCGGCGGGCTTGAGGACGCGGCCGTGCACGAGGCCCGGCAGGGTGAGGTCATGTACGAAGCGCGGGCGCCCGAACACCTTGTCGGGAAAATCGAGCCGCGCCGCCGCGGTGCCGGCGAGGCGCCGGGCCGCCGGCACCTTTGCCGTCACCCCCGGCGTCGCATCGCGCTCGAGCAGGGTGGCATCGGCCAGCTCCCAATAGCTGGTGCGCAGATTGCCCGGTCCGATGATGGTGCCGTCTTCGACCTTCAGGCGGTCGCTGGCGACGCCCAGCCGCTGCGCGGCGCAGTTTAGATAAATGGCGCGCGCCTCGGCTGCGGCATGGCGCACGGCAGAACCCGACTGCTCCACCGAGAGGGAGCCCGAGGTGGTGCCCTCGTTGGGGCTTGCCGCCGTGGTCACGGGCACCATGCGGATGCGGCCGATGTCGAGGTCGAGCTCATCGGCGGCAATTTGTGCCAAGGCGGTGGCGATGCCCTGGCCGATTTCGATCTTGCCTGGGCTCACCGCAACGAAGCCGCCGGCATCGAACCGGAGCCAGCGCGACAGGCGCGGGTTGGCGGCGAGGTTAATCGGCAGCTCGGCGGTCATGGCGCCTCCTCTTTGGCCGCCCGGAGCACCGCGCGGACGATGCGGTTGTGGGCTCCACACCGGCACAGGTTGCGATCGAGCGCGGTGCGCACTTGCGTCTCGCTCGGATTGGGGTCGCGGGTGAGGAGGGCTGCCGCCGACATCAGGATGCCGGCGATGCAGTAGCCGCATTGCATGGCCTGTTCGTCGAGAAAGGCGCGCTGTAGCGGGTGCGGGTGCTCGGGGGTGCCGAGGCCCTCGATGGTGGTGATGCGCTTGCCGGCGGTCGCCCACAGGGGGGTGTCGCAGGCGGCCACCGCCTGGCCGTCGATGATGACGTTGCAGGCGCCGCACTGGTTGACGCCGCAGCCGAAGCGGGTGCCGGTGAGGCCCAATTCGTCGCGCAAGACGCTGAGCAGCGAGCGAGCAGCATCGGCGGTGATGGTGCGCTCGACGCCGTTGAGGGTGAAGGTGGTGGCCTCGCTCGCCCTAGCGTTCATCACTGCACCTTAATCCCGGCGGCCTGAATGACATTGGCCCACTTCTCGATGTCCTTGCGCAGGTAGGCATCGAACGCCTCGGGCGTCATGATCAGCGGTTGGGCGCCCTGTTGCGCCCACTGCGCCTTCAGGTCGGGCAGCGCCAGCACCTTGTTGATCTCGGCATTGAGTTTGTCGACGATCGGTTTGGGCGTGCCTGCCGGTGCCATGATGCCGAGCCAGATGGTCGCCTCGTAGCCCGGTAGGCCGGCTTCGGCAATGGTCGGCACGTCCGGCATCACCGAGGAGCGCGTCTGGCCGGTGGTGCCAAGCGCGCGCACCTGGCCGTTCTGCGCGGTGGGCGCCATGGTCGTGATGGCATCGATCATCATCTGCACGTGGCCGCCGATGACGCTGGTGCGGGCATCACCGCTGCCGCGATGGGGAACGTGCACAAGATTGGTGCCGCTCATGGATTTAAACAGCTCGGCGGCCATGTGGTAGGGCGTGCCGGGGCCCGAGGAGGCGTAGTTGAGCTCGCCGGGCTTGCTCTTCAACAGGGCGAGAAACTCTTTCAGATCCTTGGCGGGCACCGAGGGGTGCACCACCATCAGCAGATCCGAGGAGTTGACGGCCGCCACCGGCGTGAAATCCCGCATCAGTTGGTAGTTGCGGGTCGACAGCAGGGTCTCGTTGACGGTGTGGGTGTTCGACATCATCAGCAGCGTGTAGCCGTCGGGCGCCGACTTGCCGACCTCGTTGGTGCCGATCACCGCCCCGGCGCCGGGCCGGTTTTCGATCACGAACGACTGCTTGAGCGTCTCTTG
>DATMZT010000016.1:0-15012 GCA_035573335.1 Hyphomicrobiaceae bacterium | reverse complement strand
TCGTCGGCAAGCACGATGTGATCGGTCGCCAGCGCCAACTCATAGCCGCCACCCGCAGCCGTACCCCGAATGGCGCACAGATACTTCTGTCCCGATCGGGCGCTGGCATCCTCCATGGCGTTGCGGGTCTCGTTGGTGAATTTGCAAAAGTTGACCTTGTGGGCGTGCGATGAGCCGGCCAACATGCGAATGTTGGCGCCGGCGCAGAACACCCGTTCCTTGCCGGACTTGAGCACCACGACTTTGACTTCCGGATGCTCAAAACGCAGGCGCTGCACGGCATCGGCAAGCTCGATGTCGACGCCCAGGTCATAGGAGTTGAGTTTGAGTTGGTAGCCTCCAAACAGGCCGCCATGCTCATCGACGTCCATGATCAACTCGGCCATCTCACCGTCGAATTTCAGTTTCCAATGCCGATAGCGCGCCGGCTCGGTCTGAAAATCGATGCGGGTGGCCATCGTCGCTCCACTCCCTTGCGTTGCACCGGCGCCGATCATGCCACGAAAGGAGCGCCGCGCGCCCCTCGCCCAGGTATGCATTATTATGCCGGCTAAATAACCAATCCTGCACAATAATGCAAGCTTGGCCGGGCCTCCCGGGCCGCGCGGTGCCATCGGCAGGAGCGCGCGCGGCCAGCGCGCCGGGCCTTGCCCGATCGCAACCTAGCCTCGGTACGGCGGTCCCAAGGGGATTGGTCCCTCGGGCGTTGACGCAGGTGCAGGCGCGGGTCGATCAAGACAGGCTCATCGGCGGGGCGTGGCGGCGGCCCTCGCCGCGCCAGGGAGGGACCCAAGCGCCATGCACGCAGATGTCATCGTCGTCGGCGCAGGGCTGGCGGGCCTGGTGGCGACGGCGGAGCTTGCCGCGGCAGGGCGCAGGGCGATCCTGCTCGAACAGGAGCCCGAGGCCTCGCTCGGCGGCCAGGCGTTCTGGTCCTTCGGCGGCCTGTTCTTAGTGGACTCACCCGAGCAGCGTCGCTTGCGCATCCGCGATTCGTATGAGCTGGCGTGGCAGGACTGGCTGGGCTCGGCCGGCTTCGATCGCCGCGAGGATCACTGGCCCCGCCGTTGGGCAGAGGCCTACGTCGGCTTTGCCGCGGGCGAGAAGCGGGCCTGGCTCAGGGCGCTGGGCGTCCGCTGGTTTCCGGTTGTCGGTTGGGCTGAGCGCGGCGGTTATACGGCGATGGAGCATGGCAACTCGGTGCCGCGCTTTCACGTGACTTGGGGCACCGGACCGGGCGTGATCGCTCCGTTCGTTGCGAGCGTGCGCGCGGCGGCGAGCCAAGGTGTCGTCGTCCTCAAATTTCGCCACCGCGTCAGCGCGCTGACATCGACCGGCGGCCTGGTCGACGGCGTGCGCGGCGAGATCCTTGCCCCGAGCCCGGTGGCGCGCGGCGAGCGCAGCTCACGGACCGTGACCGGCGAGTTCGCGCTCAAGGCGCAAGCCGTCATTGTTGCCTCGGGTGGGATTGGTGCCAACCATGAGCTCGTGCGCCGCAACTGGCCCGAGCGGTTGGGCACGGCACCCAAGCGCATGCTCAGTGGCGTGCCTGACCACGTCGACGGGCGCATGCTGGCGATCACGCAGGCCGCCGGCGGACGTCTGATAAATCCGGATCGCATGTGGCACTACACCGAGGGCATCCGCAACTGGAGCCCGATTTGGAGCGAACATGGGATCCGCATCCTGCCCGGTCCGTCGTCCCTCTGGCTCGATGCGCTCGGACAACGCCTGCCCGCGCCGCTGTTTCCGGGCTTCGACAGCTTGGGCACGCTTAGCCACCTGCGCCGCACCGGCCACGACTATTCCTGGTTCGTGCTGACACAGAAGATCATCGAGCGCGAGTTCGCTCTCTCGGGCTCGGAACAGAACCCTGACCTCACGAGTGGCAGCTGGCTCAAAGTGATTCGCGCCCGGCGCGGCGGCGGTGCGCCACCGGCGGTGCGCGCCTTCCTGGAGAAGGGCGCCGATTTCGCCGTCGAGCGCGATCTGGGACGGCTCGTGGAGCGCATGAATGCACTGACGGGGGAAGGCCTGCTCTCCGCCTCGAAGCTGGAGGCGGTGATCCGCGCCCGCGACCGCGAGATCGACAACCCGTTTGGCAAGGACGCGCAAATAACCGCGCTGCGCGGCGCGCGCCAGTACCTCGGCGACAAGCTGATCCGGGTCGCCAAGCCGCACCGCATCCTCGATCCGGAAAGCGGGCCTTTGATTGCGGTTAGACTTTGGATCCTGACGCGCAAAACGCTGGGCGGGCTCGAAACCGATTTGTCGTCGCGCGTGCTGAGGGGCGACGGGCAGCCGCTCGGCAATGTATATGCCGCCGGCGAGATTGCAGGTTTTGGCGGCGGCGGCATGCACGGCTATCGCGCCCTCGAGGGCACGTTCCTCGGCGGCTGCCTGTTCTCGGGTCGGGTCGCCGGCCGCGACGCGGCCCGGGCAGTCGGCTGAGGCCGAGGTAACTAGTTAGCGCTCGATTGCCGGCGCAGCCGCGCCGTGGCCTCGGCATCGACTTTTCCGTGGTCGTCGAACACCACGCAATAGTACCGCCGGGCAAAGTCGGCGCTGATCTTACCGTCCGCGAAATCCTCTTCAACCCTCTGGGGGTCGCGCGCAAGGGGCGTGCCGAAGCCGCCGCCGCCCGCCTGTTCATGCACGATCAGTGCCGCGTGGGGCACGGTCATCGTCACCTTGCTGGGGAGCGGCTCGCGCCGATTGTCGATCTCGATGAAGTTTTGCGATTGACCGCCGGGCACCCCGCCCGCCAGGCCGTAGGGTTGGAAGGCGACCCGGTCCGTGCGCAGCTGCAACAGCGCCTCCCTTGCCAGGATGCGGTAGGAACGGCGCAAACCGACCCCTCCGCGCCAACGGCCGGCGCCGCACGTGTCCGGCACGAAGGCGTACTCCTCAACACGCACGGGATGTTCCGCTTCCATCACCTCCACCGGCATGTTGGACAGGTTCTGCGAGGCGTTGGTAACGGCCTCCAGACCATCCTTGTCCGGCCGGCCGCCCCAGGCTCCGCAGATCATATCGACGATGATGAAGGGTTTGCGATTTTCCCTGAGGCCGCTGATGCAGACCACGCTGTTGCCGCCTTCGCCCGCAGCCGGCACCCGCTCCGGCACGATTTGCGCCAGGGCGCCAAGCATCGTGTCGAACACGCGATAGCCGGTGAGTGCACGGGCGGCACACGCGCCCGGCAGCACGGGATTGAGCACGGAGGCTTCCGGCACCTTGACCTCGATGCAGCGGAACACGCCCACGTTGTTTGGTATCTCGCGAGAAAGCACGCAGCGCACGCTCAGATAGGTGAGGGACCGTGTGAAGCTCAGTGTCGCGTTGAGCGCACCTTTCACCTGCGGCGAGGAGCCGGCGTAATCGACCAGCAGACTGCCGTCCTCGCGCACTTCAACCGCGGCTTTGATGGGTATAGGCTGATCCGTGAAGCCATCCCCGTCGATATGATCGATGAATTCGTAGCGACCCTTCGTCCATTGCTTGATCTCGGCGCGGGTCAGTCGCTCGGCATAGTCGATCAGTTCCGCCATGTAGGCTTCGACCTCGTCCGCCCCGTAGCGCTGCAACAGCCTTTGCAGGCCGCGCTTGCCGATCTGCGCCGCGGCGTATTGTGCGGAAAGATCACCCCACACCCGCTCGGGCACGCGCACGTTGATTTTGATCATCGTTGCCAGCGTCTCGTTGAGCGTGCCGCGATCGTAGAGTTTGAGTGGCGGGATGCGCAGACCCTCCTGGTAGATTTCCGTGGAGTCCGAGGCGTTCGATCCCGGCACGCGGCCGCCAACGTCGGTATGATGACAAATGACGACGGCAAAGCCTCGGCGGCGGCCGGCCTGGAATAACGGCATGAACATGAAAATATCGGGCAGGTGCATGCCGCCGTGGTAGGGATCGTTCATGATGACGGCGTCGCCCTCATGCAGGTCCGGTCCGAACTTGGCGAGCACGGCAGCCATGGCCTCCGGCACGGCACCGAGATGCTGAGCGATGGTCTTGGCCTGTGCCACCATCTGGCCGTCGGCGGCACAGATCGCCGCCGAAAAATCCATCACGTCCTTGACGATCTCCGAGCGGGCGATACGCATCACGGTGTACGCCATGTCGTCGGCAATGGCATCAAGGCCGCTCTTGATGACGGCGAAAGTGATGGGATCGATCTGCATGGACCTTAGTTCAGCTCGAGCACGATATTGCCGATGGCGTCGAGGTGTATGGTGGCGTCCGGCGGCACCACGATGGTGGCATCGAACTCTTCGACGATGAGCGGACCGCGGCGCGCTTTCGGCGTCAAGGCCGACCGCGGCACGACCTCGGTGATCGTGGCGGCGCTACCGCGTGCAAAGTGCACGTGTCGATACGCCGCCGCGGCCGCGGCGGCCGGCGCGGCGATCGTCAGCCGCTTGAAGTTGAGGCGCTGCTCGCTCAGGCCGCGGCCGACCACGCGCAATTTCACGAGCTCGATCGGACTATCGTCCCGATAACCGTAGGTCTTTTCGTACTCGTCGATGAAGCGCCGGCGCATTTCCACCGGATCATCACCGTCGTAGTGAATGGTGAGCTCGCTCGCCTGGCCTTCGTGGCGCAGGTCCGCCTCCCAACCGAACCCGACCCGATCTTTGCCGAAACCATCGGCCGCAAGCCGGGCGGCGACCTCGTCGGCGAGTTCGACCTTGGCGGCGTTGAGGTCGGTCGGACTCAGCTCGTCGAGGCAGCGGCTGACCGTTCGCAGGCCGATCTGCTCGAGGTCGGCTGCCAGCATGCCCACCGCGCTGAACACGCCGGCCAGCGGCGGCACGACGACACGGGCAATGCCGAGGTCGCGGGCGAGGTCGGTGGCATGAATGCCGCCGTTGCCGCCAAAGGCAACGAGCGTCAGGTCGCGCGGATCGCGGCCGCGCTCGACCGTCACGGCGCGAACCGCCCGCACCATCGCCGCGTTGGCGACGGCGCGGATGCCATGCGCGGCCTCCTGTAGGCTGAGCCCAAGCGGCTTTGCCACGTGGCTGGCGACGGCGCGTTCGCTGAGGCTGCGCTCGATCGGCAGACGGCCGCCCGCCAGCGCCTGGGGATTGATGAAACCAAGGACCAGGTTGGCGTCGGTCACCGTCGGGCGGTCGTTGCCGAGGCCATAGCAGGCCGGACCTGGCACGGCACCCGCCGATTGCGGACCGACCGTCAGCAGCCCGCCTCGGTCGATGCCGGCCAGCGACCCACCGCCGGCACCAACCTCGGCGATGTCGATTGCCGGCACCTTCAGCAGGTAGCCGCCCGCCTTGACGAACCGGCTCGAGGTCGAAATGCCATCGCGGAATTCGTATTCCGAGGTCATACTGGGTCGGCCGGCCTCGACGATGACCGCCTTGGCGGTGGTGCCGCCCATGTCGAAGACAATGAGATCGGACCAGCCACGGGCCCCACCCAACCGTGCCGCGCCGATCACGCCACCCGCGGGCCCCGATGCCACCACGAACACCGGCGTCTCGCAGGCGCTTGGCGCGGCCAGCATGCCGCCGTTGGAGGTGATGACCCGGACCGGGGCTTGAATGCCGATGGCGCGCAGCCCGGCCTCCAGGTTGCGCAGGTATGCACGCATGGCGGGGAGCAGATAGGCGTTCACCACCGTGGTGCTGGTGCGCTCGTATTCCTTGCGCTCCGGCAACACCGCGTACGAGGCGGTAACCAGCAATTGCGGAAAGCGTGCGCGCAGAATGTCTTCGATGCAGCGCTCGTGCAGCGGATTGCGATAGCTGTTGAGAAGGCACACGGCGACCGCCTCGATGCCGGCAGCGGCCAGCCGTTCACCGGCCATCACGACGTCCCCTTCATTGAGCGGCTCGACAATACTGCCGTCGGCGGCAATGCGTTCGCCGACCTCCAGGCGGTAGCGGCGCGGGACCAGCGGCTTTGGCTTGTCCCAGCTCAAATCGAACATGTCGGGCATGCGGATGCGCCCGATCTCGAGCACGTCACGAAAGCCGCGCGTCGTGATCAGGCCGGTGCGGGCACCGGTGCGCTGCAGGATGGTGTTGGAGCCCACCGTGGTGCCGTGCAGCACCTCGGCGATTAGGTGCGGCGCCAGCGCCAATTCGCGCAACAGCGCCTCCAGTCCGGCGACGACCGCGCGGCTTGGATCGTCGGGCGTGGTCGCGACCTTGCTCTCGTGCAGCACGCCGCCGCTCGACAGTACGACGATGTCGGTAAACGTTCCGCCAATGTCGACCGCGACCCGCAACCTCACGCCCTTCGTCCGCCCTGCCGCTTTTGCCGGGGCTTTAGCGATTGAGCCAGCGCTTGGCGAAGCCGAGCAGGCCTTGCGGCATGAAGATCACCATGGCGATGAAAATGATACCCACGGGCACGAGATAGGGGAATTCAGCGAGGTAGGGAAGGTTGAAAGTGGTCGCCAGGTAGGGGAACAGACGTGAGAGGCCCTCGCGCAGACCCAGGAAGAAACCAGCCCCGACAATCGGGCCCACCAGCGTGCCGATGCCGCCCATGACATTGAAGATCACCACCTCACCGGAGACCACGAAGTAGACGAAGTCCGGCGCGGCAAAGCGATTCTGCACAGCATAAAGCACGCCCGCAAGGCCCGCGAACAGGCCCGATATCATGACCGCCACCATCTTGTAGCGTTCGACGGGATAGCCGATGGCGCGGGTGCGGGCCTCGTTTTCGCGGATCGATTGCAGCACCATGCCGAACGGTGACTGCGTGAGACGGCGCAACAGCAGGTAGGCGGCCGCCACCACGGCCAGCACGAACCAGTGCAGCGTCGTGGAGGTGAACGGCGTCGTCCATAGGCCCGGGATGCCGAACCCCGGCCGCGAGAACGCCAGACCGTTTTCGCCGCCGGTCACCTCGGTCCAGGTGAAGATGATGACGTAGAAAATTTGCGAGAAAATCAGCGTGGTGATGGCGAAGTAGATATCGCGCAGCCGCGTGGAAAAATAGGCGACGAACAGGGCCACGGCGGCCGAGCCGGCCAGGCCGTAGACGATGGCGAGCCATAAGTTGGGCGGCTTTACCATCAACAACGCTGCCGCGGCACCGTACATGCCGAGACCAAAGAACGCCGAGTGGCCAAACGACACCATGCCGGTGTAGCCAATGAGGATGTCGGACGACATCGCCAACAGCCCCCAGATTAGAATCTCGGTGAGAAATCGGCGCCAGAATTCGGGCAGCACCAGGGGTGCCAGGATCAGCACGAGGATCGTGACGGCAAAGCCTGTCCAATAGATGCTGGCGTGTCGTGAGAGGCTCATTTGGGTGTCGGGACGAAAAGACCGGTGGGCCGGAAGAGCAAGGTCAGTATCAGTACCACCGAGGAGACGATGATCGCCTGCGAGGGACTGACCCAGATCGAGGCATACGCCTCCAACAGACTGATGAAGATCGAGGCCGCGATGGAACCGCCAAGATTGCCCATGCCGCCGACAACAACGACGATGAAGGCCTTGAGCACCCAATCGAGGCCCATGGCATGGTTGACGCCGACCAGGGGACCAAACAGCACGCCGCTGGCCGCTGCCATCCCCGCGCCCATGGCAAATACGCCGGTATGCACCCATGGTACCGGAATGCCCATGGCCTGCGCCATCACGCGGTCCTGGGTGGTGGCCCTGATCCAGATGCCGTAGCGCCCGTACTTCAGGAACAGGTAGAGCCCGCCGATCATAGCGGCGGACAGGCCGGCGATCAGCAGGCGATACCAGGGGTATTGCAGGTAGAACAGGGTGAACTGGCCGCTGAATGGTTCCTGGATCTTGCGCGCCACCGGCCCGAACTGCCACAGGGCATAGTTTTGCAGGACCAGCGAGATGCCGAAGGTGGCAAGAATGGTGTAGAGCGGATCACGCCCCAGCAGCGGCCGCAGCGTCACCACTTGCAGCGCGGCGCCGAGGGCGGCGATGATGATCATCGCAACCACGAGCGCCAGCCAGAAACTGCCCGTGGTCGCCAACGTCGCGACGCCCATGTAGGCGCCGAGCATGAACAGCTCGCCATGCGCGAAGTTCACCACGTCCATGATGCCGAAGATGAGGGTCAGCCCCGAGGCCACCAGCGCCAGGATCATCCCCGTGACGATGCCATTGACGGTTTGGATGATGAGGATGTCCCAGGGGATGTCCACCGTTTCACACTCCCAGGTATTTGTGAATGATTGGGTGATCGACCGTCAGTTCCGCGGCTGCGGCGTGGTACTGGACGGCTCCCTTTTCCATGAAGTAGACGCGCTGGCTCGCCGCTAGCGTCAGCGGTACGTTCTGCTCCACCAGCAGGATCGCCACGCCGTCCCGGTGCAAGACCTCGATGATCTCGCGGATCTGCGAGACCATGCGCGGCATCAAGCCTTCGGTGGGCTCATCGAGCAGGATGATCTTCGGCTCGAGCATCATGGCACGACCGATGGCCAGCATCTGCTGCTCACCGCCCGAGAGCGTGCCGCCGGCCTGACCGCGACGCTCGGCCAGACGCGGAAAGTAGGCAAACATCTTTTCCAGCAGCTCTTGCTTGCGCGCCTCCGAGACGCCATTGCGGTCGAGCCCGGTGCGCAGGTTCTCCATCACGGTCAGCAGCTTGAAGATGCGCCGGTCCTCGGGTACGTAGGCGATGCCGATGCGGGCCAGCTTGTGCGAGGGCAGGCCGCTGATGGGTCTGCCGTCGTAGACGATGCGGCCCGCGCTGGCGTTGACGAGACCCATGATGGTCTTGAGCGTGGTGCTCTTGCCGACGCCGTTGCGGCCGATCAGTCCGACGACCTCGCCGCGGCCCACGTCGAGAGAAACGCCATTGAGGATGTGGCTCTTGCCGTAGTACGTGTGCACGCCTTCGACAGAGATGAGGGGCTGCGCTGAGGCCTCCGACGGGTTCATGTCTTGAGGTAAACCTCCAGCACCTTGGGGTTTTCTTGGATCTGCGCGGGCGTTCCCTCGGCCAGCACCGCCCCATAGTTGAGCACGGTAATGCGCTGCGCCAGCTGCATCACCACTTGCATGTCGTGCTCGACGATTAGAATTGTGAGATTTTCGCTGATCCGTCGCACCAGTTCCATGGTGCCGTGCGTCTCCGCCGCGCTCATGCCCGCGGTCGGCTCGTCGAGGCACAAAAGCTGCGGCTCGGTGGCGAGCGCGATTCCGATCTCGAGGTTGCGCTGTTCGCCGTGCGACAGGTTGGCGGCAAGTTCGCCGGCTTTGCCGGCGAGGCCAACGGAGGTCAGCAGCGTCTCGGCCTTGTCCATGATGTCGTGAAAATCGCGATGATGCCTGAACATATTCCAGCCGTGGTGGCGCGACTGCACGGCGATGCGCACGTTTTCGAGCGTGCTGGCGTTGGGCAAGATATTGGTGATCTGGTAGGAGCGCGCGATGCCCTTGCGCGAAATGCGGTTAGGCGGCAGGCCGCCGATATCCTCGCCGGCAAAAACAACGCGCCCGGAGGTCGGCCGCAGCACGCCCGTCAGGCAATTAAAAAAGGTGCTCTTGCCGGCGCCGTTCGGCCCGATAATGGCGCGAATCTCGCCCCGCCGCACTTCGAAGTTGACGGCATTTAGCGCCATCAAACCTCCGAAGCGCACCGTGAGGGCTTCCGTACGAATGATAGGATCGCCAGCGCCTCCCCGGTCGACCGGGGAATGCGCTGTCACGGCGGCGGCGGTCACTTAGGCAAACTTGCAAGCCGGCGGGAAGATCGTCTTCTCCTTCGGAATGACGTCGAGGATGCGGTGCTTGCCGTCTTTGACGTCGAAGATGAATTCCCGGATGAAAGCCTGATGGTCCTCCTTGCGCAGCACCTTGTCGCCTTGCGGGAAGTCATCGCCTTCCTTCATTTCGAGACCCTCGAGCGCCTCGATCAGCTTCATGGTGTCCGGTCGGCCCTGGAACTTGGATTTTTCCATGCCGAGCTTCAGGGCATTCATGGCCTCGAAATTCGACTGCACGTAGCGATCGGGCAGCGGACCCGAGGGATCGATGGCCTTGAGGCGCTTCAGCGACTCTTCGAAGAACTTCTTGTGCGCCGGCGTGTCGAGCGGCGGATCGAACACGGGGATGTAGCGGTTGATGCCGACGAAGCCCTCGATCTTGTTGCCGAGCGCGGGCAAGTTGGTCGACTCGGCGATGGCGCCATCGCCGGCCCACTTGTATTTCTTGGTCAGGCCGAGATCGTAGGCCTGATTGCCGATGGTGACGCCATCCTTACCGAAGAAGATGCCGAAGAAACCGTCGAAATCGCCGGTGATCTTGGACAGGAACGGCGTCATGTCGGCCGTGCCGAGCGGGATGCCCGTAGTGCCGGCGATGCTGCCGCCCGCTTTCTTGATCTCATCGGCGTAGGCATCGCGCGTCGACTGACCCCACGAGTAGTCGGCATAGGCCAGGTGCCACTTCTTCCCCATCTTGTTGACCAGGTAGGGCGCAAAGGCCACGGCCTGCGCCGGTGCGTAGTCGTAGGGTCGGAAGCTGTAGCGGTTACACTTGCTGGTGGTGAGCGTGGTGTCGAGGCAGACGCTGATCATATTGACGATCTTGGCTTCTTCGAACACCGGCATGCAGGCCAGGCAGATATTGGAGAGGAAACCGCCCAGGTGCACATCGACGTTGTCCTCCACCACCAGCTTCTCGGTCTTGCGGCGACCGACGTCGGGCTTGGATTCATCGTCGGCCACGATCAGTTCGACGGGTCTTCCGTTGATGCCGCCTGAGGCGTTGATGCGATCCACCGCCATCTGCAGGCCGACGAGCGCGGTCTTGCCGCCGGCGGCGGCGGCGCCCGAGAGCGGCTGCAGCGAGCCGACTTTATATGGCTTGGCTTGGCCGAACGCCGCGCGCCAGGGCGCCGGCACCAGCATGCTCGCGCCCAGTGCGCCTGCCGTCGCGCCGTAACCGATCAAGCGGCGGCGCGTGACTTTGCCGGCATACCAAGCTGCTTCGGCCTCGTCTTTCTGGTCGATTGACATCCAATGTCCTCCCTTGCTGTCGGTCTCGCGCCGCGCCGAACGGATGAACGGCGACGCGCGCGCGCATCGTCATACGGAGTTGGCGATCGGAGTTGGCGATCGGCGTCTTTGCTGAGATGCTAGCGGAAAGGTTTTGTCGCAACAAGCCGGGAAGATGGGCAGAAAATGCCCTTATGCCGCCACCCAAGCGGGCAGCAGCCGTGACCCACCCCGTAGCGAGGCAGTTGAGGTATGGCCGATCGCATTCCTCCTTGTGAAGAGCAAGCCTTGCCCGCAGGGCGTGCAAGCGCTGGGGCAGACCGGCCTGCGGCACCTGCCCAGCGCAGCCGCGCGCGGGAAAAGCTGTCTTGCCATCTAAGGAGTGCGCGATGCGCCCATTTCTAACCCTGCAGCATCCGGCCCAGGCACAGCGCTACTACGCCCAGGGCCGATGGCGGCAGGACACCTTTTATGGCCTGCTGGTGCGCCATGCTGCCGCCCGGCCGGCGGCGATTGCTCTTGTGGACGGGCGGCGAAGGCTGAGCTGGGCCGAGCTCTTGAGCTGGGTCGATGGTGTCGGCGCCGACCTTCGCGGCCGCGGCCTCAAGGGCGGTGAGCGGGTTTGCCTGCTGCTGTCGAACCGCGTCGAGGCCATCGTCACCTTTCTTGCCTGCGCGCGCGAAGGCCTGGCCTGCAACCCGTCGCTGCACCGCAGCCACACCTGGAGCGAGGTCACCAACTTGTTGCAGCGCTTGGGCGCCCGCGCGCTGGTAGCGGAACCCGGCTGGGGCTCGGCGCCCGCCGATCTCGACGGCGCCGCGGCGAGGCTCGCCTCCTTGCAGGTGGTCTATGATCTGGCGCGATTTCCCAAGGCCGGCGACAACGGCGGCGCGGCCTCTTGGGATCCGGACCGGGTCGTCTATCTGGCGTTCACCTCCGGCTCGACCGGGACGCCGAAGTGCGTCATGCACTCGCACAATACGCTGTTGGCCAATGCCCGTGACCTGGTGGCGGACTGGGGCCACGGGCCCGAAACGGTGTTGCTCAGCCTGTCGCCCCTGTCGCACCATATCGCCTGGGTCGGCGTGGCACAGTGGCTGCTCGCGGGCTGCCAATTCGTCTGCAACGACCCGCCACAATCAAGCTCGACCCTGGACTGGATCGTCGAGACCGGGGCGACGTACGTGATGGGCGTGCCCACCCATGCCATGGACGTGCTCGCCGAGCAGACGGCGCGGCGCCTGCCGCGCCTGGGGCGTGTGGCGGTTTTCTATATGGCCGGCGCGCCGATTCCACCCTCGGTGGCGGCGGCGTTCGTGGCGCAGGGCGTCACCCCGCAGAACGTCTACGGCATGACGGAAAACTCCTCGCATCAATACACGCATCCCGCCGATGCCACCCAGACCATCGTGGCGACCTGCGGCCGCGGCGGGGGTGGCTACCAGGTCGCACTCTTTGACCCAACCGACCGGGACCGCCCCGTCGCCCCCGGCGAGGTGGGTGAGATCGGTGGGCGCGGGCCGGCGCTCATGCTCGGCTATTTTGACAACCAGCACGCCACGGAAATGAGCTTCAATAGCGATGGCTGGTTCATGTCGGGCGATCTTGGCAGCATGGACGAACACGGCAACCTCAAAGTCGAGGGCCGGCTCAAGGACCTCATTATCCGCGGCGGCCACAATATCTATCCCGCACACATCGAGGCGCTGGCGCTGCGTCATGCTCAGGTGGGGCGGGTCGCCTGCTTTGCCGTGGCCGACGCCCGCCTGGGCGAGCGCGCGTGCATCGCCGTGTCGGGCAGCGCGGCAGCCCACGACCTCCTCGAACATCTCGGCCGTGAGGGTCTCTCAAACTACGACATGCCCGAGTATTTCCTGCGGCTCGCGGAGTTCCCGCTGACCGCCAGCGGCAAAATTCTCAAGCGTGAGCTCGTCGAAATGGTAAAGCGCGGGGAGCTTTTGCCCGAGCCCGTCCGTTACCAAGCCAAGAAAGGGGACGCCTGATGTCTGTCGAGCTTACCCACCGCGAGGACTGCGCCGTGCTGACGCTCAATCGACCCGAAGCGCTCAACGCGCTCTCGGTCGCCATTCTAGGGCAAATCGGCGAGGCCTTCGATGCGGTGGCAAGATCGAAAGCGCGAGCGCTGATCATCACCGGGGCCGGCAACAAGGCATTCTGCGCCGGCGCCGACATCAAGGAATTCCGCCACCAGGCCATGATGGATTGCAAGACGCGCACCGAACTCGGCCAGGCGACGTTTGCCAAGCTCGATACGTTGCCAATCGCCTCGATTGCCGTGATCAACGGCTATGCTTTCGGCGGCGGCCTTGAGTTGGCTCTCGCCTGCACATTCCGCTTGGCGCTGCCCAATGCCAAGCTCGGGCAGCCGGAAATCAAGCTCGGCACCATCCCTGGTTACGGCGGCACACAGCGCCTGCCGCGGCTGATCGGTGAAGCGCGCGCCTTGGAGCTGATCTTGACCGGGCGCACCGTCGACGCCGCCGAAGCGGAGCGCATCGGCCTCGTCAATCGCATCGTCAACGGCGACGCGGTCGATGCCGGCGTCGCCTTCGCGCGCGAGTTTACCTGCTATAGCCTGCCGGTGCTGGCCTTCGCGCGCGGCGCCGTGCAGCGCGCGCTCGATCTGCCGATCGATGCGGGCTTGAAGGTCGAGGCCGATCTTTCCACGCTCTCGTTTCAGACCAGGGATGCCGATGAAGGCGCGGCCGCCTTCGCGGAGAAGCGCAAGGCGAGATTTGTCGATGCCTGAAGCACAGATTCTCGTCACCGGCGCCAATCGCGGCATCGGCGCGGCGATCGCAACCGAACTCGCCGCCGCCGGTCTCGCCGTGGTGGGTCTGACGCGCACCGGCACCTCGGCCGCCGGTGCGGCTATCGCCTGCGACGTCGGCGAGGAGGGTGCGATCGCGCGCGCCATAGGCGCGGTGGCCGAGCGAGGTCCGATCGCCGGGCTCGTCAACAACGCCGGCCTTTATGAAGCCCACCTCAGCGCGGAGTTGGCGGCCGCCGACTTCGAGCGCATCATGCGGATCAATGCCACCTCCGTGGTGGTGGCGGCGCGCCACGTCTACCCGCATCTGAAGCGCGCCGGCGGCGGACTGATTGTCAACATCGGCTCCTATTATGACAAGCTCGGCGTGGCCAAGGCGGTGGCCTACTGCGCCTCGAAGGCGGCGGTCGGCGCCATTACCCGCTGTCTGGCGGTGGAATGGGCGGCCGACAACATCCGCGTCATCGACGTGGCGCCGGGCTACATCGCCACCGATCTCAATGCCAAATTCCGGGCGCGCGAGGCCACCCAGCGCTGGATCCAGCAGCGCATCCCCGTCGGGCGGGCTGGCACGCCTGCGGAGATCGGCAGGCTGGTGACAATGCTCTTTACCTCGGACGTCTCTTATCTCACCGGCGAGACCATTTACGTCGACGGCGGCCTGGGGATGAACCATTGAGGCGCGGCCGCCTCCTCCCTTGACCCGGGGGCGGGCTGATCGCACAGTTGAGCCAGCGAGCAAAGAGGTGGAACATGCCCCGCCACAAATCCTACATTCCCCATGGCGTCATCCCGGCGGTGCTGCTGCCTTTTGACGCCGAACTGGCGATCGACGAAGCCAGCTTCCGCAAGCATTTGCGCGACGTGGCGGCCACCGCCGGCATCACTGCCATCACCATCAACGCGCATTCGACCGAGGTTGCCTCCTGTAGCTTCGAGGAGCAACGTCGCGTCCTCGAAATCGCCCAGGACGAGATCGGCGCCCGGCTGCCGCTGATCAACGGCATCTGGGCTGACGGTAGTCTCGAGGCCGCTCGGCTCGCCCACATGGCGGAAGCGGGCGGCGCCTCTGCGCTGTTGGTATTTCCACCGGCCCCCTTCACGCTTGGCCAGTCGGCGGCGATGGCGATCGCGCATTTCAAGCGCATTGCCGAGGCAACGGAGCTGCCGCTGATCGCCTTCCAATATCCGCTCGCCACCGGTCAAGGCTATCCGCCCGACACGCTCTTGAAAATGTGCCAGGAGGTGCCCTCGATCCGCG
>DATMZT010000015.1:0-40067 GCA_035573335.1 Hyphomicrobiaceae bacterium | reverse complement strand
TTCAACAGGTTTGAGCCGCGCCTCATGATGGTGGAGGCGGTGACGCTCGAGAACTACCTTAAGTTCGTTACCGATGCCTTTTACACCAACATCCTGTGGACGACCTTGCGGGTGGCATTGATCTGCACGCTTGTTTGCCTGCTGCTGGCGTTTCCGCTGGCCTACGTGCTCGCCCGTACGGAAAGCCGCTACAAGCACGTGCTGTTGATGCTGGTGGTGCTGCCGCTGTTTGTCGGCAACGCCGTGCGCGCGGCGGGCTGGATGACGCTGTTTGGGTCCAAGGGTGCCTTCAACGCCCTACTGTTGTGGCTGGGCCTCATTGGGGCGCCGCTGGAGATCATGTTCACCGAGAAGGCGGTGATCATCGGCATCATCGCCGTCAACCTGCCCTACATGGTGCTGACGCTGCAGAGCGTGCTCGAAGGCATCGCCCGCAACCTCGAGGAGGCGGCCTTCAGCCTCGGTGCTGGCCCTTGGCTGATGTTCAGGCGCGTGCTCTGGCCGCTGGCCCTGCCCGGCATCATCGCCGGCGCGATCTTCTGCTTCGTCCTGGCCATGAATGCCTATGCCACACCCGTGCTGCTCGGCGGCCCGCAATTCAAGATGATGGGACCTTTGGTGTTCGGACAGTTCCGGCTCAACAATTGGCCTTTTGGGGCGGCGGTGGCCTTCGTGCTGATGACGGCAACCCTTATCCTCACCGCCTCGGCCAATGTGCTCGGCCAGCGCCGCTATCGACGCAGCTTACACGGCGCGCCGATCTGAGAAACGCGAGCCTTGAGCATGGCGCCAGCTGCAAAAAAGATCGTCGTCTGTGGCGCCGGCATCGCCGGGGTGGCGGCGGCCTACTACCTGGCCGTCGAATATGGCCACGACGATATCGTGCTGGTTGAAGCCGCCCATCCCCTGTCCTTGACGTCGGACAAATCCACCGAGGCCTATCGCAATTGGTGGCCCGGTCCGGACCGGGCCATGACCGCCTTTATGAACCGGAGCATCGACCTGATCGAAGGGATCGCGCGGGCCACCGGTAACCGCATTGGCATGAACCGGCGCGGTTATCTCTTTGCCACCGCCGAGCCCGGCACCGCGGCCCGGCTCGAGGCGTTGGCATTGACCGCCGAGGCACTGGGCAGCGGCCCGGTACGCGTGCACGGGGGTCGGTCCAGTTCCTACCGACCGTCGCCCGCGGCCGGCTTCGAAGCGGCGCCGACCGGCGCCGATCTCATCACCGATAGGGACCTGATCCGCCAACACTTTCCCCAGCTTGCGCCAGAGACCGTCGCGGTGCTGCAGGCCCGGCGCGCCGGCTGGTTGAGCGCGCAGCAGCTGGACATGGTGATGTTGGAGCGCGCGCGCGCCAAGGGCGTCAAGCTGCTGAGAGCCAAGGTCGTCGGGGTGACGTTGGCGGCTGGGTGCGTGCGCGCGGTCGAGGTCGAACAGGACGGCGCGCGGCAATCGCTGCCGGCGAGCGCGCTCGTGATCGCCGCCGGTCCGATGCAGAAAGAGATCGCCGCCCTGATCGGCGTCGACCTGCCCGTGTTCGCCGAGCGTCACCTTAAGATCAGCTTCCAGGACCGGCTCGGCGCCGTACCGCGTGCCTCGCCGATGCTGATTTGGCTCGATGCGCAGTATTTGCCCTGGAGCGAGGAGGAGCGCGCCGCCCTAGCGGGCGAGCCAGAGACGCGCTGGCTGCTGCAGCCGTTCCCGCCCGGTGTGCACGCCAGGCCCGATGGTAGCGGCGAGGCCGCGACGCTCTTGGTGCTCTTCAACTATGAGGCCGGCGCCACCAAGGTCGTCTTTCCGCTGCCCGAGGCGCCGTATTATGCCGAGATCGCGCTGCGCGGCGCCTCGCGGATGGTGCCCGCGCTTGCCGCCTACCTCGGCGCGGGCGTGCGTCCTTTCATCGACGGCGGCTACTACCTCAAGACCCGCGAAAACCGCCCATTGATCGGTCCATTGCCGGTCGAGGGCGCCTATATTGCGGGGGCATTTTCGGGTTTTGGCGTGATGGCCGCCTGCGGTGCGGGCGATCTGTTGGCGCGGCACATGTCAGGGACCGCGCTGCCCGACTACGCGCCGGCCTTCTTGCTCGGGCGCTATGGCGAGCCTGCCTATCAGGCGCGCCTTGCGACCTGGGGGGACGGCGGGCAGCTCTGAGCGTTCGCGCAGAGCGCCCCCGCCAACGCGGGTTAGACTTGCCCGCTTAAAAGACGCCGGGAAGAAGCGCGGGCGCTTGCCGCTGGTAGGCGCGATAATCGACCGGGAACTGCGACAGCATCAAAGCTTCCTCGATGCGGATGCGCAGCAGGAAGGCCACGAGCCCGACAGCCACCGCAAGGTAGCTTGCGAGCGTGCCGATCGTCGTCGCCGTTGCCAGCATGGCGATTAGAAAGCCGGCATAGATGGGGTGGCGAACGTAACGATAAGGTCCTCGCACGACGAGCTCGTGATTTTCGCCCACCGAGGCCACCACACCCGACCAATTGCGGCCGAGCGTGAGACGCGACCAGATGGCGAACCCCGCCGCGCCAAAACAAACAAGGTCCGCGAACAGGGCGATCGGCGCGGGCACCTCGGTGAGCCGCATCCCCAACAGCCCGTTCGATCGGCGTTGGAACAACAAAAAGAAGGCAAGCGCGATCAGGCTGGTGGCCATCCCTTGCAGGAGCGGCTGGCCTCGGCGCACCGCCTTGCGGGTCGTAAAATAGCTGGGGATCCAAACCAAGAGGATCAGGCCCCAGGCGGCATAGGCAACGAAGGTGTAGATCGAGGTCATGCGGTCGACCGAAGGGGCGCGCAGGCTGCGACCAAGACTGGCGCGTCATCCTGGGCGCTGTTGGGGCGGCGAGGCCGCCCGTCCTGAGGCCTGTGGCGATGGGTGCGTTTTTTGGGGCGCCGTCTCGCGCTAGGTCTTACTCGTGCAAGTCTTGGGTCTTTGCAGGTCTTGGCTCTTGCGCCCCTTTTTTTGGGTGGGCGGCTTGGTTCCCGCGCGCGCCGTGGGTCGGCTGGAGGTGTTGGGGCCGGCGGGCTGGTGGCGGCGCGCCGCCCGGCCCGCTGTTGACCCGAAGGGGGCGGTTTTGCAAGAATTCGGTCCTTGGCACCCGCGGGATTTAGGGGGCAGATCGTGGCATCCTATCGTCGCATTAAAGTTGAGCCGATCGCCGGAGCCCTTGGCGCCGAAATCAGCGGCATCGATCTTGGCGCCCTCGATGATGCGAGCTTCGCGGAGATCAAGGCCGCCTGGTTGCAGCATCTGGTGGTCTTTTTCCGCAACCAGACCATCACGCCGGAACAGCAGATTGCCTTTGCCAGGCGCTTTGGCGAGATCCATCACCACCCCTTCATGACGGGCATGGACGCCTATCCCGACATCCTCGAAATCCTCAAGGAGGAGGGGGACAGCAAGGCGTTCGGGGAAGTCTGGCATACCGATCAGATGTTCAACCCCAAGCCCGCCAAGGCGACCATTCTTTATGCCAAGGAGACGCCGGATGCGGGTGGCGACACGCTCTTTACCAATATGTATCTGGCCTACGAGACCCTGTCGGAGGCGATGAAGCTGTTGCTGAAGGACGTGCGCACGTGGAATGTCGGCGATCGCAAGAGGCTCGGCCGCACCCATGAGATTACGGCAACGCGCGATGGTCGCTATACGGGCAATGCGACCATGGCGGCCAAGGTGAAAGATGCGGGCGATCTCATCACCGAGGCCGTGCATCCGTTGGTGCGCACCCACCCTGAGACCGGCCGCAAGGCGCTTTATCTCAGCAACCACACGCAGACGCTCGACGGCTTTAAGCCCGAGGAAGCCCGGCCGATCCTCGAGTTTCTGGCGAGCCACGCCGTCGAGCCGGAGTTCACCTGCCGGTTCCGCTGGGAGGTTGGTTCGCTTGCCATCTGGGACAACCGCTGCACGCAGCACCGGGCCCTCAACGACTATGCCGGCAAGCGCCGTCGCATGCATCGCATTACCATTGCCGGCGACGCGCCCTTTTAGCGGCGTTGGCATGGGCATGGACGGATGCGCCTCGGCGCGCCCTTACCGGGACGCCGATGCCGCGGGTGGACCGGCCGGTTAAGCCTCCACCGTGTGACGGGCTTTCTGCCTGATAATGGATGGTCGCAACAGTCACAGCACCTGGCCTGGGAGACGTCGCATGCGCAAGGAGCAAAGCATTGTCGCGGTGGGTGCGGCAACGGGCGTTATCAGCATGATTATTGGCGTTTTCAGCGTCTACCGCGCCTGGCCGGTGCCGCAGGGCCTCGCCGCGGCGGCCGAGCGCGTCGCCTATACCTTGCAATGGGAGGCAATTGCCGCCCTGACCCTGCTCGTCGCCGTGATCGCCGTTGGCAACAACCGCTTTTTGAGCGAGGCCATCGATCCCACCCTCAACAAGGAGGACCTGGCCACGCAGATCAACGGTCGCGTGGTCGAGAATACCTTGCAGCAACTGGTGCTGTTCGTGCTGGGTACGCTGGCGCTCAGCGTCGGCCTGGCCCCAGAGCAAATGGGCATCATTCCCGCGACCGTCATCGTCTTCGTGATAGCGCGCATCGCCTTTTGGATCGGCTACCGCGTGCATCCCCTTTATCGCGCCTTCGGCATGGCCGCGACCGGCTACCTCAACGTCGGGCTGCTAGGTTTTGCCATCGCCAAGATGGTTGCTTGAGGCGCGGGCGAAGCGTGCGGGCGCGCTGCGAGCCGGGCGCCCTAGCTGGCGCTGCCGGGCGGCAACAATCTCGGCGACCGAGCATCGGCTGCGTCCCATCCTGCTTGATGCCGGCGGCGGCGATCCCGGGGATGCTCCCCGAGCGCCGGCCGGCGTTTGCGGGCCGATGGCCTATGCCGTGATAGGGGCGTTGCGCAACGGTTTGATCCAGGCGCGACGGCGTGGCGTTCAGCATCGGCGTCCGGTCTGGTCGGCTCTGCCTTTGCGAAGCTAGCACCTGACCGCTGTCGCCGTGCAGGCTCGGCTCGGCGGCGCCAATCTCGTCTTTCGGCGTCGTTGTGGCGGCAACCTGGTGGCGCTCGGCTACCTCAGCTAGGCCACCGCTGCCAGCGCTGAACCGGGTCGGCGCTCAGCCGGCGTCTTGGCGCCCCTCAAAGGCCCGAGCCTGGGTTTTGAGCGCGGCGCCAGCCGCCTCGGCGATTGCCGCTGCGGGCTTTGCGCCCGCAGCCCTGGTCGATGCCGTGACGCGGTGCGAGGCCGTCCTCAGCTACAGCCGCTGGTGCCGCCGCAGGTGTCGCACTTGAGGCAGGTGCCGTTACGGACTAGGGTAAAGTTGCCGCATTCGCGGCAGCTCTCGCCCTCATAGCCCTTCACCCGGGCCTCGGCCGCGCGCTCCACGGCGCTGGTGGCCCTGCTGGCGCCAGATCCGGACGCGCTGGCCCGGACCGCCCGCGCCAAAGCGCGTTGGGCTAGCTGTTCATTGAGCTGCTCGGCCAGCTCGCTGACGCTGAGCTTGGCCTCCCGCGCCACCGGCGCCGGGCTGGCCAGCTCTTGTTGCAGGGCGCTCAGGTGCTCAACGGCCGCCTCCATGCGCTGCTTCGAGTTGGCGAAGGCAGTGCTCACCCCCTGCTGCAGCTGGGCCACGGGACTGGCCGGCTCGGCTTCTTCCGCCACGACGACGCTGCTGGTCGAGCGCAGCGCCAGCACGCGGCCTTCCTGGCCGCGCAGCAAGCCGCGCGAGACATACTTTGCTGCCGGCGGGGGAGCGGCATCGTCCTCCAGCTCCTGATCGGAGGAGCCAAGGCCGGTATTGACAACTTCGCTCAGGTCGACGTGGGCCAGATCGTTGCGACCGAGGTAGGAGACCGCCAACTCGCGGAAGATGTAATCGAGAATCGAGGTCGCATTCTTGATGGTATCGTTGCCCTGTACGAGCCCCGCCGGCTCGAAGCGCGTGAAGGTGAAGGCATCGACGTATTCCTCGAGCGGCACGCCGTACTGCAGGCCGAGCGAGATAGCGATGGCGAAGTTGTTCATCAGCGAGCGGAAGGCGGCGCCTTCCTTGTGCATATCGATGAAGATCTCGCCGAGGCGCCCGTCTTCGTACTCGCCCGTGTGCAGGTAAACCTTGTGGCCGCCGACCGTGGCCTTCTGCGTGTAGCTCTTGCGTCGATTGGGCAGCTTCTCGCGCTGGCGTTCACGCTCGATGATGCGTTCGACGATCCGCTCGGCGGTGAGCGCGGCGCGGGCTGCCATCGGCTTATCGGCGGCAATTTCGCCGATCAGCTCCTCGGCCTCCTCGGCCTCGTCGGCCAAGAGCTGAGCATTGAGGGGCTGGGACAGCTTGGAGCCGTCGCGATAAAGCGCGTTGGCTTTGAGCGCCAGACGCCAGGACATCAGATAGGCGCTCTTGCAGTCCTCGACCGTGGCCTCATTGGGCATGTTGATGGTCTTGGAGATGGCGCCGGAGATGAAGGGTTGCGCCGCCGCCATCATATGAATGTGGCTGTCGACCGAGAGGTAACGCGTGCCCTTGCGGCCGCAGGGGCTGGCGCAATCGAACACCGGCAGGTGCGCTTCGGCCATATGGGGAGCGCCTTCCAGCGTCATGGCCCCGCACACGTGCTCGTTGGCGGCTTCGATCTCCTTCCTGGAAAAGCCGAGATGGCTCAACAGATCGAAGCCGGCCTCGTTCAACCTTTCGGCCTCGATCTTCAGGGTGCCGGTGAGGAAATCCTCGCCGATGGTCCAGCGATTGAAGGCAAACTTGATGTCGAAGGCGGATTTTAGCGCGACGTCCAGCTTGCGCAAAACCTCGCTGCTAAAGCCGCGGGCTTTGAGCGTCGCGTGGTTGATGGCCGGCGCCTGGGCGAGCGAGCCGTGGCCGACCGCATAGGCCTCGATCTCGGCAATTTGAGCCTCGGCATAGCCCAGCGTGCGCAAGGCCTCCGGCACGGCTTGGTTGATGATCTTGAAATAACCGCCGCCCGCCAGCTTTTTGAACTTCACCAGGGCAAAATCCGGCTCGATGCCCGTGGTGTCGCAGTCCATGACCAGGCCGATCGTGCCGGTCGGTGCGATCACCGTGGCCTGGGCGTTGCGATAGCCGTGCTGCTGGCCAAGCTCGATGGCGCGGTCCCAGGCGCGCTGCGCGGCCTCGATCAGGCGCGGGTCCGGGCAGGCGGCATGGTCGAGCGGCACGGGCGGGGTGGCGAGCTTTTCGTAGCCGTCCTTTTGCCCGTAGGCGGCGCGGCGGTGGTTGCGGATGACGCGCAGCATGTCGGCCTTGTTGGCCTCGTAGCCCAAGAAGGGGCCCAGCGCCGCGGCCATCTCCGCCGAGGTGGCATAGGAGACGCCGGTCATGATGGCCGCCAGCGCGCCACAGATGGCCCGCCCCTCGGCGCTGTCGTAGGGGATGCCCGAGGCCATCAGGCAGCCGCCGATGTTGGCAAAGCCGAGGCCCAGCGTGCGGTAGCGATAGGAGAGCTCGGCGATCTTGCGCGAGGGGAACTGCGCCATCATGACCGAGATTTCCAGCGCAAGCGTCCACAGCCGGCAGGCGTGCTCGTAGGCGGCGACGTCGAAGCGCTTATCGGCGTCGCGAAACATCATCAAATTGAGCGAGGCAAGATTGCAGGCGGTGTCATCCAGAAACATGTACTCCGAGCACGGATTGGAGGCGCGGATCGGACCGGACTTTGGGCAGGTGTGCCAGTCGTTGATGGTGGTGTGGAACTGGATGCCGGGATCGGCGGAGGCCCAGGCCGCATGACCCACCCGGTCCCAGAGTTCGCGGGCCTTGACCGTCTTGACGGTCTTGCCGCTGAGCCGCGCGGTCAGCTGCCAGTCGTCATCCTCGAGCACGCTCTTGAGAAACTGATCGGTGACGCGCACCGAATTGTTGGAGTTCTGCCCCGAGACCGTGAGGTAGGCTTCGCTGTCCCAGTCGGTGTCGTAGCTCGCAAACTCGATGTCCTTATAGCCCTGGCGCGCGAATTGGATGACGCGGCGGATGTAGGCATCCGGTACCAGGTCGCGGCGCGCCTCCTTGATGGCGCGCTTGAGGGCGGGGTTCTTGCTGGCATCGAAGCAGGCTTCGCCCTCGGCTTCGCAATTGACGCAGGCCTTGAGAATGGCCTTCAGTCGCCTCTGACAGATCTTGGACCCCGTGACGAGGGCGGCGACCTTCTGTTCCTCCTTCACCTTCCAGTCGATGTAGGCCTCGATGTCGGGATGGTCGATGTCGACCACCACCATCTTGGCGGCGCGACGGGTGGTGCCTCCCGACTTGATGGCGCCGGCCGCGCGATCGCCGATCTTGAGAAAGCTCATAAGGCCTGAGGATTTGCCGCCGCCGGAAAGCTTCTCGTTCTCGGCCCGCAGCTCCGAGAAGTTGGAGCCGGTGCCCGAGCCGTACTTGAACAGGCGCGCTTCACGCACCCACAAATCCATAATGCCGCCCTCATTGACGAGGTCGTCGGCGATCGACTGGATGAAGCAGGCGTGCGGCTGTGGGTGTTCGTAGGCGGAGGTCGACGCCACCACCTCGCCGGTTTCGTGATCGACGTAGTAGTGCCCCTGGCCGGGTCCGTCGATGCCATAGGCCCAGTTGAGGCCGGTGTTGAACCACTGCGGGCTGTTCGGCGCGCCCATCTGCATGGCCAGCATGTAACGGTGCTCGTCGAAGAAGGCGCGCGCATCGTCCTCGCTCGTGAAGTAGCCGCCCTTCCAGCCCCAGTAGGTCCAGGTGCCGGCCAGGCGGTCGAACACCTGGCGCGCGTCGGATTCGCCCGTGGTGCGTTCGTGCGCCGGCCGCTCTGCCAGCGCGCGCTCGTCCGCCGCCGAGCGCCACAGCCAGGAGGGGACTTGCGTCTCTTCGATGCGCCGAAGCCGGTGGGGCACCCCGGCCTTGCGGAAGTACTTTTGCGCCAGGATGTCGGCTGCCACCTGGCTCCAGTGTTCAGGGACGGCGAAATTCTCGAGCCTGAAGACCACCGAGCCGTCGGGGTTCTTGATCTCCGAGGTGGCGCGACGGAAGCCGATGGTGGCGTAAGGCGATTTGCCCTCCGTCGTGAAGCGCCGCTTAATGTGCATGTCTCTTGCCCTCGTTTGGCGTCGGCGCTCGCCAGCCCGTCGCGAGCGGCGCACCGCATGTTTGTTGCTCGAGCGTGGAAAGGACCGGGACCTAGGCCCGGACGCGCACCAGGAACGCGGGAACGCAACGGCACACACAGCCAAACCCACGCGGCGTAAGTTCTCTTGCGCCTCGCGATCTGCGCCCGCCCTTGACCCGACCCGTGGGCGAGGCGCGGCGGATGTTGCTGAGGGCGGCACGATCGGTCGACCGGCGCCCGTAATGACCAAACTATGACGATTCGGAGGCTGTCGTCACGAGGTCTTGGGGGTGTACATAGGACCAGACACTAAATGTAGTAGGTAGAAGGTTTCTGCGGCGACCTCTGTGGACAGCGCCCCCCAGACCGTCGGCGCCTCAAGGGGTTAGGGCCAAAGGCCCGCCTCGGCGATGCACGCGGATTGCGCTTTTGCTGCAACGGTCGTCCCCAGGTCATGCACACATAGGCCGATTCTGGGAGCGCTCACTGTGGCAGATGTGCCGCGGCAACGGATGGATGGACAGGGCCGCGATGGCGGTGCCATAAGCGCCCAGCAGACCGCAAACGCAGATGTGGGGCCGATGGGCATCCTGAGCGAAATTTTCAGCTGGTGGGGCGGCAACACCTGGTCAAACCGCCTCTATACGGCCTTGCGCGGCACCTTCGTTGGCAGCGACGACGCCGGCAACCGCTACTTCGTGCAGCGGCGCGGGGTCGGCCCGCTCGGGGTGCCGCGACGCTGGGTCATCTACAAGACGGCGGCCGAGGCCTCCCAGGTGCCGCCGGAATGGCACGGCTGGATGCACTACACCGTCGACATCCCGCCCACGCAAGAGACCTACACGCCGCGGCCCTGGCAGAAACCGCATCGCATGAACATGACGGGGACGCCGGAGGCCTATCGCCCCAGCGGCAGCATTCTCAAGAGCGGCCGGCGGCCGCAGGCAACGGGTGACTACAAACCCTGGCAGCCGAGCTGAGGGCGGCGCGCCACGCTGGCGCCACCTTTTTGCAGGCTCTTCGCCCGTCCGGCGGGCACGGCCGGCAACTGAGTTCGAATGCAATGAGACGGAACCGTTCGGGAAGCTTGGGGTTGGCGGCAGCCTTGGCGGGCCTCACGACCACGCTGGCGGCGGGGCCGGCACTGGCCCAGCGTATCGACAACGCCGTTGCCATCTTCGCGGCCCTCGACAAGGTGACGGCCAAGATTTCGCGCCTCGAAGTGCCCCTCAATCAGACGGCTACCTTTGGCGCCCTCAAGATCACGCCGCGGGTGTGCTATTCGCGCGCGCCCACCGAGCCGCCCAAAACCACCTCCTTTGTGGAGGTCGAAGAAACGCAGCTCGACGGCAAGGAAAAGCGCATCTTTTCCGGTTGGATGTTTGCCGACAGCCCGGGTCTCAATGCCGTCGAGCATCCGGTGTTCGACGTTTGGTTGACCGATTGCAGCCAACCGCAGCGCACGGTCGGTCCGCGACCGCCGCAAGGGGGCGGGCCGGCCGCCGGCGAGACCGCGCCGCCCAGTGACGCCGACCTGCCGCGTCGTCGACGCGTGCCGCGCTGACGGCGTCAGCGTTTCGGGCCAGTAGCGATGATCTTGAGGGCGTCGTCGGCCGCCACCGTGGTCGGCAGCGCCATGAAGTTGGCTTGGTGCGCCAGCGCCTTTTCCAACAGGGCATGGAAGGCGTTGCGATCGAGCTCGACGGTGCCGAATTGGCGCAAATGCTCGGTGACGAACTGGGTGTCGAGCAAACTGAAGCCACCGGCGATCAGCCGCGCGCACAAGAACACCAGCGCCACCTTGCTGGCATCGCGCGCGTTGGAAAACATGCTCTCGCCGAAGAAGGCGCCGTTGAGCCCCACGCCGTAGAGCCCGCCAACCAGGCGGTTGCCCGCCCAGGCCTCCACCGTGTGGCAGTAGCCGGCGTCGAACAGATCGCGGTAAAGACCGCGAATGCGGCGGTTGATCCAGGTGGTGCGCCGACCCGGACGGGACATGGCACAGCCGTCGATCACTGCCTCGAAGTCGTGATCAATTCTGATCTCGTAGCTGCCCTGGCGGACCGTGCGTGCCAGGCGCTTTGGGACGTGCACCGCATGCAGCGGCAGGATGCCCCGCTGCTGCGGCTCGATCCAATAGAGCGCCGGGTCATCGCAGCTCTCGGCCATGGGAAATATGCCGCAAGCGTAGGCCTTCAAGAGGACCTGCGGGGTGATCTCGATGACGATGTCGTCGCGCGAAGCCATCAAGGGGATCCTGGCAGCGCCGTTGTCTTAGCCAATTATGGTTTTTGCAGGAAGCTCTCGAGCCAGTGGATGTCGTAGAGGCCATTGGCAATATCGGGATTTTGCACCAATTCACTAAACAGCGGAATGGTGGTCTCGATGCCGTCAATCACGAACTCCGAGAGGCAGCGCTTGAGCCGCATTAGGCACTCGTTACGGTTCTTGCCGTGCACGATCAGCTTGCCGATCAGGCTGTCGTAGTAGGGCGGGATGCGATAGCCCTGATAGGCGCCACTATCGACGCGCACGCCGAGACCGCCCGGCGGATGCCAATAGGTGATGGTGCCGGGCGAGGGCATGAAGGTCTTGGGGTTTTCGGCGTTGATGCGGCACTCGATGGCGTGCCCCGAGATTGCGAACTCGTTCTGGGACATCGATAGCGGGGCGCCGGAGGCGATACGGATTTGCTCGATCACCAGGTCGAGCCCAGTGATCATTTCGGTTACCGGGTGCTCGACCTGCAATCGGGTGTTCATCTCGATGAAGTAGAACTCGCCATCCTCGTATAAAAACTCGACGGTGCCGGCGCCGCGGTATTTGAGCTTCTGCATGGCCTTGGCGACGACGCTGCCCATGCTTTGGCGCTGCTCGGCATTGAGCGCCGGGGAGGGTGCTTCCTCGAGGATTTTCTGGTGGCGGCGCTGCAAAGAACAATCGCGCTCGCCCAAATGGATGGCGTTGCCCTTGCCGTCGCCGAACACCTGAAATTCGATGTGGCGGGGCTTGGCCAGATACTTCTCCAGATAGACGCTGTCGTTGCCGAAGGCCGCCTTGGCCTCCGCGCGCGCCGTCCTGATGGCAAGCTCGAAGTCGTCCGGCGTGCGCGCGACCTTCATGCCGCGCCCGCCGCCGCCGGCGGCCGCCTTGACGAGCACCGGGAACCCCATGTCCTTGGCGACGCGCAGGCCCTGGGCGTCATTGCTGATGGCGCCGTCCGAGCCCGGCACCACCGGTATCCCTAGGCGCCGCGCGGTCGCCTTGGCCTCGATCTTGTCGCCCATGATGCGGATGTGTTCGGAGGTCGGACCGATGAAGGTGATGCCGTGCTCCTCCAGAATTTCGGCAAAGCGCGCGTTTTCCGACAGAAACCCGTAACCTGGATGGATGGCGTCGGCGCCGGTGATCTCGCAGGCCGAAAGCAGGCTTGGAATATTGAGATAGCTCGCCGCCGAGGGCGGCGGCCCAATGCACACGCTCTCATCGGCAAGGCGCACGTGCATGGCATCGGCATCGGCCGTTGAGTGCACCGCCACGGTGGCGATGCCGACCTCTCGACACGCGCGCAACACACGCAGCGCGATCTCGCCGCGGTTGGCGATCAACACCTTGTCGAACATCGCTGCGAGCAGGTCTCCGGTCGTTACTCGATAATGACAAGCGGCTCGCCGAACTCTACCGGATGGCCATTGCCGACGAGGATGGCCGCCACGGTGCCCGCCTTCGGGGCCGGGATGTGGTTCATGGTCTTCATGGCCTCGATAATGAGGATCGTCTGGCCCTGTGCCACCCGGGCGCCGACGTCGATGAAGGGGGGCGCGCCCGGTTCGGAGGCCAGATAGACCGTGCCGACCATGGGCGATTTTACACAGCCGGGATGCTTGCCGGGATCCTCGCTGGCGGCTTTGGCGGGTAGCGCGGCGGTGGCCTGCCCCGCAACGAGCGAGGGCGCCATCGTGGCGGCGCTCACCAGGTGCTGGCGGGCCACGCGCACCCGCAGCCCCTCGCGCTCGATCTCAATTTCGCTGAGCCCTGTTTCCTCGAGCAGTGAGGCGAGCTCCCTGATCAGGTCCTGATCGGGCCCCCCCCTGCTTTTTGCCTCCTTCGCCATGCCTCGTGTCGCAACCGTTGGTCCGTTTGTCGCCGCCCGCATTCCTTGACCTTTGCTTTTCAGCCCCAGGGCCGCCCAGCTGTGGCAGCCCCGCGGCGGGGCACGTCGCCTTCGCCCTCCGCCCCCCTCGGGCAGGATCGGCAAGCCCCAAGCCGTTGCAAATTGGACCCCGTGCGCACGAGCATCGGCTTGGCCATCGACCTTGCGCCTTGGCGGCAACGTTCAAGCGGGAGGCCCGCCAGGTTACCGACGCGCGCGGGCCACGCCCCCTGTAACAGCTTTTCTCGCACTGCGAAAGGTTAACGCGAGCTTGTGCGGAGGTCCTGGCCCGAGGCGGTCAAGGGGGGCCAAGCGGGGCCAAGCAGTGAGGCTTGGGCGCGGCGGCTTGGCTGGCATGAGGGGCGAGCCGCAGCCTCGAATGGGCACGGGCCCCGGTGGGGCCCGTGCGGGGGATCACCTGACGCGGCGGGCCTGATCGCCTCAGCACACTTTACAGCCGTCCTTGCGAACTTCTTTGACGTTTTGGGCCAAGAGTTCGCCCAGGTTCTCCGGCGCCCCGGGAATGATGCGATCGCCGACCAGGAAGTGCGGCGTTCCTTGGATCCCGAGCTTGGCGGCGAGCTTGCGGGTATCGTCGATCTCTTTTTTGACCTCGGCGGAGGCCATGTCCTTTTTTAGTCGCGCCATATCGAGGCCGAGCTTTTCGCCAATGCGCAGGGCGGCGGCCTCGTTGGCCTGCCCCTGGCTCTCCAACATGGCGCGGTGGAACTCCCAGTATTTGCCTTGCATCTTGGCCGCCAGCGCCACCCGCGAGGCTTCCTCGGAACCCTTGGCCAGGATTGGAAACTCCTTGGGGATGAGCTTGATCTTGCGATCCTTGTCGATCAGCTGGGCGACGTCGGGCAGCGCCTTTTTGCAATAGCCGCAGTTGTAGTCGAAGAACTCGATGACGGTGACGTCGCCACTGCTGTTGCCGACGACGGGGGAAGCGGCCGGCCGGAAGATTTCCGCCGAGTTGTCCTTGATGGCAACGGCCATGCGCTCGTTTTGGATCTTCTCCATTTTGGCTTCGAGCGCTGACTGGGCTTCCATCAGCAGCTCGGGATTGTTCAGCAAGATGTCCTTGATGATCGTTTCGAGCTCCTTGCGCTGGTCCGGCGAAAAGGCGCTCGGGCCGGCCGGCGCCGCCGAGGTCGTGGTCTCGGGGGTCGGCTGCGGGGATTGACCGGTGCCTTGTCCCATGGCCAGCGTCGTGCCCACGAGCACGACGGCGGCGGGTGCGAGCAGGGCAAGCCTTGGCGCTGAGGCCAGGCGGTCAAGGAGCGAAAAAGATTTGGGCTGCATTCGGTTCTCCGTCGATAGGTGGCAAGGGCGGGCCGGCGCCCGTTTAAGTGGGTTCCTTATAGTTGACAATGTCTTCGGCGCGAATCCATTCCGGCGAGCCGCGCGGCAGCTTGAGCTGAGCCCGCTTGGCGAAAATCTGCGCCTGCTTGACGTTGCCCTCGATCATATAGGCTTGCGCGGTTGCCAGCAGCGCCTGCGGTTCCTGACCCTTGCGGCTGAGCGCGGTGGCGAGCTGGCGGTGGGCGAGCGCGTTGCCGTCGTCGTTCAGGATTGCCTTGCGCAACAGCACGATGGCCTCGTCGAGGACCTTGCCATCCTCGCTCGAGATCAAGGATTGGGCGAGTTCCGCCTGCATCAGGGGTTCGCCGCCGCCCACCAGCTGCAGGGACTTGCGCAGGTTGACGATCGCCTCGGAGTGCTTGCCCACCGAGGCATAAAAGTTGCCCTTCAACTCCCAAAGGTAGGGGTTGTCCGGCTTTTCGTGTAGCAACGCGTCGACCTCGCCGATGGCGTCCACGCAGCGGCCAGAGCAGTTGCGGGCAATGGCGCGGGCATAGCGGGCCGGCAGCGAATTGTCGCGCGCGGGATAGCGGTTGAAGACCGCCTGCGGGCGATCGAGATAGCCCGCGATTTTGGCGCGCATCATATCGTGGCGCAGCTGCAGTTCCGGGGGATCCTTGGCAGTGTGATAGGGGCTGTTGGCCACCCTGTTGCGCAATTGGGAGAGCCGTTCGGTGGCAATGGGGTGGCTGCGCACAAACGGATCCTGGTAGGTGTCGGAGATGTATTCCTGCTGGGCGAACCGCTCGAAGGTCTCCAGCATGCCTTGACCCGATTGCTTGGTCGCATCCAGGTAGCGCAGCCCCGCCTGGTCAGCCGCCGATTCCTGGGCCCGGCGCTCGCTCAAGAGCGAGCGCATGATCATCTCGTTGCCGCCCATGGCGAGCCCGCCACCCGCCGAGCCGATCTCGCGGGCCGTGTCCCCGCCCGAGGCGGCGCCGCCGACCATGAGACCGATGCCAAGCACGGTCAAAAGGATGGCCTTGGTCTGATCGTGGGCGATGCGGGTTCGGAGCTGCGCCAGGTGCCCGCCGGTGATGTGCCCGGTTTCGTGGGCAATGACGCCGATGACCTCGTTAGGGGTCTTGGCCTGGGCGAGGGTGCCCGTGTTGACGAAAACGTTGCGGCCGTCGACCACGAAAGCGTTGAAGCTGTCGTGGCGAATGATACGCATGGAAATATTCTGTCCACCGAGACCGGCGGCCTTGAAAATCGGCCGCGAATAATCCTTGAGCAGATTTTCGATTTCGGAGTCGCGAATAAGCGGCAAGCCCTGCGCCAGCGCCGAGGTGGCCGCCATGACCGAGGCCAGTGTGTAGGCCAAAAGCGCGGCCGCGCGCGAGCACCCTCGCTGGCGCGCGCGGCGCGGGGCTGGCCGCGACCTCTGTGCGCCAGCTCGGAAATCGGCTCCTTCTCGCACGGTCAATAATTCGCGCCGCATGTTGGGACGGTGGCTCAGCAAAATCGGGCTGGGTCCCCCACAGATCCGGACCTAGGCAACTCGAGCGGCCCCGACTATAAGCCGCCAAACACTGAGGCGCCAACCCGCATCGGCATCATCGCAAAGGGTTGATCGGGGCGATGCTGCCTGCTCCGCTGGCGCGGGTAGGGCGCAACCATGGCGGATTGAGGGCCTCGCGGCGGAGAGAAATGGCGAACATGGTGAACCGGGATCTGGCGCCTGCGACCGGCGCCGATAAGGCGCCGCGACCGTCTTCGCGCAGCGCCATTCCTGCTTTTATTGTCATGGACGTCATGCAGGCGGCCGCCGAGCGCGCGGCGACCGGCGCCGACGTCATCCACATGGAGGTCGGGCAACCGGCAACGCCGGCCCCGCGTGCCGCCATTGCCGCCGTCAAGAGCGCGCTCGAGCGCGAGACGCTGGGCTACACCATGGCGCTTGGCCTGCCGGCGCTGCGCGAGCGCATCGCCCGCCACTACCGGGAGGCCTATGGTGTGACGGTGGCAAGCGATCAAGTCGTCGTCACCACGGGATCATCGGCCGGCTTCGTGTTGGCCTTTCTGGCGCTGTTCGACGTCGGCGCCAAGGTGGCGCTGCCATCGCCCGGTTATCCCTGCTATCGCCACATCCTGACGGCGCTCGGCCAGGAGCCCGTGCTGCTGGTGACGGATGCAGCATCGCGCTGGATGCCGACGGGGCCCGCGGTCGAGGCGGCGGTGCGGCAAGGGCTCGCCGGGCTCTTGCTTGCGAGCCCCGCCAACCCGACGGGCACGATGCTGGCGCCGGGGCGGCTGGCGGAGTTGGCGGCCGTCTGCCGCGCCCACGGCCTGTGGCTTGTTTCCGACGAAATCTACCATGGCCTGACCTACGCCGGGCCGGCCGAGACGGCGCTGGCCCACAGCGCCCAGGCCGTCGTCATTAACAGCTTTTCCAAGTACTATTCGATGACGGGCTGGCGCATTGGTTGGTTGATCGTGCCACCCGAGCTGGTGCGGCCGATCGAGCGCCTGGCGCAAAACCTGTATATTTCGCCGCCGGCCGTGGCACAGGTCGCCGCGCTTGGGGCCTTCGATGGCATCGACGAACTTGAGGCCAACAAGCGCGTCTATGCCGAGAACCGCGACCTGCTGCTGAATGAGTTGCCGAAGGCGGGCCTCAGCCGCATCTTGCCCGCCGACGGCGCCTTTTACCTTTATCTCGAGATCTCGGACTTCGGTGGCGACAGCGTCGCCTTCACGCGGGCGATGCTGGCCGAGATCGGGGTCGCGGCAACGCCAGGCGTCGACTTCGATGCCGCACGCGGCGGCCAATATGTGCGCTTGTGCTACGCCGGCAGCACGGCGGCCATGGCTGAGGCCGCCCGGCGCCTGCGGGGATGGCGGCGGCTCACGGCGTCAAACCTCTGATCCGGGGCCCAGGGGTGCGTTCGGGGTTGATGCGGGGCGGCTTCAATCCGGGAGCCTGATCTCGGTGCCTGATCTCGGACTTGAGCGCGGACCCTGATCTCGGTCCCGGGCGCGGTCCCTGAGCCCCGGTCCCGGCCCCCGATCCCGCGTCCCGCAACCCCTCGTCTTTCCCGCGCTACCGGCAAACTTCCCGTCAACGGGGCGCAAACACAACTCGGCCCGCCGCGATCCCGGCTGGCCCGGGGCGACGCGCCGACATACAGCGCCTTGGCGCGGCCGCCGGCGGGGTCGGCGGCCCGCGTCGCGATTGGTCTGGTTGGGGGGCTACTTGCACGCCCGCGCGTAGGCCGTGCACTCGTAGAGCAGCCCTTTCGTCTCGCATTTGGTGCTGGGGGAGCCGATCTTGACGGCATCACCGAGCTTGGCTTTGGCCGAATTCTTCATTGCTGCTTCGGCCATGAAGGAGGCGAATCCTTGCAGCGCGCCGGTGCCCCAGCCACCCGCCTTGATGCATTGAGCGGCGGCGGCCGATCCACTGGAAAAACCGCCGACGGCCAGCACCAGCCCGGCCAGTAGCGCACACTGCGACATGATCCTCATAGCATCCCTCCGTGACTTGAGCGCCCCCGCGCGGCATGAGTAGACCCGCCGGGGCGCTCGGGCAAGCACGCCGAGGACGCCTTCATGTGTATTAGCCTGTGTATTAGGCCGCCCGCATGGCTTTCAGGACGGCCGCCGGCCACCTCACGTTGAGGAGAACCGGCGCTGCCACCAGCCGCGGCGAATCGGGCGGGTGCTGTCCTCCTCCTCCGACGCGTCGGCGCCGTCGGCCTGTGCCGGAGGGCTGAAGGGCAGGGCGTCCGGTTCGGGGCGCGGCGGCGCAACGCCGGTCTCGCTCTTGCCATTATCGCGCGCCGGCGCGGCCTCGCTCATCCAGTGCGGCCGTTCGGCGGTCCAGGCTTTTTCTGCCGCGCCTTCGGCCTCGGCAGGGGGGGCAGGCCTGCGCTCTGCGGCGGCGCGGCGCGAACGCGTCGCGGGGGGTGCCACATTCTCCGCGCGTTCGGGCTCAGCCTGGGGGGCGGGCTCAGCCTGGGGGGCCGGCTCAACGTAGGGGGAAGGCTCAGCGTAAGGGGCCTCAGCGTGAGGGACCGGCTGTGCCAGAGGGGCCGATTCGGCGAGAGCGACCGGCTCGGCGAGAGGGGCCGCGTCGGGTTCCCCCGCGGTCGGCTCGGCAAGGTCATGACCGACGCCATTGCCCAGCTCATCTCCGGTCTGATGCTCCTCGCCCTGGACCCGCTGGCCGTCACGGTCGCGGCCGCGTCGGCCGCCGCGACGCCCACGGCGCCGGCCGCGCCGGCCGCGCCGGTCCTCGCGTCCCTCCTCGCTCGACAGCGTGCGGGGCTCATCGGCGATGTTGGGCTGCTCGCCGATGCCTGGCGGCTCGGACACCGCATCGGGGGCCTCAAGATCCTCCCACGCCGGCTCCTGTTGCGCGCCGTTTTCAGCCTCGGCGACCAAGTGGCCATCGCCGGCGGCTTCGGCCTGGTCAAAGGCGGCACGCGTTTCATCGCGGCCGTCACGCCGGCCGCGCCGCCGCCGCCGTCGCGAGCGACGGCCGCCCTCGCCCTCCTCCTCGGCGGAGCTCGCCGCCTCCGGCCGCTCCTCCTCTTCGGCACCGTCTGCGTCAAAGCCCCAATCCATGTTGACGGCCGAGCGCTCGGGCAGCCGCTGCGGGGCAAGCGGCGCCGCGCTGCGTTCGATGGCGAAGTTGCCGCCTTGCATGCGGTCGCTCGCCTGCACTGTGATCGGCGCACCATAGCGCCCTTCCATGTCGGTGATGAAGGTGCGCTTGTTGTTGAGAATGTAGAGGGCGACGCTGGCCGTGGTCACGGCGACGAGGGCGCTATTGGTGTCGCGCAGCAGATGATCCTCGAGGGCCCGCAGCACCGCCAGGGCCACCGATTCCACCGAGCGGATGATGCCGGTACCCTGGCAATGGGGGCACTGGGTGGTGGAACCTTCCAGCACGCCGGTGCGCAGGCGCTGACGCGACATTTCCAGCAGCCCGAAATGACTGATGCGGCCCACCTGGATGCGGGCGCGGTCATGGCGTAACGCATCCTTGAGACGGCCCTCCACTTTCCGGTTGTTGCGCCGCTCCTCCATGTCGATAAAGTCGATCACGATCAGGCCGGCAAGGTCGCGCAGCTTGAGCTGGCGCGCGATCTCCTCGGCGGCCTCCAGGTTGGTGTGCAGCGCGGTCTCTTCGATCGAGAACTCGCGCGTGGCCTTGCCCGAGTTGACGTCGATCGAGACCAGGGCCTCGGTCTGGTTGATCACCAAATAGCCACCCGAGCGCAGCGTGACGTAGGGGCTGAACATCGCGTTCAGCTGACGCTCGATCTGGAAGCGGTTGAACAGCGGCTCGGGGGCCTCGTATTTGATGACGTTCTTGGCCTGGCTCGGGGAGAGCATGCGCATGAAATCCTGCGCTTCGTTGTGGGCGGCTTCCCCGGCGACCAAAATCTCCTCGATGTCCTTGGCGTAGAGGTCCCGGATCGAGCGTTTGATCAGGTTGCCCTCTTCATAGACCAGACACGGCGCGGTTGATTTCAGCGTCATCTCGCGCACGCTCTCCCACAAGCGGATCTCGTATTCGAAGTCGCGCTTGATCTCCTGCTTGGTGCGTGCCGCCCCGGCGGTGCGGATGATCAAGCCCATGCCGTCGGGCACCTCGAGCTCGTGGGCGATGCCCTTGAGGCGCTTGCGGTCCTGCGGGTTGGTGATCTTGCGCGAGATGCCGCCGCCGCGCCCGGTATTGGGCATCAATACGGTGTAGCGGCCGGCGAGCGACAGATAGGTGGTCAGTGCGGCCCCCTTGCCGCCGCGCTCTTCCTTGACGACCTGCACCAAAATGATCTGGCGGCGCTTGATCACCTCTTGGATTTTGTAAGAGCGCAGGCGCCGGCGCGGCCGCTCCGGGACTTCCTCCATGGCGTCTTCCGAGCCGACCTGCTCCACCGAGGTGACGGTTTCGGGGGTGTCGGCCGGATCGCTGGCGATTTCCTCGACATGGCCAACCTCGCCGTCGCCGGGCGACCCTTCGCCATTGGCGTGGGGAGGGGCGGCGCCCTCCTCCTCGGTGGGGTGCCCGTCGGCCGAGCTGGTGGTGTGCTCGGGGGCGTAAGCCTCGCTCGCGCGCAGGTTTGCCCGCTCCTCCGGCGCGCTCAGCGCCATGGGGCTGCCTGGGGCCTGCGGCTCGACGGTCTCGTCCGGGGCGAGCCTGGAGCCGTGATCGTGCTCGCGAGCCCGGTCGCGTGGATCGGTCGCCTCGACTACCTCTGCGTCCTGCTCGCTCTCCTCGCCGGCCTCGGCCTCGGCGCGCGCGTCGGCTTCCGCTTCGGCCTCGGCTTCCGCTTCGGCCTCTTCGCGCAGCAGCGCCTGCCGATCGGCGACCGGGATTTGATAGTAGTCGGGATGGATTTCGCTGAAGGCCAGGAAACCGTGACGATTGCCGCCGTAGTCGACGAAGGCCGCTTGCAAGGAGGGTTCGACGCGCGTGACTTTGGCGAGATAGATGTTACCGCGAAGCGGTTTGCGCGCGGCCGACTCGTAGTCGAACTCCTCTACCCGGCCGTTACGCAGGACCACGACCCGAGTCTCCTCGGGATGCGTGGCATCAATGAGCATTTTGTTCTTTTCCATGTGATCAAGTTCCCGGCGCCGAGGCGACCTGGAGAGAGCGCTGTTGGCTCCCCGCGCAGCCTGCGCCTCAGATGAGCGCCATTTTGTGTTGAAGGTGCAGGACCGCTTGAGCCGCCGCAGCGCTGCCATGCCGATGGGTAGGCAGGCCGAGCGCCGGCCTTCTCGATGGTGCCGCGCCCCGACCGGGTAGGGTCTTGGCGATCATCACCATCTTTCAAGGGCCAGCGAGAGGCTGTCATGATCCACGTGCGATGTGCGGAGCAGATGAGCGCCATGCTCCTGCTCCAGACAATGCCCGCTCTTCGGGCAAACCTTTGTGCGGACGGTCCCACCGGTGTCCGCCTACCGGCCTCGGCGCCGGCGAGCCCTTGTTTGGCTCGTCGCGTTGAGGGCGATCGGGTAATCGAAGCGGTCCACCCCCCGATTGCAAGGGTTGAAGGGGCAGTGACCAGAAACAGTCGCCTCGTTCGCCCGAAAGGTACCGTCGCGTCGAACAGCCGATGTGCCCGAAATTTCACTGCGTTCAGGACAGGCGGCGAGCAGACGCTCCGGGCCTGTTGAGACGCCATATTTGGGCATCACCGGCGGGCAGACGCGGCGATCACGCCTGAAGCTTGTAGGCCGTCGCCTTGGTAGTGGCAAGAAAGTTTTGCTAACCACCAATTGCGTCGTCAGGCCGTTGAATTAGCCTTCGATTCGGCAAACAAGTTGTTAAACTCCACCCCTGTTTGCGCCGCTGTTAGGGATGGGGAGGGCGATGCGACCGGCCGGCCGCAGCTGGGCAGGCACCGGCATTTTTGTCGCTTTGGCCGCGCTGGCAGCCTCAGCGCCGGGCCCCGCCCGCGCGCAAACGGAGATTGCCAAGACGCCGCCGGCGGGCCGCGTCAAGGAGCGCCTGCAGGCGGCGCCCGCGGCCGCCACCAGCCTGGCAGCGCCCGAATCCAAGGCCGAATCCAAGGCCGAACCGAAGGCAGAGCCGAAGCCCGAGCCAAAGGGGCGCGCGCGGGCGGACGCCTGGTCGGCGGAGGTGACGGGACGCGGCATTACCGCCTTGAGTGCTGAGATCGCCCCGGAGAAGGCGCGCACGCGCTTTTCGTTGCTGTTATCGGCCGGCGTGCCCTACCAGGTCTTCACCTTGCCCGAGCCCTACCGCGTTATCATCGACATGCCCGACGTGGCTTTTCAATTGCCGACGGGTGCCGGCCAGCAAGGCGCGGGCGTCATTGCGGCCTATCGCTATGGCCACATCGCGCCGGGCAAGTCCCGGGTGGTGATCGATGCGACGGGGCCGGTGCGGGTGGAGGCGGCGGGCATCGGCGCAGCAGGGTCGAACAAGGCCGTCCGGCTCACGCTCGATCTCGTGCCCACCGATGCCCAATCGTTCCTCACGCGCGTGCCACCGCGCCCGAAGGAGGCGGTGGCACGGCGCGACCATGCCGCACTGGCCGGCCGATCCAAGGCCGACACCAAGCCGCAGATCGTGATCGACGCTGGGCACGGCGGCGTCGATCCGGGGGCGATCAGCGGCGAGGTGGTGGAAAAGGATGTCGTGCTTTCCGTCGCGCGCCATCTGCAGACCATTCTCGCCGGCAAGGGCCGCTACGCCATCCACCTGACGCGCGCCGCCGACGTTTACGTTTCCCTCGACAAGCGCGTGGGCGTTTCGCGCGACACGGCGTGCGATCTTTTTATTTCGATCCATGCCGACACCGTCGGCGCTGGCGGCGGCGAGTTGGCGCAGAACGTGCGCGGGGCCACGGTTTACGTCCTGTCGGACAAGGCCTCGAGCCGCGAAGCCCAGCGCCTTGCCGATAAGGAGAATGCCTCCGACGTCTTGGCTGGGGTCGACGGGACGGCGGAGGAAGAAACCGATCACGTCAAGGGCATCCTGATCGATCTCATGCGCAGGGAAACGGCCGACTTTTCTGCCGACTTTCGTGGCCGCTTGCTCGGCCACCTGAAGCGGCGGATCGCGCTCTCGCGCGATCCGAACCGTTCGGCAGCGTTCAAGGTTCTCAAACAGTCCCAGTCGCCCTCGGTGCTAGTCGAACTGGGGTATATGAGCAACGCCGAGGACGCCAAGCTGTTGGTTTCGCGCGACTGGCAACGGCAGGTGGCGGGCTCGATCGCGGCCGCGGTGGATGAGTATTTCCTGCAGCGCGGCGCCGAACGGCGCTAGGGGATCGGGTTGGTTGGCCTGGGTTCCTGTTAAGTCGATTGGAAAGCGAGGAAATTCGGCCTCGTGCTGCCACATTCCATGGTAAGGTGCGCGGGAAGCCGCGATTTGCTGTTGACCCGCGGCGACCCGATGACGACACGGGGCCGTGCGGACGCATCTGATGAGACCGACGCCGATCCTTCCTCCACCCCCTGCGCCGAAAAAGAAGCGCAAACGGCGCAGCTGGTTGTTGAGCCTGTTGGGCTTCGGTTTCGCCTCGGCCGTGGTGATGTTCCTGGCCGCGGCCGGCGTCGCTGGCTTCTTTTTCTGGAAGGCGGCGCGCGATTTACCCGACTATGAGAGCCTCGCCAAGTACGAACCGCCGGTGATGACGCGCATTCATGCGCACGACGGCAGCCTGATGGCCGAGTACGCGCGCGAGCGGCGCATTTTCGTGCCGATCAACGTCATCCCCAAGTTGGTGATCGCCGCCTTCCTGTCCGCCGAGGACAAGCGCTTTTACGAGCATGGCGGGTTGGACTTTGCCGGCATCGGCCGGGCCGTGATCAACAACTTCCAGAACTGGGGCAAAAAGCGCCCCGAGGGCGCCTCCACCATCACCCAGCAGGTGGCCAAAAATTTCCTGCTCTCCAGCGAGCAGAAGCTCGACCGCAAGCTCAAGGAAGCGATCCTGGCGATTCGCATCGAGCGCGCCTATTCGAAGGATAAGATCCTGGAGCTGTACCTCAACGAGATCTACCTGGGCATCGGCTCTTACGGCGTGGCGGCGGCCGCCCTCAACTACTTCAGCAAGGAGCTGAGCGAGCTTTCGATCGAGGAGGCGGCCTATCTCGCCGCCCTGCCGAAGGCGCCCAACAACTACCATCCCTTCCGCAAGACGCGCGAGGCCACGGTCCGCCGCAACTGGATCGTCGATCAGATGGCGGAGGTCGGCTACGTCAGCGGCGAGCAGGCGAAGGTGGCCAAGGCCAAGCCCTTGACGGTCAACATCCGCCCGTTTGGCACGCAGATCTACGCGGCCGACTATTTCGCCGAAGAGGTGCGCCGCCGGCTGATGGATATGGTCGGCGAGGATGGCCTTTACGGCCGCGCCGAGCGCACCGCGATCGGGGACGGCACCGTTAACGGTGGTCTTTCCGTCCGAACCACTCTCGACCCGAAATTGCAGCGCACCGCCCGCAAGGCGCTGATCGAGGGTCTGGTCGCTTTCGATCGCGAAAAAGGCTGGCGCGGCGCGGTGCAGCGGATCGAGATCGGCGGCGATTGGGGGACGACCCTGGGCGCGGTCGAAATTGCCAATGACCTGGCACCTTGGCGGCTCGGCGTCGTGCTCGACGCTCAGCGCGGCAAGGCGGTCGTGGGGTTGCGTCCACCCCGCCAGGTCGACGGCGCCCTTGCCAGCGAACGGGAGGCCGTGGAGATCTCCTTTGAGGAGATGAAGTGGGCGCGCACCGCGCGGGGCGTTCCCAAGGCCGTGACGGACGTGCTCAACAATGGCGATGTGATCTGGGTGGCGCCCAAGGATGCGGCCAACGCCGCGGGCAGCTGGTCGCTGATGCAGATCCCGGAAGTGGGCGGGGCGATCGTCGCCATGGATCCCCACACCGGCCGCGTACATGCCGTGGTGGGCGGATTTTCCTTCGCCACCAGCCAGTTTGACCGGGCCGTGCAGGCAAAGCGCCAGCCCGGCTCCTCGTTTAAGCCGCTGGTGTATGCCGCCGCCATCGACAATGGCTACAAGCCGACCAGCATCGTGCTCGACGCGCCGATCGAGATCGACCAGGGGCCCGGCAAGGAAGTATGGCAGCCGAAGAACTACGATGGCGTCAATTCCTACGGTCCCTCGACCCTGCGCACCGGCATCGAGAAGTCGCGCAACCAGATGACGGTCCGCTTGGCCCAGGACATGGGCATGCCGCTGATCGTGGAATATTCCAAACGCTTCGGGGTCTACGACGATCTGCTGCCGGTGTTGGCCATGTCGCTTGGCTCGGGCGAGACGACGCTGCTCCGGATGGTCGCCGCCTACGCCGAGCTGGCCAACGGCGGCAAGCAGGTGCACGCAACCCTGATCGACCGCATTCAGGATCGCTGGGGCCGCACCATCTGGCGCCACGACAATCGTGAGTGCGCGGGATGCAAGGTCGACAAGTGGCAAGACCAACCCGAACCGGTGCTTGCCGACGATCGCAAGCAGATCCTTGATCCGCACACCGCCTATCAGATGACCTCGATCATGGAAGGGGTGGTGCAGCGCGGCACCGCGACGGTGATCAAGAAATATCTTCCAAACGTTCCCATTGCCGGCAAGACCGGCACCACCAACGAGGAAAAGGACGCCTGGTTCATCGGCTATACGCCGGACTTGGTGGTGGGCGTCTTCGTCGGCTACGACACGCCGCGCCCGATGGGCAAGGGCATGACCGGCGGTCATGTGGCCGCCCCCATCTTCGGGGACTTTATGAAAATGGTGCTCGCCGACAAGAAGGCGGTGCCCTTCCGCATCCCACCGGGCATCAAGCTCGTGCGCGTCAGCCTGCGGACGGGCATGCGGGCCCAGGGCGCGGAGGCCGAGACCGTGCTCGAGGCCTTCAAGCCCTACGAGGAGCCGGATGATCCCTACTCGATCGTCGGCTTTACCAACGAGAGCGGCGGCTTTTTCATGGGTGACCAGCAGGACGCGCCGCGCAGCCTCTCAAGTGGGCGCGGTGGCCTCTGGTAGGCTTGTTGCGTTTACAGGTACGGGCCCCGCGCCTATATCAACGCCCCATGTGCTCCAGCGCCCAGGCCAAGTCTGCCTGAGCCCATCCCAAGTCAAGGAATCCCCGAATGCGGGCCGAAGCCGAAAAACTCGCCGATGCCATCCGCCAATCGCTGGCCTTGCTGCGGAGGCATCTTTGACTTTCCGAGCGCAGCGGGGCGGCTGGCGGAGCTGAACAAGCGGGCCGAAGACCCGGGGCTGTGGAGCGACCCGCAGTCGGCGCAGAAGGTGATGCGGCAGCGCCAGGCGCTCGAGCGCGCCATTGCTGGCTATCGACGGTTGGAGCGCGAGCTTGATGACGCCGTCACCTTGATCGAACTGGGCGACGCGGAAGGCGATGCGCCGAGCGTGGAGGAAGGCGAAGCCGGCCTGCGCAAGCTCGCCGAAGAAGCCCGGCGACAGGAAGTGGAAGCCCTGCTCTCGGGTGAGGCGGACACCAACGACACCTATTTGGAGGTTCACGCCGGGGCCGGCGGTACCGAAAGCCAGGACTGGGCCAGCATGCTCTCGCGCATGTACATCCGCTGGGCTGAGGATCGCGGCTACAAGGTGTCGCTGGTGGAGGAGAGTGAGGGCGAGGAAGCGGGTATCAAATCGGCAACGCTGCTCGTCAAAGGCGAGAATGCCTACGGCTGGCTCAAGACCGAATCGGGCGTGCATCGGCTGGTGCGCATTTCGCCTTACGACAGCAATGCGCGTCGGCACACGAGTTTTGCCAGCGTCTGGGTCTATCCGGTGGTCGATGAGAACATCGAGATCGACATCAAGGAGAGCGATTGCCGCGTCGATACCTACCGTGCCTCCGGCGCGGGAGGCCAGCACGTCAACACCACCGATTCTGCCGTGCGCATCACGCATATTCCCACCAACATCGTGGTGGCTAGTCAGCAGGAGCGCTCCCAGATCAAGAACCGGGCCATCGCCTGGGCCATGCTCAAATCGCGGCTTTACGAGCAAGAGCTCAAGCGCCGCGAGGAGAAGGCAAGCGCCGCGGCCGCCAGCAAGACGGAAATCGGCTGGGGACACCAGATCCGCTCTTACGTGATGCAGCCCTACCAGCTCGTCAAAGACCTCAGGACCGGCACGCAGAGCAGCGATCCGCAGGGGGTGCTCGACGGTGATCTCGATCCGTTCATCGAGGCGGCATTGGCGCACAAAATGTCGGGCGCGCCGGCGGCCAAGGTGGAAGACATCGACTAGGGGCGCGCACGAGGCTTTGCGTCATGGCACCGCCGCTCGCAACTGATGAGGAGCCCAATTGATGACCCGCGTGCCGCTGCTGGCCTCGAGCGATCTGCCAGCCGAATATGCCAGCATTTATGAGGAGTTCGTCGAGAGCTACGGACCCTTTCGCAACCAGGCGGCCGTGCTCGCGCATGTGCCGCCCGCGCTCGAGCACCTGAGCAAGCTGCTGATGGAGTTGAAGGCACGCCAAGGCGTCAAGCCGCGCTACATCGAACTTGCCATCGTCGTGACCTCCAAACTCAATGCCTGCCGCTACTGCGTCGCCCATCACGCGCCCAAGCTCGCCGTCGCCGGGCTCTGCGAGGCCGCCGTCGAGCAACTGCCGCAGGCCGAGCATCCCGATCTCGATGCCGTCGATCGCCTGGTGATTGCCTACGCCATCGCGGTCACTGAGACACCGGGCCGGATTGCCGAGGCGATGTTCGATCGGTTGCGCCAACATTTCAGCGCCGCCCAGATCGTCGAGCTGACGCTGCGCATCGCGCTATGCGGCGCCTACAACCGCCTGGCCGAAGCGCTGGCCATCGACAGTGAGCTCGAACTCGCGCAGCCCGCGCCGGTGGCCGCACAATAGGGTGAAGGTGCCGACGCGCCATGCCGGGCGAGGAAGTCCGCGCCACGGGAGCCAAGAGCCCCCGCACCGCCGAGCCGAGCGCCAAGCTCCGCGTGCTTGCCAGCGAGGGGTTTGCCGACTACGCGCTGATCGACAGCGGCAACGGGCGCAAGCTCGAGCGCTTTGGTCGCTTCACGGTCGACCGCCCCGAGCCGCAGGCGATGTGGCAGCCGGCGCTCGCTGCCGGCGCCTGGCAACGCGCCGACGCCGTCTTCAAGGGGCTCGATAAGGAGGAGGAAGGGGAAGGCGGGCGCTGGCGCAGCGAACAGCCGCTGCCTGAAAGCTGGCCGGCCCGGGTCCTGGGCGTGACGGCGCTCTGCCGCCTGACGAATTTTCGGCATCTGGGACTATTTCCCGAGCAGCTGCCGCTTTGGCAATGGATGCTGGGCGAATTGGCGAAGGTCGAGGCGAGGCCGCAACGCCTGCTCAACCTTTTTGCCTATACGGGCGTTGCCTCGCTGCTGGCCGCCAAGGCCGGGGCCGAGGTCACCCACCTCGATGCCTCCAAGCGCGCCGTCGGCTGGGCCAAAGAGAACCAACTGCAGTCGGGACTGGGGACGGCGCCGATCCGCTGGATCGTCGAGGACGCCCGCAAGTTCGTGGCGCGCGAGCTGCGGCGCGGTAAAAGCTACCATGCCATTCTGGTCGATCCGCCCAAGTTCGGGCGCGGGCCGGCCGGCGAGGTGTGGGACGTCTTTCAAGATCTTCCTGCCTTGTTGCGCGACTGCGTGGCCTTGCTCGACAAGGAGCGGGCCTGCCTGGTGCTCACCACCTACGCCATCAGGGCCTCGGCGCTGGCCGGCGATGGGCTCGTGCGCGAGTGCGTGCGTGGGCGCGCCGGCGTGGTCGACAGCGGCGAGCTGGCCGTGATCGAACAGGCGGCCTCGCGGCTGCTTCCGACCGCAAATTTCAGCCGCTGGAGCAGTGATGCGATCGCGCCCTGAGCTGCGTGCAGGCACGCGCACCATCACCAGCCTGCAAAATGAGCGCGTGAAGCTCATTCGCTCGCTTGAGATGCGCAAGGCGCGACGCGAGACGGGGCTGTTCGTGGCGGAGGGGACCTCGCTCTTGCTGAGCGCACGGCTGGTCGGCTGGGTCCCCAAGATCCTGCTGTTTTTGGCGGGTGGCCGACAAACGGAGGTCGCCAGCGAGCTCACGCGCTGGGCCGAGGGTGCCGGTGCGGAGTGTCTCGAGGTGTCGGTGGCCGTACTCGCCAAGCTTGCCGGCAAGGACAATCCGCAGAATATGCTGGGCGTGTTCGAACAACGCTGGGCCGGCCTGCCCGAGGCTAGGGCGGTGCCGGGCAGCGCCCTTTGGGTGGCGCTGGAGGCACCGCGCGACCCCGGCAATCTCGGCACCATCCTGCGCACCAGCGAGGCCGTGGCGGCAAGCGGGGTCATCCTGATCGGCCACAGTTGCGATCCCTATTCGCGCGAAGCGGTGCGCGCCAGCATGGGCTCGATTTTCAACGTGCCCGTCGTGCGCCTGGAGGCCCAGCCGTTCCTGGCTTGGCGTGCCGCCTGGCAGGGCGAGGTGGTCGGCACGCATCTCGAGGCACGAATAGACTTTCGCCAGGCGGGCTATCGGGGGCCGCTGTTGCTTGTGATGGGCAGTGAAGGGCCGGGCCTGTCCGACGAACTCGCGCGCGCTTGTTCGCGCCTCGTCAAAATACCGATGGCGGGCAGCCTCGATTCGCTCAATCTGGCGGTGGCGAGCGCGCTGGTGCTCTATGAAATGCGCAAGGATCGCTTGCGCCTCGACGGGACGCCAAGCCGATCCTAGAAGCGGAAACGTAAATAGCCGACGCCGTCGCCACTGTCGCGCGGCCGACCGGGGTAGTTCTCCCAGAAGTCGACGGTCTGGCGGCGCAAGGTGTCGCTGCAACTGAAGGCGCACTCATACCAGGTTCCGCCTGGCAGTCCCACTTCCAGTCGTCCCTTGCTGTTGCGCCGCACCGGCGCGGTGGCCGTGCCGTGGCCATAAAAGCTTTCGGCGACGACCACGCCGAGCTCCCCGCGCTGGCGCGGCCGATCTTGCGCGGCCGCTAGCGACGGCAAGGCCAGCAGGACCCCCACAAACGTGACGGCGATGGACCTCAGCATGTCTCCTCATCTCCCCATCGAGGTGCCAGTGCGGCGCCTGCCCGTGTGGCTCCTGCCCAAGTGGTGCCTGCCCAAGTGGTGCCTGCCCGAGTGGCGCCTGCCAGTATGGCGTCTATCGGCGTGGCGCGTATTGGTGCGGCGCGGCATTGGCTGCGCACGCTACAGCCAGTTGGTGTTCGAATCGCGAATGTCGCAAGGCGTCCTCGCCGATCCCGGCCGGCCTGTAGCCAGCCAGTCACACCGAACCGGGCCGGGGCGTTGGGCGGGGGCGTCGGGCGAGGACGTCAGGCGATGCGGCCGGCGAGCTCATCTTCGATATGGATGCGGATGATGTCTTCGAAGCTGGCGTCGGCCTTGAAGCCCAGGGACAATGCGCGCTGGGGTGCGAAATTGCGGGGCCAGCCCGCTACCACGCCTTCGATGAAGGGATCGGGTTGCCGGCGAATGCGGGCCGCCACCTTATCGCCGGCGACCGCCTTCAAGGCGGCGATTTGCTCGCCCACGGTCACGGACACGCCCGGCATGGTCAGCGCGCGCCGGGGGCCGACCTTGCCGGTGTCGAGGCTGGCGGCGTGGATGAGGAAGCCAACCGCGGCCCGCGGCGAGGCGTGCCAATGCCTGACGCTCTCGGCAACGGGGAGCACCGCCGGCTCGCCGGCGAGCGGCTCGCGCATGATGTTGGAGAAGAAGCCGGAGGCCGCCTTGTTGGGCTTGCCGGGCCGCACGCAGATCGTCGGCAGGCGGATGCTGAGACCGTCGAGCAGGCCCTTGCGCGTGTAGTCGGAAATCAAGAGCTCGCAAATGGTCTTCTGGGTACCGTAGGAGGTGAGGGGCGTATTGAAGAACTCATCGTCGATGGCCTCGGGAAACGGCGCGCCAAACACGGCAATTGAGCTCGTGAAGACGAGGCGCGGCTTGTGGCCCGCGGCGCGGATGGCCTCGAGCAGCAGCCGCGTGCCGTCGAGGTTGATGCGGTAGCCCTTGTCGAAATCGAGCTCCGCCTCGCCCGAGACGATGGCCGCCAGGTGAAAGATGAGGTCGGGGCGATCGGCGATGAGCCGTTCGGCCTCGCCGGCGGTGGGCAGATCGCCGGTTACAATCTTGACCGGGATCTTGGCTGCCGCCGGCGGCGTGGCGGGCACCACATCATAAAGTGTCAGGCTCGAAACGGTCTTGCCGGCGAGCTCCCCGTCGCGCGCCAGGCGCTGGGCCAGCTTGCGGCCGACCATGCCGGCCCCGCCGATGATGAGAACGTGCATTGGCCAACTCCCTTGCCGCTAGCCGAGCCTCACGCCACAGGCCGCGGCCCATTTGAGGCCCGCGAGCGTACCCGCTCTTGGCCGATACTCGCAGCCGATGTAGCCCTGAAAGCCCAACGCGTCGATCTTTTCGAACAGCCAGCGGTAGTTCATCTCTCCTGCGTCCGGCTCGCCGCGATCGGGTGGACTGGCGATCTGGTAGTGGCGCGCGAGCGGGGCGAATTCATCGATCGCCATCGCCACGTCACCCTCCTCGATCTGGCGATGGTAGAGGTCGAATTGCAGACCGAGGTTGGGTTCGGCCACCTCGTGGATGATGGCGCGCGCCTCTGAGGTCTTGTTCAGGAAAAAGCCCGGAATGTCGCGGCGGTTGATGGGTTCGATCAGAATTTCGGCTCCGGCCGCGGCCGCCAGTCGCGCGGCCTTTTTCAGGTTGGCAACGTAAACATCGCGCCGCGCGCCATGGTGTAGGAGGCCCGGCATGACGTGGATGCGGCGTCCTCCCGTTGCCTGCGCATAGCCGAGCGCGGTCTCGAAGGCGGCGGCAAAGTCCGCCTCGCGTCCCGGCAGCGCTGCCAGGCCGCGCTCACCCTTGCTGGCGTCGCCGGTCGGCGCATTGAAGAGCGCAAGGGTGAGATTGTTGGCGTTGAGACGCCCGGCGATTTCCGGCGCCGACGCGGCATAAAGATCGGTCGATTCGACGGCTTTGAAGCCGGCCTTGGCGGCGGCCTCGAAACGGTCGAGGAAGGCAAGCTCGGTAAACAGAAAGTTAAGATTGGCGGCGAAACGGGGCATCGGTACACCTGCGCAGTTGTCTCACACTACAAGGTAAAGCCGCCGTCGGGGATGATCGAGGAGCCGGTCATATAGGCCGACTCCTCGGAGGCGAGGTAGACGGCGGCATAGGCAATCTCCTCGGCGCTGCCGAGCCGACCCATCGGCTGGCGGGCGATGAACATTTCGCGGGCCTTGTCCTCGCCGCCGAGCTGACGGCCCAAGGCGCGAATGCGTTCCTCGAGCGACGGTGTCTGGATGGTACCCGGGCAAATGCAGTTGCAGCGGATGCCCTTGCCAATGAAATCGATGGCCACGGCCTTGGTCAGGCCCACCACGGCGGCCTTGCTGGCTCCATAGATGTAGCGGTTGGGCGCCGCCTTGGCGGCACCCACCGTGGAGGCGATGTTGATGATTGAGCCTTTGCCCTGCCGCAGCATGCCCGGCAGGAAGGCTTTGATCGTGCGGTGCATGGATTTGACGTTGAGATCAAAGGCGAAGTCCCACTCCTGGTCGGTGGCGTCAAGCACGCTGCCGTGGTGCACGAAACCCGCTGCATTGAAAAGCACGTCGACCGCGCCAAGCCGCTTGGCCTCGGCCTCGATTGCCGCCGTGTCGCGGGCGTCGAGCGCGATCAGCTCGGCGACGCCGGCCTCCTCGAGGCCGGCCAGGCCCGCCCTGTTGAGATCGCTGGCGATCACGCGGGCGCCTTCACGCGCAAAGGCAATGGCCGTGGCGCGGCCGATGCCGGCGGCGGCGGCGGTGCAGAAGGCGACCTTGCCCTTGAGACGATCGGCCATGCTGGCTCCTTGCGCGGGGCTGCCACGCGCATTGCGCGACAGGACCGCCTTCGATTGCTACGCGCATGGTGGGCCGAGCGGCGGGCGGGGGTCAAGCCGAACCGGCGGGTCGATCTTAAGCCGCGGCCTCCGGTTTCGGGCGCGACGGGGCCGGAAACGCGGCGGCGCCGGGCCGCGCCGCCAAAAAATGCTGGGCCAGGTCGACGCTGCTGGTTACCCCGACGGCGCGACCGTGACGCGCCAGCCACTTGTCGGCTTCGGTTTGGCCCGCCGCGCACAGGTGGAGCAGAAGTTCAAGATCGGGTTTGACCTTGCTTTCCGGCGACAGCGCACCGGTGACGCGGCCGGCCTCGATCAGGTGAAAGCGGTGGCGCACAAGGCGCCGATCGCCGGCTTGCCCGGGGCGCAACCAGCGGGGGGCATTGCGGCGGGCAGCCTCGATCACCTCCACGTCGCGCAGCATCGGCTGATTGAAGGTAATGTGGTTGATGCGGGCGGTGATCTCGCGCGCGCTGGTGGGAAGGCTCTCCACGATCATCGGGTTGAGTTTGACGATCAGCGTATCGGCAACGGGGCTGTCACGCGCCAGCGTGACAAGATCGGGATTGGCGCTGAAGCCGCCGTCCCAGTAGGCGCGGCCGTCGACCGATACGGCGTGATGCAGGCTCGGCAGGCAGGCGGAGGCCAGCACGCACTCCACGATCAGCTCACGGCGGCGAAAGAGCCGCGGCCTGCCGGTGCGAACGTCGGTGGCCGCGATCAGGAGCTCGGGACCCGGTTGCGTGCGCAGCAAGGCGAAATCGACATGCGCCTCGAGCACCTTGCGCAAGGGGTCGAAGCCCAACGGATTGAAGTCGTAAGGTGAGAAGAGCGTGGCAACCTGGGCCAGCGTTTGTGAGCGCGACAGCCCGGCGAGCCACGGGTTGAACCGCATCAGATCCGGCACGCCGGCCTTGGCGACGGCCTCCCACACAGCGCGCAACTTGGCGCGCGCGCTGGCCCCGTCGCCCTCGGCGAGGCCGGCCGCCAGCGCCACGGCGTTCACCGCCCCCGCACTGGTGCCGCTGATCCAGCCGAGCTCGAGGTCTGGCTCCTCGAGCAGGCGGTCGAGCACGCCCCAGGTGAAGGCGCCGTGCGCCCCGCCGCCTTCCAAGGCCAGATTGATGCGCCGCGGCCGCCGCCAAAATCGCAGCAATGATCGCCCCCTGCCGATGGCAAACCTCCGCGCTCAAGACCGCCGAACCGGGGCGACATCATGGCAGCACGTCGAATGCCAGCACAGCCGGTATGCCATCAATTGTGCGATACTCGGCGCGAATGCCGTAGGCGGCGGCAAGGTGGGCGCGCGTCAGTACGGCGGCCGGTGGTCCCGCGGCCAGGGCGCGGCCGGCGTTGAGGAGCACAATTTTGTGACAAAAGCGTGCGGCAAGCGACAGGTCGTGCAGCGCGACGAGGACGGTGCGGCCGCTTGCCGCAAACGCGGCAAGGTGCTGAAACAGCGTGAGCTGGTGGGCGGGATCGAGGCCGGCGGCTGGCTCGTCGGCGACGAGCACTTGTGGGTCCTGCGCCAAGGCGCGCGCCAAGAGCACGCGGGCCTGTTCGCCACCCGACATTGCCAAGACCGGGCGGCCCGCCAGCGGCGCGATGTCCATGGCGGCGATGGCGCGCTCGATGGCCGCGCGGTCGGTGGCGGTTTCCCCTTGCCCCATGGCCTGATGCGGTAAGCGGCCGAGGGCCACGACGGTGCGGGCCGTGAGCGCCCAGTGAACGGTGCGCTCCTGCGGCAGGTAGGCGAGGCTGCGGGCCAACTCCCGGCGCGGCCAGGCGTCGAGCGTGCGGCCATTGAGCCGGACCACGCCGGCGGCGGCCGGAATGAGGCCGGCCAAGACCTTGAGCAGAGTGGTTTTGCCGGCACCGTTGGCGCCGAGCACGGCGGTCAGCTCGCGCGGCTCTGCCGCGAGGTCGACACCCTTGAGAACCTCGCGTCCCCGCAACTGGACCCTGAGGTTGCCGGCCTCGAGCTTCATGGCGCCAACTCGCTGCGGGTCTTGAGGACCAGCCAGATGAAGAAGGGGGCGCCAAACAGCGCGGTCAGCACGCCGATCCTCACCTCTGCCCAGGGCTCAAGCAGGCGCAAGGCGATGTCGGCCAGGAGCAGAAACGCGGCGCCACCGATGAGGCTCGCCGGCAGCAGCAGGCCGGGACGATGGCCGATCGAGGGCCGCAGCGCGTGCGGGACCAGGAGGCCCACGAAGCCGATCACGCCGGTAATCGCGGTGGCGGCGCCGACGCTGAGCGCCACGCCGACCATAATGTTGCGGCGGGTGCGACGGGCGTCGATGCCGAGGCTCAGGGCGGCGTCCTCGCCGAGGGTCAAGGCATCAAGCGCGCGGCCGACCAGCAGCAGCAACCCCATGCCGGCGAGCATCAAGGGGGCGCCGAGCCACACCTGGGTGAGGCTGCGATCGGAGAGCGAGCCCATCAGCCAGAACACCATCTCGATCGAGGCGAAGGGATTGCGCGACAAGTTGAGGGCGAGCGAGATCAGTGCGGTCGCGGTGGCCGAGACGGCAAGGCCGGCCAGGATGAGCGTGAGCGGGCCGCCGCGAAGCCCGGCAAGCGCCGCCACGGCGAGGAGCGCCGCCGCGGCGCCCAGAAGCCCACCGACCGGTAGCGCCAGCGAGAGGACCTGCGAGAGACCGAGGTGGATGGCGAGCACGGCGCCGAGGGCGGCGCCGCCGGAGACGCCGAGCAGCGTTGGTTCGGCGAGGGGATTGCGCAAATAGCCCTGCAGGGCGGCGCCCGCCAGACCGAGCGTGGCGCCGACGAGGGCGCCCAAGATGGCGCGCGGCAAGCGAATTTCCCAAAAGATGAGCCGGCCGGCTTCCCCGGTGTGCGGCCAGCCGAAACCGGAGGGACCGATGGCGAGCGAGAGCGCAAAAGCCATGAGTACCAGCGCGCTCAAGCCCACGAACAGCCCGACCGGGAAGGCCTCTCGGCTGGTTGTCGTCATGGACGCTGACCTCCAAGCGTGCTGCGCGCGGTGGCGAGTTTTTCGACGACGTCGGCGATATGCGGCGTGCCGCACAGCCAGAGCTGCCACGGCAGTTCGAGGGAGGCGCGCTCCCGGCGCAAGCGCAGCAGGGCTGGGTGGCGCAGATTGTCCGCCGCCGCCGTCGGGTAGTCGTCGCCGCGGCTTGCCAGCAGCAAGAGGTCCGGTGGCTCGGCGACGATCAGCTCGAGCGGTACGCGACCGTTGGGCGCCAGCCGGTAGTCGCGTGCCTTGTTGCGATAGCCGGCCGCAGCGAGGGCGGCATCGGCCAAACTGTTGGGGCCCGAGACGACGCCGCCGACCTGGTAGAGGAGGGCGCTCGGATGGGCCACGGCGGGCAGCGCTGGTGCCGCGACTGCGGCAAGGCGCCGATCGAAGTCGGCCAGCATGGCTTCGCCGCGGGCCACCGCGCCGATCGCCTGGGCCACGGTCTTGACGGCGGTGCGCACGCCATCGAGATCCTGCGCCAGAGGCACTACGACGAGATTGCGCTCAAGGCGGCGCAGCAAGCCGATGGTGGCCGCCACGCCGAAGGGCCCGGCCAGGATGAGGTCGGGGTCGTAACGCAACACCTCCTCGGCTGCCCCGTGCGTGATCGGAATGCCGCGTGCCTTCTCGGGGATGGCCGACACGGAGGTATCGCTGGCGAGGTGGGTGACGGCTGCGATGTGCGCGCGGGGTGCCAGCTCGATCAAGAGCTGGTCGGTGCACAGGTCTAATGACACGATGCGCTGCGATTTGCCTTGTGCCAGAGCATGCCACGGCGCGGCTACCAGCGCCAGGAAGACGCCAAGCGCTGCAGCCGTTAAGCAAGCGGCAAGAACGGTGCGCGGTTGCACGCGAGTTTGGGGTCCGCCCTTTTTTGCTGCAACAGACGCGTTATTTGGCCCAACTGCCGCCGACGCCGTCTGGGCCGCCAAAAGTTAGCTTGACGCCAGCAAACGCGGTGATCGGGGCTGCTTCAAAGCCGAACACCTCTTGATAGCTTGCATCGAAGAGATTCTCCACCCGTGCGAACAACTCGACCCCGGGCTGCAGCTTGTAGGAGGCGGCGGCATTGACCAACCAATAAGCGTCGAGCAGGCCACGGCTGGTCGGCACCGGAAAGCCGGCAATGGGATCATTGAAGAAACGGATGTCCGTCTGGTCACCATTGTAGATCACGCCGAGGGAGGCATTGCCCCGGCCATTGGCGAAGACATAGTTGATGTCGGCGCGCGCCGCGTTGCGGGGGCGACGAATCTCCTGGACCCCGTTTGGCTCTTCGGCATCGAGGAAGGTATAGGCGAAGGTTGCCGTCAAGCTGGCGCTCAAACGGGTGTGAAGGGCAAGCTCAAGACCCTGACGCAGGCTGATCCCGGGCAAATTGATCAAGGTCGGATTGGGCGCGGCCAACCCCGAATTGCCGATCTTGTTGCTGAGGTCGGTGTGGAAGTAGGTAACGTCCAACGTCGTCACCGGCCCAAGGCTGAATTCGATGCCGGCGTCCCAGCCCTTCGATTGTTCGGGTTGCAGATTGGGATTGGCGATAAAGAATGGGCCGGGGAACTTGCCAAACTGCTCGAACATGGCCGGGAATTTGACGGCCGTGCCGATGCTGGCGTGGGGTCGCACACCCAACGGCTTGAGGTTCCAGGTGCCCGATACGCGCCAGGTGGTGAAGTCATCGAAGACACTATTGTCATCGTGGCGCACGCCGGCGGTGATGGCCGCCTGGTTGGCAAATTCGCCCCGCCACTCGCCGGCAAACGACAAGCGATCGCGTGTGCGCGTGACCTCGTCGCCGAGGCTACCCCCGGGTGTGAAGCCTTCCGTCTCTCGTTCCACCAGGCCACTGAGCGAATGCTTGGCCGCCCACAGCATTGGCGTCTCGAAGCGTTGCGTGACGAGGTAGCTATAAGTTGTGCGCTCGCCGTCGTTGCTGGTGATGAAGGCCGGTGGCCCAAATTCCAGGTCGCGATCGGAGATCGTGGTAGAGTTGTGATCGACACGAAACTGGTGCGTCAATTGCTTGTTGAAGGTATCCCAGGTCAGCCGCACGCCCCCCAGAAACAGCCGATCATGCAAGGTCGACGGGTCGTCGATGGTGGTGGACAGCGTATTGGGGGGGCCACCGAAGCCGTCGCGCTCCGCCCGCTTGTCCACCTGCCGCAGATGAAAGTCGAGGTTGACATTTTCCGTGACCAGCAAACCGGCCCGGAAGGTGAAGGTCCGCAGCTGCATGCCGTCGGCCTCGTCACCGAACGGGGAAATGTTAAAGCCATTGGTGTTGCGCAAATGCGCGGCCAAAGAGAAGTTGGCCCAGCGGTTGCCCCCGGCTAGCCGCGCCGCCACATCGCTGGTCCCGAGTGATCCTGCCTCCGTGCGCACGGTGAGCGTCGTTGGGCCTTGACCGCGGCGCGTCGTGATGTTGATGACGCCGCCGACCGCATTCGAGCCATAAAGGGCGCTCATCGGGCCGCGGATGACCTCGATGCGATCGATGTCTTCCGCCGACAAATTGGAAAAATCGAATTCACCGTCGGTGCTATTGTTGGCCTCCACGCCGTCGATGAGCACCAGTGTCTGATTGGCCTCGGCGCCGCGAATGCGGACCTGGGTAATACTGCCAAAGGCGCCGCTGCGGTTGACCGACACGCCGGGCAGGCTGCGCAAGGCATCCGCCACTTGACGGATCTGGCGTGCGCGCAGCTCTTCCCCGGTGATGACGGTCACCGCCGTGCCGAGCATGTCACGCGGGATGCCGGAGGCATCACCCGGTTGCGTCTCATTCGAAGGCGCCGCGTCGCCGGACCCAGGTGCCGGGGCCGGCGGCGCCACGGGCCGCGCTGCCAGCGTGGCGCCTTCCACGCGTATGCCAGGTAACTGGGTGGTTTGTGCCGTCCCGCTGGCGGGAACGGCAATGAGGGCAGCGAGCCCGAGCAAGGAAAAGTTCACCGACGACGAACGCATGACGCCTCTCCGAACAAAGGAGCGGAGGGCTGCGGCGGCTTTGATTGAGCGCAAACGAGCAACAGCAAAGCTTGGACCCCGACGGGCGCCCTGTGGCGCCATCGGCTAGAGCACTGCAGGCTGCGATTGCACCTGAGACATCACCGGCACGACCCTCAACTCGAACACAGAGCCGTCGCCACTACGGTGATCCGTTCGCCGGCGCGCCCCGCGTCGGTGATGGGCGACTCGTGCCGGCAGGTCTCCTGGCTCGCGGCTCCAAGCGCATCACTCCCGCCTTCCCGCCGATTGGCTCGGCAGTGGCACTCGGGAGCGACGCTCGCCGCTTACAGTTGCGGGGGCAGCCGCGGTTTTGAGATCGAAGCACCTCGCACCGCGTTCCCTTTTCACCGCCGCGGTCCAACCGGGACCGCGACGAGACCGTCACGCGGCTCCGATCGAAGCAACGCGCGCTGCGGCTGTCAATTGCTTACGTGAACGGAGGATACTTTGGGTTTGCGCGCTGGCGGAACGGCAACGCTGGTGTGGAGCTACTTCACGGCGTCCTTGACGATACCGTCGAGCAGCGCGTCGATGGCGGCAAGCGCCTTTTGCGAGGCTGTGTCGCCCCTTGGCAGGGCACGGCGATAGCCGATGACAATTTCACCTGGCTTATCGGCGGTTTCATAAAGAAATATCACGTAGGGGCAATAGCCGAGATTGGCGGGGTCGGCCTCGATCATGTCGCGGGAGAGTTTGGCCGAGCAGAACATGAAGAACTCGGCGTTGGCATACACGTGCTTGGCCGAACCGACATCGGCGCCGGTGCGCTCCAGCATTTGGTTGATCTGCCCGGTGTAGTCGATGGCAAGGCCGCGCCTGATGATGGCATCATTGAGTTCGAACTTAACGTCCTCATAGCTGCCCTTTTTGCCATAGGTTTTCAGCTCTTGCGCCAGGACGGGCGCAGCGCAGACGGCGCAGAGGACGCCAACTGCCAGAGCCCCTTTCCACACCGCACCCAGCATCGCCACCGTTTGCCTCCGGTTTCACGCCCTGGCCATCTGTGGCGCCGGCTCCGGTTCAATCTCGAGCATCGCACCCGAGTTCCCCGGGCGGGGCCGGCGCGGCTAGAAACAGAAGAGGCGCTGCGAGACGGCGGCAAGATCGAGGATCAGAGCCTTGCCACGCAC